>NZ_JH591064.1:0-34725 GCF_000242295.1 Haemophilus sp. oral taxon 851 str. F0397
AGTGCGGGGAAAATTCTCCGCACTTTTTGTTTATTCTGTGTCTGATATTTCGCTTAAGTATTTACTAGATTATTTGATTTTATAGTGATAGCTGCGGTGAATAATTTTCAGTGATTCCAACAAGTTCTTCTATTGAAATTAATTTTATTTTGCTGCTTTGAGGTAAAAGTGCGGTGAGATTTCTTGCTAAAATATCTTGTTTCAATATCATGCAATTCCCTTTACATTTGGCAAAATAATCAGGATATTTTACTGCCAATAACACACCATCTTGCCATAATATTACCGCATCTTTTTCTGTAATGTATGAAAAGTAATCATCTAGTTCAGTTTTGGGATAATCTGATTGAGAAAATGTATAAATCATAATATTCCTTAGAAAGTAAACAATTTTTCTGCTTGATTAAGCTTTTCTATCAATAAAGATCGGTCAATTTTTTCACAAGATAGGATGAGTTGCTTATTCTCTAGCTTAAATTTCTGTAAAGACTCTGTGCAGATAAAGCGTTGTTTTACATCATATAAATCTAATAATTTAAAGGTTCTAATGAAATCTTTCTGTTGAATGAGTTCAGGTTGTTGATGATTAATAAGATTTAGTACACCATCATCTATAAAAAATACACCAATGTCATCTGGCTCACAAAAAGCTGTTGTGGCAAGAATTGAATCTAAGCCTTCTCGTGAAATGGATGTGCCATGTGGCGATGTGCGAAATAAAAAGGCTATCTTCATAGGGTTATTACTCGATCTGCTTTTAAACTTGCTGCCATAAATTCACCAAGGCCTGCAATTGTGAATTTCTCTGCGAGATTGTAGTGATCTGTGGTTGATGTCGTTAAGTTATCAACAACACCTCGTCGTTGAGATGCTGCAACACATAAATGCAAAGGAACATTGTGGGTGATGGAAAACATTTGCCAATGTTTTTGTAAATTAACTTCATCATTAGCTGGATACACCAATGTATTTCCGTTGCTTACCCCATCTTGAAAGAAAAAAATCTGTGAGATTTCGTGTCCTTTTTTGATTAAGGCTTCTGCAAATTGATAAGCTAAAAATGCCCCTTGTTTTCCGTAAATAGGGCTTTTGACGGCGATAACATAGCGCATTATTCTTGCTCTTGTTTGATTTGGCGGATGTACAGGTAAACCGTATGTCGGGAAATATCTAAACGTTCAGCGACTAAATTAATCGCATCTTTAATATCAAAAATGCCTTTTTCGTAAAGAGAAAGGACGATTTGTCGGTTTTTAGTATTATTGGCAACAGAGCGATCTGCATTGACTTCTTCTATTGTTTTTTCAATAGTCTGCGCAACCAAGTCTTCCACTGAACTCGCAAAGTTCACTGAAGAGGTTTCATTTGTATGCTCCATTGGCATAAAGCATTGCAAAAATTGAGATACGGGTACATCTAAATTGATATTGATGCAAAGTAAACCAATAATACGTTGAGTTTTATTGCGAATAGCGATAGTAACTGATTTCATCAGTACGCTGCCTTTTGCTCGTGTAAAATAAGGCTTTGAAACACTTTCGCTTTGCATATTTCGTAGTGAACGTAAGGCAAGATCGGTGATTGGCGAACCAACTTGTCGATTAGTGTTATGTCCGTTAGCAATACAAATAGCAGAATGTTCAATATCTTCTAGAGAATGAAGCACGATTTCGCAGTGTTCGCCAATAAGAGCGCCTACACCATCAACGACCGCTTTGTAGGAATTTATGATAGTGCGATCTTCGTCGGTGAAAGGATATTTGTCGTTTAAAGTCATGGTGTTAGATTAAAAGTACGGTAAAAATTCCGCTCGTTTTTTTATAATAAAAAGCACGCGTTAAAGAACGCGCGCTATTAAACTCATTAATTATTTTGCAGCTTTTGGATTGACGTCTAATACTTCTACATCAAAAATTAATGTTGAATTTGGTGGAATAGATGCGCCAGCACCTTGTTCGCCATAGCCTAATTCAGGGGCAATGACTAATTGAATTTTTCCGCCTTTTTTCACTAATTGAAGACCTTCAGTCCAGCCTTTAATTACTTGATTAAGTTGAAATTCTACAGGCTGACCGCGTTCTACGGAGCTATCAAATACTTTTCCATTTGGTAATTTACCCGTGTAATGTACTTTAACCGTATCTGTTGATTTGATTGCATCGCCTTTACCAGCGTTTTCAATTTTGTACATTAAACCAGATTGCGTAGTTTTTACATCTTTACCTTTAGCAAATTCAGCGCGGAATTTATCACCTTCTTCTTTTGCTTGTTTAGCAATAGATTCTGCTTTTGCTTTTGATGCAGCCATTAATTTTGCTTCAATAGATTCTAAGGTTTTTTGGATTTTTTCATCTTTACGAACATCCACTTTGCCTTCTAAGGCATCTTTTAAACCATCTAAAATACGCGCATTATCATATTTGATGACTTCTTTGTGTGAATCTACAAGATCTTTCATTTGACCGCCCATGAGCGTACCCACGGCATAAGATGCGGCTTTCTCATCGAATACGCTATCTTCTGCAAAAACTTGGCCAGAAATCACCGCACTTACCATTAATGCTGCGATAGATAATTTTTGAATTTTTAACATATGAGTTAATCCTTTATAATGAATGGAATAATACGAGGAATAGATTAAATGGCTTTCTATCTATTCTCAACTTTTTTTTAGAATTTAGAGAAAATTTATGCAAATTCAACAAATGTTAGAAAATCGCATCGAAGAACTTGAAACGAAAATTGCATTTCAGGAACAGTTATTAGATGAATTAAATCACGCTTTAGTTCAACAGCAATTTGATATTGATAAAATGCAAGTCCAATTGCGTTATATGGCAAATAAATTAAAAGATTTTCAACCGTCTAACATTGCAAGCCAATCTGAAGAAACGCCACCACCCCATTATTAATTTTTGCAATAAATTCGTACAAATGAAAAGGGCGCTTAATGCGCCCTTTAAATTACATTCCCAAATAATAATCAGCTAAATACTTGCCTGCTTATGCAAAGTATTTTTCCAAATCGTCGCTACCGCCAATGTGTTTACCACCGATAAACACTTGTGGAACAGTAGTACGACCTGAAACTGCACGTACGCTCACGATTGTTGCATCGTGACCTAATACGATTTCTTCGAAGCTTAAGCCTTTATCGTGTAAAAGTTGTTTTGCTTTTGCACAGAAAGGACAGCCAGGTTTTGTGAAGATTGAAATAGATTCTTGCACTTGATGTTGTGGCGCAAGATATTTCAACATAGTGTCAGCATCGGATACTTTGAACGGATCGCCTGGTTCGTTTGGTTCGATAAACATTTTTTCAACTACGCCGTTTTTCACAAGCATAGAATAACGCCATGAACGTTTGCCGAAGCCTAAATCTTCTTTACCAACTAACATACCCATGCCTTCGGTAAATTCACCATTACCATCTGGAATGAAAGTGATGTTTTCAGATTTTTCATCTTCTTTCCATGCGTTCATTACGAAAGTATCATTTACAGATACAACGAGAATATCGTCTACACCGTATTTTTTGAATACTGGTGCTAATTCGTTGTAACGTGGTAAGTGTGATGATGAGCAAGTTGGAGTGAATGCGCCTGGTAATGAGAACACGATCACTGTTTTGTTATCAAATAATTCAGAGGTAGTTACATCAACCCATTTATCACCCTGACGAGTGCGGAATGTCACTTGAGGGACTTTTTTTCCTTCCATATTAGACATTGTTTTTTTCTCCTATTGGTTGTTAATTTAAATTTTATGCGCTGTATTATAGGGAAAATTATGATATAGTCATAATCAATTAATTCTATTCTTTTAATTGAATTTTTCTATAGGGAAAATCTCATGAATATCCGTGATCTAGAATATCTTGTTGCCTTATCTGAATATAAACATTTCCGCCGTGCTGCCGATTCTTGTAATGTGAGCCAACCAACATTAAGTGGTCAAATTCGTAAATTAGAAGATGAGCTCGGTATTATTTTGTTAGAGCGCACTAGCCGTAAAGTGTTGTTTACTCAATCTGGGATGTTATTAGTTGATCAGGCTCGCACAGTTCTTCGAGAAGTTAAATTATTGAAAGAAATGGCGAGCAATCAAGGTAAAGAAATGACTGGGCCATTACACATCGGTTTAATTCCAACGGTTGGTCCTTACTTGCTCCCTTATATTGTGCCAACGTTAAAAGCGGCATTCCCTGATTTAGAAGTTTTTCTTTATGAAGCGCAAACGCATCAATTATTAGAACAATTGGAAACGGGACGTTTAGATTGTGCTATCGTTGCCACTGTTCCAGAAACTGAGGCGTTTATTGAAGTACCTATTTTCAATGAGAAAATGTTACTTGCCGTATCAGAGCATCATCCTTGGGCTCAAGAAAGTAAACTTCCAATGAATCAGTTAAATGGTCAAGAAATGTTAATGCTTGATGATGGTCATTGTTTGCGTAATCAAGCGCTAGATTATTGCTTCACTGCTGGCGCAAAAGAAAATTCCCATTTCCAAGCAACTAGTCTTGAAACTTTGCGCAATATGGTGGCTGCAAATGCAGGTATCACTTTTATGCCTGAATTAGCGGTACTAAATGAAGGTACGCGCAAAGGTGTGAAATATATTCCTTGTTATTCGCCTGAGCCATCACGCACCATTGCATTGGTTTATCGTCCTGGTTCACCATTGCGTAATCGTTATGAGCGTGTGGCAAGTGCGGTCAGCGATGAAGTTAAATCTATTCTAGGTGGGTTGAAATAATGGCTGGTGTTCGTGCTGTTCAAAAAGAAAAAACTCGCCGCGCTTTAGTGGATGCGGCATTTAATCAACTTAGTGCAGAAAAAAGTTTTTCTAATTTGAGTTTGAGAGAAGTTGCCCGTGAGGCTGGAATTGCGCCTACATCTTTCTATCGCCATTTTAGCGATATGGATGAACTCGGCTTAGAAATGGTGGATGAGGCTGGTTTAATGTTGCGCCAATTAATGCGTCAAGCGCGTAAACGTATTGATGCTGGCGGTAGCGTTATTTCAGTTTCTGTAGATACATTTTTTGAATTCATCACTAACAGTACGAACGTTTTCCGCTTGCTATTACGCGAAAGTTCAGGAACTTCTCAAGCTTTTCGTACTGCGGCAGCACGTGAAATTAAGCATTTTGTTGATGAGTTAGCTGAATATATTTCCTACAAACATCAGTATTCGCAATATGTTGCTTATGTTCAAGCGGAGGGCATCGTAACAATCGTATTCACTGCCGGGGCTAATGCTTTAGATATGAGTAAAGCTGAACGTGAGCAACTTAAAGCTCGAGTGATTTTGCAGTTGAGAATGCTTGCAAAAGGCGCTGATTTTGCAGCGAATAAGGAAAGAGGCAAGTAAGATAGTTTATATCTAGCCTATTAGTTTTCTCTTTGTGCTTAGATATTCACTATCTTTTATTTTTCCGAGTTATTTCTCATACCAAATTTTATTCACATAAAGTGTGATGAAACCTGAGGGTGTTTCTACCCGCACTTCGTCGTCTAATGTTTTTCCGATTAAAGCTCGAGCTACTGGGGAATCAATAGATATCCAATTTTTTGCAGGGGCAAATTCATCACAGCCGACGATACGGTATTGCTTGGTTTCACCATCTTCATTTTCCAATTCTACCCATGCCCCGAAAAAAACTTTCCCTTCTTGCTTGGGGTTGTAATCGACGATTTGTAGCACTTCCAATCTTTTAGTTAAAAAACGTACTCGACGATCGATTTCACGTAAACGACGTTTTCCGTAAATATATTCTGCATTCTCACTGCGGTCACCAAGAGCGGCGGCATCTGAGACTGCTTGAGTAACTTTTGGGCGTTCTTCTTTCCACAAAAACTTGAGTTCTTGGTCAAGCTCATTCCAGCCTTGACGGGTAATATAATTTGATTTTGCCATAATAAAAATAAAAGAAAGTTTTTCGAATTATATTTGAGCCAACAGCCTAAAACCAGTATTCTATCTCCGTTTTTTCTCGAATCCTTTCATAACAAAAAAGTATGACAATGTTAAATCAACAAATTAGCCAAATTATTGCGGCTGAATTAAACGTTCAACCCCAACAAATCCTCGCGGCCATTCAATTATTAGATGATGGCAACACCATTCCATTTATTGCACGTTATCGTAAAGAAGCCACTGGTGGCTTGGATGACACCCAACTTCGTCATTTTGAAACCCGTTTAATTTATTTGCGTGAATTAGAAGAGCGTCGTCAAACCATCTTGAAATCCATTGAAGAACAAGGGAAATTGACCGATGAATTGCGCGATAAAATCCATGCGACCCAAAGCAAAACTGAATTAGAAGATTTGTATTTGCCATACAAACCAAAACGTCGCACCAAAGGACAAATTGCTATTGAAGCCGGTCTTGAGCCATTAGCTGATTTACTTTGGAGCGAGCCAAAAAATGATCCTGAATCAACCGCACTTTCCTTTGTTGATGCTGATAAAGGCGTGACAGACACCAAAGTAGCCCTTGATGGTGCACGCTATATTTTAATGGAGCGTTTTGCTGAAGATGCAGGTTTATTAGCGAAAGTCCGTGATTATTTAGCGAAAAATGCCGTTATCGTATCTAAAGTGATCGAAGGCAAAGAAACGGAAGGCGCAAAATTCCAAGATTATTTCGATCACCAAGAATTATTGAAAAATGTTCCTTCTCACCGTGCATTAGCGATGTTCCGTGGACGTAATGAGGGTATTTTACAATTAAGCTTAAATGCTGATCCTGATGCAGAAGAGGGAAGTCGCCAAAGCTATTGTGAAGAAATTATTCGTGATTATTTAGATGTACGTTTCACGGGTCATCCTGCGGATAAATGGCGTGAGCAAGTGATTGCGTGGACATGGAAAATCAAAGTTTCGTTGCATTTAGAAACGGAATTAATGGCAAGTTTACGTGAAAAAGCGGAAGAAGAGGCTATTGATGTTTTCGCTCGAAATCTGACCGCACTTTTAATGGCAGCACCCGCTGGCGCGAAGAGCACCATGGGCTTGGACCCGGGCTTGCGTACGGGGGTTAAAGTCGCGGTGGTGGATAATACAGGTAAATTATTAGATACCACCACCATTTATCCACACACAGGCCGTGAAGCCGAAGCGCAAGTGGCAATTTTTAGTTTAATCCGCAAACATAACGTAGAGTTAATTGCCATTGGTAATGGTACTGCTTCTCGTGAAACCGAACGTTTTGCGAAAGAAGTCATTAAAGAAATTAAAGAAAATAAACCGCAAACCGTTGTGGTGAGCGAAGCGGGCGCGTCCGTTTATTCAGCTTCTGAATTTGCCGCAAATGAATTCCCAAATTTAGATGTGTCTTTACGGGGGGCGGTATCTATCGCCCGTCGTTTACAAGATCCATTGGCAGAATTAGTGAAAATCGAACCGAAAGCCATTGGTGTTGGGCAATATCAGCACGATGTAAACCAAACCCAACTTGCGCGTAAACTCGATGCAGTGGTGGAAGACTGCGTAAACGCGGTAGGCGTAGATTTAAATACCGCATCCGCACCATTATTAGCTCGTGTGGCTGGAATGACGAAAACCTTAGCGCAAAACATTGTGGAATATCGTGATGAAAATGGTCGTTTTGAAAGCCGCAGCGAATTGAAAAAAGTACCTCGTTTAGGGCCAAAAGCCTTTGAGCAATGTGCAGGCTTTATGCGTATTGCAGACGGGAAAAATCCACTTGATGCTTCAGGTGTTCACCCAGAAGCTTATCCTGTGGTCGAAAAAATCTTGCAAGCAACCGCGCAATCTATTCAAGATTTAATGGGCAATGCCGGTGTAGTACGTCAGCTTGATGCGAAACAATTTATTGATGAGCAATTTGGTTTACCAACGGTTCAAGATATTTTCAAAGAATTGGAAAAACCAGGCCGCGATCCGCGTGGTGAATTTAAAACTGCGGTATTCGCAGAAGGCGTAGAAGAAATCACCGATTTAAAACCAGGCATGATTTTAGAAGGTACTGTCACTAATGTAACTAATTTCGGCGCATTTGTGGATATTGGTGTTCACCAAGACGGTTTAGTACATATTTCATCATTAAGCGATAAATTCGTCGAAGATCCACATCAAGTGGTGAAAACTGGCGATATCGTAAAAGTAAAAGTGTTGGAAGTAGATGTGCCGCGTAAACGTATTGCGTTAACGATGCGATTAGATGAAAGTGCGGTCAAAAATGACGGCAAATCTGACCGCACTTTATCAGCAAGGCCTCGTGGAAATACGCAACGAGAGGAGCGTAGTTCAAGAGGTAATAATGCGATGGGTAATGCTTTTGCTGATGCGCTAAAAAATTGGAAAAAATAACAAGTTATAGGGCGAAATTATTTGCCCTTTTTTTATAACTATCCTTTCCCGAAAAGCATCGCCAAAACGGCGATTTTTTGCTATAATCTCGCCCAATTTTTATTTACAAAAGAATGAGATAAATTATGTCAGAAACGACCAATGATAACTATGGTGCATCGAGCATTAAAGTATTAAAAGGCCTTGATGCGGTGCGTAAACGTCCAGGTATGTATATCGGTGATACCGATGACGGTACTGGTTTGCACCATATGGTATTTGAAGTGGTGGATAATGCCATTGATGAAGCCCTCGCTGGCCATTGTTCCGATATTATCGTGACAATTCATGATGATAATTCTGTATCGGTACAAGATGATGGGCGTGGTATTCCTGTGGATATTCACCCTGAAGAGGGCGTTTCTGCAGCAGAAGTTATCATGACCGTGCTTCACGCTGGCGGTAAATTTGACGATAACTCTTATAAAGTATCGGGCGGTTTACACGGTGTGGGCGTATCAGTGGTGAATGCGCTTTCTGATAAATTACAATTAACTATTCGTCGTCAAGGTCATGTTCATGAGCAATTCTATCATTTAGGTGAGCCACAAGCGCCATTGACAGTGATTGGCGACACTGAGGCAACGGGGACAACGGTTCGTTTCTGGCCAAGCTCAGATATTTTTGCTATCACAACCTTTGATTACAAAATCTTAGCAAAACGCTTACGTGAGCTTTCTTTCTTGAACTCAGGCGTATCTATTCGTTTAATCGATAAACGTGATGGCTCAGAAGATCATTTCCATTACGAAGGCGGTATTCAAGCATTCGTCGAATATTTGAACAAAAATAAAAACCCAATTCATCCAAAGCCATTTTATTTTACAGCTGAGAAAGATGGCATCGGTGTAGAAGTCGCGTTGCAGTGGAATGATGGTGTAAATGAAAACGTGTATTGCTTTACCAATAATATTCCTCAACGTGATGGCGGTACTCACCTAGCAGGTTTCCGTGGGGCTTTAACCCGTAGCTTAAATAGCTACATGGAAAACGAAGGTATGCTGAAAAAAGAAAAAGTGGCCACTTCAGGTGATGATGCTCGTGAAGGTTTGGTTGCGATTATTTCAGTTAAAGTGCCTGATCCAAAATTCTCATCGCAAACTAAAGACAAACTCGTGTCTTCAGAAGTTAAAAGTGCGGTGGAATCAGCGATGAATGAAAAAATGCAGGAATATTTATTGGAAAATCCTGCAGATGCAAAAATCATTGTAAATCAAATTATTATGGCCGCTCGTGCGCGCGAAGCCGCACGTAAAGCTCGTGAAATGACGCGCCGTAAAGGGGCATTAGATATTGCAGGTTTACCGGGTAAACTTGCAGACTGCCAAGAAAAAGATCCTGCACTTTCTGAACTTTACTTAGTGGAGGGTGACTCCGCGGGTGGTTCTGCAAAAGTTGGTCGTGATCGTAAAACTCAAGCAATTTTGCCATTGAAAGGTAAAATCTTAAACGTAGAAAAAGCACGTTTCGACAAAATGTTGTCTTCCCAAGAGGTGGGAACATTGATTACTGCCTTAGGTTGCGGTATTGGTCGTGATGAATATAACCCTGATAAATTACGCTATCATCATATCATTATCATGACTGATGCTGATGTGGATGGTTCTCACATTCGTACGTTGCTTTTAACGTTCTTCTATCGTCAAATGCCTGAGCTTATTGAGCGTGGTTATGTTTACATTGCTCAGCCGCCACTTTACAAAGTGAAAAAAGGAAAACAAGAACGCTACATTAAAGATGCAGATGAAATGGAGCAATATGAATTAACGCTTGCGTTAGATGGCGCAGAATTACATATCAGCGCAAATGCACCAGCAATGAATGCCCTTGTATTTGAAAAATTGGTGGCAGAATATAACAGCGTACAAAAACTTATCGGTCGTTTAAGCCGCCATTATCCAGCCCCTGTATTGCAAGGATTAATTTATCAGTCGCCAATTTCTGTTGAAATGATGAAAGACGAAAGTGCGGTGGAAAATTGGGGTAAATCTTTTGTTGAACAACTGACCGCAAAAGAAACAGAAGCGCATCAATATTCAGTGCGTACACAATTTAACGCGGAACGCCAAGTATATGAAGCAGTAATTACTGTTCGTAAACACGGTATTGATACCGATTATTTCTTGAATTTTGATTTTGTTCACGGCAATGAATACGCGAAAATTGTTTCTCTTAATAAACAACTCAATGGTTTATTAGAAGAGGGTGCTTATGTCACACGCGGTGAAAAAGTACAACCAGTGCGTACTTTTGAACAAGCCGTTGAATGGTTAGTGAAAGAATCTCGCAAAGGCCTTGAAGTACAACGTTATAAAGGACTTGGTGAAATGAACGCAGACCAACTTTGGGAAACCACAATGGATCCAAATTCACGTCGTATGTTGAAAGTTTCTATTAAGGATGCTGTTGCAGCGGATCAACTCTTCACGACCTTAATGGGAGATGAAGTTGAGCCACGCCGTGAGTTCATTGAGCTGAATGCGTTAAGAGCAAATTTAGACGTGTAAATTTTCGTCTATTTATATTAATAACTGAAAGGGCACTAAAGTGCCCTTTCTTTGTTTATCTTGTTATTTCATATAAGGATTACTATTGGTTTTTTGAACTTAAGTGAGTAAACTAAATGCACTCATTTTCTCAACGGAGAACCTTTATGAAACCTTATCTTATCGCCCCATCAATTCTTTCTGCCGATCTTGCTCGTCTTGGTGATGATGTACAAAACGTACTTAATGCGGGCGCTGATGTTATTCATTTTGATGTTATGGATAACCATTATGTACCTAATCTCACTTTTGGGCCTGCGGTATGTCAAGCCTTACGTGATTATGACATTACCGCACCGATTGATGTGCATTTGATGGTAAAACCGGTCGATCGTATTATTCCCGATTTTGCTAAAGCAGGTGCGAACTACATCACTTTCCACCCAGAATCTAGCGAACATATTGACCGCTCTTTGCAGCTTATTCGTGATTGTGGTTGTAAATCTGGATTAGTTTTTAATCCTGCGACGCCGTTGAGCTATTTAGATTACGTTTTGGATAAAGTGGATGTGGTTTTATTAATGTCAGTTAATCCCGGATTTGGCGGACAATCTTTTATTCCAGCAACGTTGAAGAAATTACAACAGGCTCGTAAGATCATTGATGAAAGTGGTTATGACATTCGTCTTGAAGTTGATGGCGGTGTGAAGGTTGATAATATTGCGGAAATTGCAGCGGCGGGCGCAGATATGTTTGTGGCAGGCTCCGCAATTTTTGGTAAGCCAGATTATAAACAAGTTATTGACCAAATGCGTACACAGTTAGCGAGTGTGAGAGCATAACTGTCATTTTAATGAAATGCGATTGCAATAGAACAGAGAAAAACAATGAATACACAATTTAAACTTATTGGCTTTGATTTAGATGGTACGTTGGTAAATAGCCTACCTGATTTAGCGTTATCCGTAAATTCAGCTTTGGCTGAATTCGATTTACCGCAAGCACCAGAAGAATTAGTGTTAACTTGGATCGGTAATGGGGCGCCTGTATTAATTGCCCGTGCGTTAGATTGGGCGCAAAAACAAACAGGAAAAGTTTTAACTGAAGAAGAGATTAAGCAGGTAACAGAGCGTTTTAATTTTTATTATGGCGAGAATTTATGTAATGTCAGCCGCTTGTATCCGAATGTAAAAGAAACATTAGAAACCTTAAAAGAAAAAGGCTATGTCCTAGCAGTTGTTACCAATAAACCCACAAGACATGTTCAACCAGTATTGGCAGCGTTTGGGATTGATCATTTATTTAGTGAAATGTTGGGTGGTCAGTCTTTACCTGCTATTAAACCACATCCAGGTCCGCTTTATTATTTATGCGGAAAATTTGGTTTTGAACCACGCCAAGTGCTTTTCGTGGGCGATTCTAAAAATGATATTATCGCAGGCCACGCTGCGGGCTGTGCGGTTGTTGGTTTAACTTATGGCTACAATTACAATATCCCTATCAGCGAATCTAATCCAGATTGGGTGTTTGATGATTTTGCCCAGCTATTAACGATTCTTTAAGTTTCTTATCTAACAAAAAAGTGCGGTGAAAATTCACCGCACTTCTTTTATCAAAGAAATTATTTTTAAAGAATATTTGAAAACTCTTCTAACATTTCTTTTGGCCATACGCTTGATTGCACTTCACCGATATGTTTTTTACGAAGTAAAAGCATTGCTAAGCGAGATTGACCGATACCACCGCCGATAGTTAATGGTAATTTACCGTTTAATAAATCTTGGTGCCAATCCATTTTTAAACGGTCTTCATCACCTGTTAGGCCAACTTGTAAGCGTAATGCACTTTCATCTACGCGGATACCCATTGAGGAAAGTTCAAATGCTTTGCCTAATTGATCATTCCATACCAAAATATCACCGTTTAAGCCTTTATAGCCATTTTCAGATTCAGTCGTCCAGTCATCATAGTCAGGTGCACGACCATCATGAGGTTTGCCATCTGAAAGTTTGCCGCCAATCCCGATCAAGAATACTGCACCGTATTCTTTACAAATTGCGTTTTCACGCTCTTTACTGCTTAAATCTGGATAGCGTTTTACTAAATCTTCGCTATGCACAAAGGTAATGTGTTTTGGAAGAATTGAAGGAATATCAAAACGAGCTTCTACGGCTAATTCCGTTAAGCGAATAGCACGATAAATAGAATTTACCGTTTCTTTTAAGTATTCAAAATTACGACGACCTTCAGGAATCACTTTTTCCCAGTCCCATTGATCCACATAAACAGAGTGAGTTGGGTCAAGAGAATCTTCATCTGGGCGTAATGCTTTCATATGAACAAACAAACCTTCGCCTTCTTTGAAGTTGAAGCGAGCAAGAGTATGGCGTTTCCATTTCGCAAGAGAATGCACGACTTCAAATACAGCATTTGGAATACATTTTACGTTAACTTGAACGGCTTTTTCAATGCCAGATAAGTTATCTTGCATTCCGTTACCCACTTGGCTCAAGATCGGGCCTTGTACTTCAATAATGCCAAGTTGTTCAATAAGATTTTGGGTGAAGGTATTCTTCACAAAACTGATTTCTTGTTGTTGTAAAATAAATGTCTTTTTCATTTTGATAACCCTTTTTAACAATAGGTGATATTTTTATGTATTATTTAATAAATATTACTTTTGTTTCAAGTATTTTGTTTGCTTTCTTTTTTAAATTGAATATTATCTAAATCAGAAAAGAAAAATTAAATAAAATCTAAAGGAGGCGATTTTATGCACAACATTGACAGTTTAGATCAGCAAATATTACGTGTACTCACCAAAGATGCGAGAACTCCCTATGCCGAAATGGCTAAAAATTTTGGTGTCAGCCCGGGAACGATTCATGTGCGAGTAGAAAAAATGCGCCAATCGGGCATTATTGAAGGCACGAAGGTGATCATTGATGAGCGTAAATTAGGTTATGACGTATGCTGTTTTATCGGCATTATTCTAAAAAGTGCAAAAGATTATGAGAAAGTGATCAAAAAGCTAGAAAGTTTTGATGAAGTAGTGGAAGCCTATTATACAACGGGCAATTACTCAATTTTCTTAAAAGTGATGACACACACAATCGCAGAATTACATTCTGTTTTGGCGACCAAGATTCAGTTAATAGATGAAATTCAGTCCACTGAAACCTTGATTTCAATGCAAAATCCAATTTTGCGAGATATTAAACCTTAAGAACATAGAAAGTGCGGTGAAATTTTTATTCAAATTTATCCTGATGTTTAAATTTCAATAAATCTCTCCGCTCTTTTTTGTTTGGGCGACGATCAGGATGGGGCATTGAAAGGGAGTTATTTTTTCTTGCCCATGCTATTTCTTCTCTTTTTTTCACGCTATTTTCGGTTTCTTGATAAAGTAATTGGGCTTCTGGCGCACCTCGGCGTTGATCGCTTAAGGCGATAATTTTTATTTCTTTTTCTTCGTTTCCTTGGCGAAGTTTTAACATTGCGCCTACTTCCACAATTTTACTTACTTTCGCACGTTGATTGTTGTAATGCACTTTGCCACTTTCAATCATAGCTTTAGCAATGCTACGTGTTTTGTAAAATCGTGCAGCCCACAACCATTTATCTAATCTGACTTCTTTTTCTTCCATTTGTGAATTTCTCTTTTGCTATTTTGTGGTACAGTCTGTCCCAATCCTATCACAAAATAAAGGAAAACTTATGTTATCCGATTCATCCCAAAAATTACCTAAAATTCTTACCGTACAAGCCGTTGCTAAGTCTCGTTTATTTGAAATTCAGTCTGTTGATTTAGCATTTTCTAATGGGGAATTACGTACTTATGAGCGTTTCAAACCCGGTAATCAACAGGCTGTTATGATGGTTCCCATTGATGGGGATGAGCTTTTATTGATTCGTGAGTATTCAGTTGGCACAGAACGTTATGAATTAGGATTTCCTAAAGGCGGCATAGATAAAGGTGAAGAACTGAAAGATGCAGCAAATCGTGAATTAAAGGAAGAGTTGGGGCTGGGGGCTAATAAAATTGATTTCTTGCGTACGGTGATTACCAATCCAAGTTATATGCGTAGCGTTATGCATATTTTTGTTGCTCAGGATTTTTATCCTTGCCAGTTAGAAGGTGATGAGCCAGAGCCGTTAGAAGTTGTTCGTTTTCCATTGTCGAAAATTGATGAATTACTTGCAGACCCAAGTTTCAATGAAGCTAGAAATTTAACCGCACTTTATTCATTGAAAGATTATTTAAGCCAAAAATAATAGGCTTAATTTAATTATCGTTCTCTCATTTTCCCCTTTTGAAGGGGAAAATCATGGCTAGCCAGATGAACACAACCCTGAGTTAGCCTTTTTCGCTTATCTATAAATAAAAAATCATTCAAATATTCCCCTTTTTATTAAATATTTTCTAACAAGCTCAAATTTCCCTTTAAAAAACTTGAAAAAATACTCGATTTTTGACAATGTTTAGGTGTTTTCTTTTTTTACTCAAGGAACATTTTTATGCATAACGAAAACTTAAAAGAATTGACCGTTCGAGGGATCATCCTCGGCGCATTGATTACAGTGATTTTCACTGCATCCAATGTGTATCTCGGTCTAAAAGTAGGGATGACATTCGCGTCATCTATTCCGGCGGCCGTCATTTCTATGGCTGTGCTCAAATTTTTCAAAGATTCTAGTATTCTTGAAAATAACATGGTGCAAACACAAGCATCTTCAGCGGGGACACTTTCTTCTGTGATCTTCGTCTTACCAGGCTTATTAATGATGGGGTACTGGCAAGACTTCCCATTCTGGCAAACTATGCTGATTTGTGCTGCCGGTGGTACATTGGGCGTGTTATTCACTATTCCATTACGCCGTGCGATGGTGGTAAACAGTGATTTACCTTACCCTGAAGGCGTAGCGGCTGCCGAAATCTTAAAAGCGGGTAATCATGCAGATGGCGATAGCGGTGTGAAAGATATTGCTTACGGTGGTGTTTTAGCGGGATTAGTTGCATTTTTAACGAATGGTTTACGCGTGATGGCTGATGGTGCAAGCGCTTGGATTCAAACTGGTAAAGCGGCTTTCCAATTACCAATGGGCTTCTCACTTGCCTTGCTTGGTGCGGGTTATTTAATTGGTATCGTAGGTGGTATTGCGATGTTGATCGGTGTTATTTTGACTTGGGGTGTGGCTGTGCCATATTTCACGATGTCAGGTGATATCGCGGCAGACGCAAGCTTAATTGATGCCGCAATGGTGGTTTGGAAAACGAAAGTACGCTTTATTGGTGTAGGTACAATTGGTATTGCTGCGATTTGGACATTACTTATTTTAATGAAACCAATGATTGAAGGAATGGTACATTCTTTCCGTATGTTGAAAGGTGGACAGGCTGAATCTGAGCACCGCGTTGATATCGACCTTTCTCCAAAAACAATGATTTATATCTTAATCGCGACAGTTGTGTTAATTGTTATTTCATTACATCACTTTATCGCTGCTGCACCGATTTCACCTGAGCTTTCCATTTTATTAGTTGTAGTTTGTACTTTCTTAGCTGTATTTATCGGCTTCTTTGTGGCTGCAGCTTCTGGTTATATGGCGGGTTTAGTGGGTTCATCTTCAAGCCCAATTTCTGGTATCGGGATTATTTCTGTTATCGTGATTTCATTGGTATTGGTGTCAATCGGTAATGCATCTGGCTTATTTGAAACCGTAGATGGTCAGAAATTTTTGACCGCACTTACACTCTTTACAGCGTCAATTGTCTTAACCACCGCAACGATTTCTAATGATAACTTGCAAGATTTAAAAACCGGTTTATTAGTGGATGCGACACCTTGGCGTCAACAAGTCGCATTAATTATCGGCTGCTTTGTCGGTGCGCTTGTTATCGCACCAGTATTAGAAATCTTATATCATGCATATGGTTTCAGCGGTGCGTTACCACGTCCAGATATGGATCCTTCACAAGCCCTATCTGCACCACAAGCAACATTAATGACTACCATTTCTCAAGGTATTTTCACAAATAAATTGGAATGGACTTATATCTTAACTGGTGTAGGTTTAGGCGCTGTGTTAATTACGATTGATGCATTCTTGAAAAAAGTCAGCAACAAAGTTTTTGGCTTGCCAGTTATTGCTGTGGGGATTGGTATTTACTTACCACCATCAATTAATATGCCTGTGATTGTCGGTGCATTCTTAGCGTGGATCATGACTCGTCATATTGCAAAACTTGGTAACAAAGAAGTGTCAGCTAAAGCAGAACGTTTCGGTACCCTTTTCTCTGCAGGTTTAATCGTAGGTGAAAGCTTAATGGGGGTTATTTTAGCATTCATTATTGCGGCTTCTGTTACCACCGGTGGTTCTGAAGCGCCATTATCCTTAAATCTTGAAAACTGGGATACTATTGGCGAGTGGTTAGGTTTAATCGTATTTATCGTGGGCATTGTGATTTTTGCATCTCGCGTATTACGTGCGAAAAAATCTGATTAATCTTTAAATTTATTTTAGAATAGGCTACCTTTTGGATAGCCTATTTTTTTATTATGAAATCTTACTTAAAAACACTTATTTTTTTCCCTCTAATTTTACAAGTAATCGTCACCGCACTTTTGATTTGGTTCGATGATGATTCAAGTGGCGTTATCGTTCCTTTTTCTAGCTATGCTCTCACAGCATTTCTTCTTGCCACAATTCCCGCATTTTTAACCGCACTTTTAGCTGTAAAATTCCGTTACACACGTTATAACATTGCTTCGATTGTATTAGTTTCATCGATCATTTCATTTGTTTACTGCAATATGGCATCTTATTTTTATTTGCTATTGCTCGGCGAACAAGAAATTTCCTTTTGGGGCTGGTTGAGCGAAGGGGGATTATCCCTCGGGTTAATAAGCACATGCGGAATGGTGTTTTATGCTCTATTTGTGATGCCGTGGTTGCTTCCAAAAACAAGAGAATAATTTTATGCTCACGCTAAACGAACACTTACTTAACCAAGTATTGCTGATTGCTTATCAAGCGGGTAAGCATTTGCAACAGTTTTATCAAAAACAGGTTCATGTTGAATTGAAAGAAGACAACACGCCTGTGACGGAAGCGGATCTTTTTGTGAGCCAATTTTTAACAGAAAAATTGGCCGCACTTTTTCCTAATGTCCCCGTTCTTTCGGAAGAAAATTGTCATATTTCCTTTGAAGAACGTAAAAATTGGAAAGAATATTGGTTGATTGATCCTCTTGATGGCACACAACAATTCATTAATCGTACCGATCAATTTTCTGTGTTGATAACCTTAGTTCGTAAAAATAAACCAGTATTAAGCGTTATTCATGCACCAATTTTATCGACAACTTATTATGCAATGGATAATTTTGGCGCGTTTAAAAAACAACTGGATCAGGTAAAAAAACTCACTAAAAACACGCTGAATTTTGACCTCCCTTTACGAATTGCGGTGGGGGCAACCACTTCACAAGAAAAAGTGCGGTCGATTTTGCCGAAGGATTTTCCTTGTGAATTTGTTGTGGTAGGTTCAAGTAGCTTAAAAAGCGGTTTGGTGGCTGAGGGCGCAGTAGATTGTTATGTTCGTTTAGGACAAACTGGTGAATGGGATACCGCTGGCGCTGAAGTGTTACTGGGTGAAACTCACGGTGCCATTTTTGACTCTCATTTTGAGCCTTTAACCTATAACCAACGTGAAACCTTGATTAATCCGCATTTTGTCATGGTGGGCGATCAATCTCTCGATTGGCGTTCTATCTTTCAATTTAATTGATTGGTTCGATTGGTTTTTTTCTCTAGAATACGGCATTATTTTCGACATTACTCGGAATCTTATAAGGAATAATTATGCAAACTGATAATAACTGTATCGTCATTTTTGGCGCGTCTGGTGACTTAACTCACCGTAAACTCATTCCAGCTCTTTATAATCTTTACAAAATTGGACGTTTGAGTGAAAACTTTTCCGTTCTAGGTGTTGCACGTTCTGAGTTGAACGATGAAACTTTCCGCGAAAAAATGCGTGAGGCGTTAATCCATAATGAAGAAACAACACCTGACACTTTAGATGCTTTCTGCTCTCATCTTTATTACCAATCTGTGAATACTTCGGATGCTCAAGATTATGGCAAACTTGTTCCACGCTTAGATAATCTTCATGATAAATATAAAACTTGTGGTAACACCCTTTACTATATGTCCACTCCGCCAAGTCTTTATGGCGTGATTCCTGAGTGTTTGGCTGCACATGGTTTAAATACGGAAGAATATGGCTGGAAACGTATTATCGTTGAAAAACCTTTTGGTTATGATGAAAAAACAGCGCAAGCATTAGACGTACAAATCCACCGTTTCTTTGAAGAACATCAAATTTATCGTATCGACCATTATTTAGGTAAAGAAACCGTTCAGAACTTGCTTGTATTACGTTTTTCAAATGGTTGGTTTGAACCACTTTGGAACCGTAATTTCATTGATTATGTAGAAATTACGGGTGCAGAATCAATTGGCGTGGAAGAGCGTGGTGGCTATTATGATGGTTCTGGTGCAATGCGCGATATGTTCCAAAACCATTTATTGCAAGTATTGGCGATGGTGGCAATGGAGCCGCCAGCGATTATTAATGCAAATTCCATGCGTGATGAAGTAGCAAAAGTGATGCATAGTTTGCGTCCATTAACTGCCGAAGATATGGAGCATAATCTCGTTTTAGGTCAATACACTGCGGCTGAAATTAACGGCAAAATGGAAAACGGCTATCTGGAAGAAAAAGGCGTACCGGCAGATTCTCGCACTGAAACCTACATCGCATTGCGTTGTGAAATTGAAAATTGGCGTTGGGCTGGTGTGCCGTTCTATGTCCGTACGGGTAAACGCTTACCTGCTCGCGTAACTGAAATTGTGATCCATTTTAAAACTACGCCACATCCTGTATTCAGTCAAAATGCACCAGAGAATAAATTGATTATTCGTATTCAACCTGATGAAGCGATTTCAATGCGTTTTGGTTTGAAAAAACCAGGTGCAGGTTTTGAAGCAAAAGAAGTATCAATGGATTTCCGTTATGCAGATTTAGCAGGCGCACAAGTATTAACCGCTTATGAACGCTTATTGTTAGATGCGATGAAAGGCGACGCTACCTTGTTTGCTCGTACTGATGCTGTGCATGCTGCATGGAAATTTGTGCAACCGATTTTAGATTACAAAGCTAATGGTGGTCGTATTCATGAATATGAAGCCGGCACTTGGGGCCCTGTGGCAGCAGATAAGTTAATTGCAAAACAAGGCAAAGTTTGGCGTAAACCGACAGGTTTAATGAAGAAAAAAGTTTAATTAATCTAATGTAAGGCGGGCTTTAGCCCGCTGCTCTTAATATCTAACATAATAAATCGTGGGCTAAAGCCCAACGGAAAATCAATGAACTATATCAGCTTCCCAACGGCTCAACACGCAGTCGATAAAATTGCACAAGAATTTGTGATTTATAGCCAATTAAATCATCCTGTACATATTTCCCTTTCTGGCGGTTCAACACCTAAGTTGTTATTTAAAACCTTAGCCAAAGCACCTTATGCAGAACAAATTAACTGGAAAAATCTACATTTTTGGTGGGGTGATGATCGTATGGTTCCACCAACCGATTCAGAAAGCAATTATGGCGAAGTGCAAAAACTCTTATTCGATCATATTCAAATTCCAGCAGAAAATATTCACCGAATTCGTGGAGAAAATGAACCGCACTTTGAGCTAAAACGTTTCGAAGAAGAATTAAGTGCGGTCATTCCAAACGGTGTTTTTGATTGGATTATTTTAGGTATGGGGGCAGACGGTCATACTGCGTCTCTTTTCCCACATCAAACCAATTTTGATGATGAAAACCTTGCTGTCATTGCAAAACACCCTGAAAGCGGTCAAATCCGCATTTCTAAAACAGCCAAACTCATCGAACAAGCCAAACGCATTACCTATTTGGTGACAGGCGAAAGCAAAGCGGATATTTTAAAAGAAATCCAAACGACTCCTGCAGAAAATCTGCCTTACCCTGCTGCCAAAATTAAAGCAAAAAATGGCGTGACGGAATGGTATTTGGATAAAGCGGCGGAAAAATTGCTATAACAAATTGAGTATCGCAGGCTTGCAAAATGATAGACTACAAAGTGAATGAACCAATTGCAGTTAAACAATTTATTGAATTGCTAAATAAAACAACGCTCGGGGCACGCCGTCCGTTAGAGGATGAAAAACGCGTCGCAGCAATGTTGCACCATGCGGATTTATTAGTGACCGCTTGGGATGGTGAACGATTAGTGGGTGTAGCACGTTCCGTGACGGATTTTGCCTACTGCTGTTATTTATCTGATTTAGCAGTTGATGAACAATATCAAAAACAAGGTATTGGTTTACAGTTAATTGAACATACTAAACAAGCCTTACATCCACAAGCCAAAATCGTGCTGTTATCGGCGCCACAAGCCGTGGATTATTATCCGCATATTGGATTTACGCAGCATATGAGTGCATGGACGAAGAGTTAATTTATTAGCATTGTATGGATTAAAGTAAGATTAAAATATAGATACATCAGATGCGGAGTGACTTAATGTTGAATTTAGATAATAAAAAATTTGTTGCTGTTGAAAACACCGCAAATGGTGAAGTGAGTAGCCAAACCGAATTTCATTACCATCAACAAGGTAAAATGATTTGGGCCGAATATGGTGGCGGTGAAATTTTAAAAGGCTTCTTAATTGGGAAATGGATTGACGATATTCAAATTGAATTTACGTATCAACATTTAAATCAATCTCTAGAAAACCGTTTGGGGCGTTGTTGTACCACATTTTCTTTAGAAAAGAGTAAACTCATCGGCTATGAAAAATGGCAGTGGCTAGACACGTTAGAGCAAGGCAGCTCTTTAATTAGAGAAATTTAAAAGAAGTTTTGCTATAGAATATCAGAAACAAGGTATTATCTTGTAGTTTATTGAACACACTAAACAAGTCTTGCACCCACAAGCACAAAATTGTGCTTTTATCTGCTCCACAAGTGGTGGATTATTATCCGCATATTGGGTTTACGCAGCACATGAGTGCATGGACAAAGAGTTAAAAAACGCTTGGAAAAGTAATCGCACTTTTGCCGCAAGAAGATGGATTACTGATGATGCGAGCCATCGTGCGATAAGTCCCACTTAAATGGAGATAAAAGATGAAAAAACTTTTAATAATTGCCTTAGCAGCCGTGCTTGTTGCTTGTTCTTCCGGCATTAATGTTGATGAGCTTATAATGAAAATGCCGAAAAATGACCGCACTTTTGTGGTTCAGATTCCGGTAGCAAGCAATGCAGTTTCCAATACTATGATTGTTGGAATGATCAAAACTTCAGGCTCTCCGTCGGCCTCAAATATAATGCAGATTTTGGCGATGGATAATGCTAATGTCGGCGTGGCAGGCGATAGTCAAATAGTGAATAAAGCCACCGCACTTTATGCATTAGAACACGTGATGAAAGTCGGTAAAAATGTTGGTATCTATATGATGGGCGACAGTGAAAGCGATAAAGCCGATTTAGAAAAACCAGCAAACAGAAAAAATATTAAATTACATTATTTCATTAACCAAAAGTAATCTGTTTGATAGTGCACACTTCATAGCGTGTGTTTGTGGCAAAGGCACACGTTTCGAAACGTGTGCCATCGTGGGTTCAATTAATTAATGGCTTAATAGGATTATGAACTTAGAATCTAACACCATTGGTATTTTAGTCAGTTTTAGTAGCTTGGTTGCAACAATTATAACTGGTTGGATTGCTATTTGGATTTCTCAAAAGACTTTTTCTTATTCTCAAAAAAAACAAGATTTTGAGTATTTAAGTTATGCTATAGAAAATTTTGCCTCCATCTCAGAATGGAGGAGAATTAAACGACAATTATTTTTTAGAACAATATCTTATTTTAAAGGATTAGACGATAAACAGATAATATTATTAATAACCATATTAAAGAATGATAAGAATTCTGATTTGGTTAAGTTAAATATAATAACTAGAGGAATAAAAGAAAAATTAATAAAGTTATTATATAAAAACAACTCAACAGTAATAGAACCCATGTATAAAGATAAGTTCAGTTACCTATTATTTAGAAAATCTAGTTCTTATAAAATATTTTCTTGGCTTTTATTCCTTATTTGGTTGTTTTTCATACTTTGTATTAGTATTGAGATAAACCTTATATCTAAAAGTATAATAACTTTTCATTTATTGTCTTTACCTTTTGTATGGATTCCTGAGTACTATTTACTAAGAAGTATCGATAATAGAGAGCAAATAGATAAACTAGAGGCCTACTAATTTCGTTAATAAGAAGGTTGGATTTATCCGACCATCAACGTTTTTGATAGCGCGCGTCTCCTGACGCGTGCTGATAACTTACTAAATTTGTAAGGCTCGCGTCGGGAGACGCGCGCCAGCGTAAATAAAAAATAATTGAAAAAACGACTGCACTTTTTGCGTGTAGTCATGTGGTGCAACTTGTTGCACCAAAGTATTCAAATCGGTACAACAACCTGTACCCTACCAACAGGAGAAAACAATGTCAGTAAAAGGCGACATCGGCGTTATCGGCTTAGCCGTAATGGGGCAAAACCTCATTTTAAATATGAACGATCATGGCTTTAAAGTGGTGGCGTATAATCGTACTACATCTAAGGTGGATGAATTTTTACAAGGTGCGGCAAAAGGCACCAATATTATCGGTGCATACTCTTTAGAAGATTTAGCATCTAAATTAGAAAAACCGCGCAAAGTGATGTTAATGGTGCGCGCGGGTGATGTGGTGGATCAATTCATTGATGCATTACTACCGCACTTAGAAGAAGGTGACATCATTATTGATGGTGGTAACTCAAACTATCCTGATACTAACCGTCGTGTAAAAGCATTGGCTGAAAAAGGTATTCGCTTTATCGGTTCTGGCGTGTCAGGCGGTGAAGAGGGTGCACGTCACGGGCCTTCCATTATGCCTGGCGGTAATGCAGAAGCATGGCCATATGTTAAACCAATCTTCCAAGCAATCTCTGCTAAAACCGAACAAGGTGAACCTTGCTGTGACTGGGTTGGCGGTGAAGGTGCTGGCCACTTCGTGAAAATGGTTCACAATGGTATCGAATACGGTGATATGCAATTAATCTGTGAAGCTTACCAATTCTTAAAAGATGGTTTAGGCTTGAGCTATGACGAAATGCAAGCTATCTTCGCAGAATGGAAAAAAACTGAACTTGATAGCTATTTAATTGATATCACCACCGATATTCTTGGTTATAAAGATGCTGATGGTGAGCCGTTAGTTGAAAAAATCTTAGATACTGCTGGTCAAAAAGGGACAGGTAAATGGACGGGTATCAACGCATTAGATTTCGGTATTCCTCTAACCTTAATCACTGAATCCGTCTTTGGTCGTTGCGTATCTTCATTTAAAGATCAACGTGTTGCAGCAAATCAATTATTCAATAAAACTGTTGTTCCAGTTGAAGGTGACAAAAAAGTTTGGATTGAAGCAGTACGTAAAGCATTATTGGCGTCAAAAATCATTTCTTACGCACAAGGCTTTATGCTGATTCGTGAAGCCTCTGAACAATTTGGTTGGGATATTAACTATGGTGCAACGGCGTTATTATGGCGTGAAGGTTGTATCATTCGCAGCCGTTTCTTAGGTAATATCCGCGATGCGTACGAAGCGAACCCAGATTTAATCTTTTTGGGGTCAGATAGTTACTTCAAAGGCATTTTAGAAAATGCATTAAGCGACTGGCGTAAAGTGGTGGCAAAATCTATCGAAGTGGGGATCCCAATGCCTTGTATGGCGTCTGCAATCACCTTCTTAGATGGTTACACTTCAGCACGTTTACCTGCAAACTTATTGCAAGCACAACGTGACTATTTCGGTGCGCACACTTACGAGCGTACAGATAAACCACGCGGTGAGTTTTTCCATACTAACTGGACAGGTCGTGGTGGGAACACCGCTTCTACCACCTATGATGTGTAGTTAAAAATATCAATAAAAATTACCGCACTTTGAGATATTAAAGTGCGGTATTTTTTTATCTCTTTTCTGTTTATATTTGGGAAATAAAAAACGGTGCTATTTCAGCACCGTTCTTTGTTCTCGAATCACATTATTAAAGAATAACCTGAGAAAGACCTAAACCGATTAATAAGCAGAAAAGCATGCTCAATAAACCCGGAAGCATAAAGCTATGGTTTAAAATATATTTACCAATTTTGGTTGTACCCGTAGTATCAAAGTCAATGGATGCAATGATTGGACCGTAATTAGGAATAAAGAAGTAACCATTTACTGCAACAAATACACCGATTAATACTGGTGCTGGGATACCTAATGCGATACCAAGTGGGAATAATGTTGCTACTGTTGCACCTTGGCTGTTTACTAATACTGAAAGTACAAATAGCGCGAAAGCAAATGCCCATGGTGCAGTTTCAACTAAGCCTTTCACCATTTCTTTTACTTCAGTCATGTGCGCTTGCATCAATGTGTCGCCTAACCATGCAATACCGAAGATTGCGATTACTGCACGCATACCTGCGTGGAATACAGAACCTTTAGTGATTTCAGTGCCATCTGGTTTACAAGTTAAGATAATTAACGCACCAATCGCTAACATAATGATTTCGATAGTGTGTGCCATCCCCATTGGTTTACCATCAAATACTGGACGTAAAGATGGAACCGCACCCATGATTACAACAAGTAATGAACCAAATAAGAATAAAGAAACAGAAATTTTAGCTGTTTTGCTAACTTCTACTTCTTTGACTGAAGTGGTAGAAGCAAAAGTATCTGCATATTTAGGATCATTTAAACGACGTTGATATTCCGGATCATCTTTTAATTCTTTACCCATTTTGTTTACAAATAAACAAGCAATAAAAATACCTAAGATGGTTGAAGGAATAGTTACCATTAATACGTCGCCAAGATGAATGCCTTGAGGTTCAAGGTAAGCTACGACCGCTACAACAGCTGCCGCAATAGGACTTGCTACGATAGCAAATTGTGATGCGATTACCGCCATTGACATTGGACGTTCTGGACGGATACCGTTTTGACGGCTCACTTCAGCGATAACTGGTAATACAGAATATGCTACATGGCCAGTACCCGCTAAGAAAGTGAATAACCAAGTTACTGCTGGAGCAATAAACGTAATGTGTTTAGGATTACGACGTAAGATTTTGGTTGCGATTTTGATCATGTAGTCTAAACCGCCAGCTGCTTGCATTGCTGCCGCCGCTGCCACTACAGCCATAATCATAAACATAACATCAATAGGTAAACCTGCTGGTTTTAGACCAAAGCCAAAAGAAAGAATAGCAAGGCCTAAACCACCAAATACACCTAACCCGATACCACCTACACGTGCACCCACAAAGATACACAATAATACGATGGCAAATTGTAGTAAGAACATTGCAGACATACTGCCCCCTAAGTTAATTAAAAAACATCTTTGTTTTATTTGTTAAAACAGCGCTTAATATAGCAACAAATAGGTATCGATTCCATAACATGGATCAATAAATTGTGGTCAAAAGTGCGGTTATTTCTAGTTTAGTTATAGATGTATAATTCAAGGTATTTAACGTTCATAAGAATTTTTTTGAAAGATAACCCAAGTGCGGTTATACTTGAGCCCTATTTTGACGTACTTAATCAGTAGAGAAAACAATGCAAGAATTTATCCCAATGGCAACAGAGTTTGCTCAAAAACATACTCTTTTAGCGGTTTCTTGGTTTGCGATTTTAGTGATGGTAATTTATACCTTCTATAAAGGTGCAACGAGTAAATTTAAAGTGATCACTCACAATGAGGTAATTCGTTTAATAAATGCGGATGAAGCTATTGTGGTGGATTTACGTAGTATTGAAGAATTTCAACGTGGTCATATCATTGATAGCATTAATTTACTTCCAAGCGAAATTAAAAATCAAAACATCGGTAAAATTGAACAACACAAAGAAAAAGCCATTGTGTTGGTAGATATTAACGGTGTTTCCGCACCAGCTTCAGCTACGCTTTTAGCGAAACAAGGTTTTAACCGTGTGTTTGTGTTAAAAGAAGGCATTTCTGCATGGGCTGCGGCAAATTTACCTTTAGTTAAAAAACATAAATAATAAGGAATAGAAAATGTCAGAACAAAAACAAGACGTTGCAGCAACAGAAGAACAACAACCCGTTCTTCAAATTCAACGTATTTATGTGAAAGACGTGTCTTTTGAAGCACCAAATCTTCCACATATTTTCCAACAAGAATGGAAACCAAAACTTGGTTTTGATTTAAGCACCGAAACAACCCAAGTCGGTGATGACTTATATGAAGTAGTATTAAACATTTCTGTTGAAACTACACTTGAAGATAGTGGCGATGTCGCATTTATTTGCGAAGTTAAACAAGCTGGTGTGTTCACTATTAGTGGTTTAGAAGATGTTCAAATGGCGCATTGTTTAACTTCTCAATGCCCGAATATGCTTTTCCCTTATGCGCGTGAATTAGTGTCTAACCTAGTCAATCGTGGTACGTTCCCTGCATTGAATTTATCTCCAGTAAACTTTGATGCATTGTTTGTTGAATATATGAATCGTCAACAAGCAGAAAATGCAGAAGAAAAATCTGAAGAAGGTCAAACTAAACACTAATTAAGTGGTAAAACAAAAGGCAAGCTAGGAATCCTAACTTGCCTTTTTTGTTGTTAAAGTGCGGTCAATTAATAGCTTGAATTGATTAACACTTCTTCACCGTAGCCACCTAAAGTCGGCATTGGTTGATAAGTTGAGTTTGCTGCACGCATTAAACGAATACCACGAATACCCGCTTCTTTAGCCGCTAATACATCATCATCGCTGTCGCCATAGTGAATGGTAACTTTGTGCGCAATAATGCCTGGGGTTTTGTTGTATTTAGTTGTGCGTTCACGTCCTCCCATAAATTCAACAGGGTGCATATTTTTAATATCAAACGCTTTTTGTAATACAGGTGTTACGCCATCCACGTTCCCTGCAGTACGACCTGTAATAAAATAAATTTGGTCTCCGCGTTCTTGGTGCATTTTGATCAAATCAGCAGCGATTTGTTTTGGAATGGAATATTTATCACAACCTGCGTTAACTTCATTCCAGAAATCTTGGTTTTTCAAATAGTCTTGTTTACCTGGAGAATATTTTTGTTGACCATAATAGAAACAAGAGCTGGTGAAAAGTACGGTATCATCAATATCAAAGCTGACATTAATTGGGCCTTTACCTTCTAATTCTTTTTTAATTTGATCTACTGAAATCCAGTGAATTGGTTGCTCTTGCAACATTTCACGCGCATTTGTACCTGATTGGGTATAAGGCTCAGTTTTTCCTGCCATAGCTGGAATTGCTGCTGCGGTTAATAAAGCTACGACAGATAGCTTAATCATATTTTTCATAAAAACTCCTAGTTGGATGGTCATTGAATGCCATGTATCATACACATTTTATGTTTTATATCAATTTAAAGCAAACGTTTGCTATCTTGAAGTATGATCAGGCTCACATTTTTTGATTATTTTTGGCGAATAAATCGTCAAAAGACTATTTTCCCTTGAATTTTGTTAATTTACCGCCATATAACGAACAACTTTTCACTTTATAAAGGACAGAATAATGACAACGATTGTAAGCGTACGTCGCAATGGGCAAGTCGTCGTAGGTGGTGATGGACAAGTTTCTTTGGGTAATACCGTCATGAAAGGCAATGCACGAAAAGTGCGCCGTTTATATAATGGCAAAGTGATTGCTGGTTTTGCTGGTGGTACTGCAGATGCATTTACGCTTTTTGAATTATTTGAACGTAAACTTGAAATGCACCAAGGGCACTTGCTAAAAAGTGCGGTGGAATTAGCAAAAGATTGGCGTACAGATCGTGCACTCCGTAAGTTAGAAGCGATGTTAATTGTAGCGGATGAAAAAGAAAGTTTAATCATCACGGGTATTGGCGACGTGGTTCAACCAGAAGAAGATCAAATTTTAGCAATCGGATCGGGTGGTAACTATGCGTTGTCTGCAGCACGTGCATTGGTGGAAAATACCGAACTTTCTGCTCGTGAAATTGTTGAAAAATCTTTGAAAATTGCTGGTGATATTTGCGTGTTCACAAATACCAATTTCACTATTGAAGAATTACCGAATTAAGGAAAAAGCTATGTCTGAAATGACTCCTCGCGAAATAGTTTCTGAATTAGATCAGCATATTATTGGTCAAGCCGATGCAAAACGTGCTGTGGCGATTGCGCTGCGTAATCGCTGGCGCCGTATGCAGCTTCAAGAACCCTTGCGTCATGAAGTGACCCCAAAAAATATTTTAATGATTGGCCCAACTGGTGTGGGTAAAACTGAAATTGCGCGTCGTTTAGCAAAATTAGCTAACGCGCCATTTATCAAAGTGGAAGCAACGAAATTTACCGAAGTGGGTTATGTGGGGAAAGAGGTGGATTCCATTATTCGTGATTTAACAGATAGTGCGATGAAGCTTGTTCGCCAGCAGGAAATTGCGAAGAACAGAGCAAGAGCTGAAGATGCAGCTGAAGAGCGTATCTTGGATGCTTTACTTCCCCCAGCTAAAAATCAATGGGGCGAAGTTGAAAGCCATGATAATCACAGCAGTACTCGCCAAGCGTTCCGTAAAAAATTACGTGAAGGTCAATTAGATGATAAAGAAATCGAAATTGATGTGTCTGCAGGCGTGTCTATGGGCGTTGAAATTATGGCTCCTCCAGGCATGGAAGAAATGACAAATCAACTGCAATCATTGTTCCAAAATTTAGGTTCAGATAAAACGAAAAAACGCAAAATGAAAATTAAAGATGCGTTGAAAGCGTTGATTGATGATGAAGCAGCGAAATTAATTAACCCTGAAGAACTTAAACAAAAAGCGATTGATGCGGTAGAACAAAATGGTATTGTTTTCATCGATGAAATCGACAAAATTTGTAAGAAAGGTGAATACAGTGGTGCAGATGTATCGCGTGAAGGCGTGCAACGTGATTTACTTCCGTTAGTGGAAGGTTCGACCGTTAGCACCAAACACGGAATGGTTAAAACCGATCACATCTTATTTATTGCGTCTGGTGCATTCCAAGTTGCTCGTCCTTCAGATTTAATTCCAGAGTTGCAGGGTCGTTTGCCGATTCGTGTTGAACTAACCGCATTAAGTGCGGCTGATTTTGAGCGTATTTTAACGGAGCCTCATGCCTCTTTAACCGAGCAATACAAAGCTTTGATGGCAACAGAAGGGGTTAATATTGAATTTACAACCGATGCGGTTAAGAAAATTGCTGAGGCTGCATTCCGTGTGAATGAAAAAACGGAAAATATCGGTGCACGTCGTTTGCATACGGTAATGGAACGTTTAATGGATAAAATTTCTTTCAGCGCAAGTGATATGAATGGTCAAACAGTCGATATTGATGCAGCTTATGTAGCGGATGCACTTGGCGAAGTGGTCGAAAATGAAGATTTAAGTCGTTTTATTCTTTAAATATTTTCTTTTCTGATACAAGAAGTGCGGTGAATTTTCACCGCACTTTTTTGTTTTTTAAATTGAGAAATTAATTGGTTTTTAATTTGCTCCAATATTTTTCATAAATATCGATAGCTTCACCAACATCACCTTGCATAATCCCTTTTTCTACTTCTTCAGCCGGTGGGAATAATTTTGGATCGTTGGCTAACTCAGGACTTAATAAGTTTTTTACGCCTTCATTTGGCATAGAAAAGCCCATGCGTTCTACTACAACTTTAGCATTTTCTGGACGAAGTAAGAAGTCAATGAACTTATGTGCGCCTTCAACATTTTTTGCTGTAGTTGGAATCGCATAGTTATCCATCCAGAAAATTGCTCCTTCTTTTGGATACACAAATTGGAGAGATGGATTTTCTTTATGTGCTAAATAAGCAGAACCATTCCAAATCATACCAATTGCAGCTTCACCTTGTACGTAAGGGACTTCTGGCGAGTCAGAGTTAAAGGTCGCCACATTTGGTAAAAGTTTTTCTAAACGCTCATAAGCTGTTCTGATGTCTTCTTCATTGGTAGTATTTGGAGATTTACCATCAAGTAATAATGCTACGTGGAACACTTCACGCGCATCACTGGTCATAAGAACTTTACCTTTAAATTCAGGTTTCCATAAATCTGCCCAGCTGGTGATAGTTTTAGGATCAATCTCATCCGCATTAACTTCAATACCAGTAAGTCCGTAAACGTAAGGTAATGAATATTTATTTTCGGGGTCGAATTCTTTGTTTAATAAATGTTTAGGGATTTGATGAATATTGGTCAATTTACTTTGATCAATCGGTTGAAGCATCTTTTCCTTAATCATCTTATTTACGTAGTAACTTGATGGAAACACCAAATCATAGCCAGAGCCAGTATTCTGAGTAAGTTTGAGTTTCGCGTACATTTCTTCGTTGCTTTCAAAGGTAGAATAAATCACCTCGATGCCGGTTTCTTTAGAGAACTGCGCGACTAAATCAGAAGGTACATAGTCTGTCCAGTTATAGACGTAAAGTTTGTTATTGGCAAAAGCGGAAGCCGCGAAAAGTGCGGTGGTGGAAAGGAAAAGATTTTTGAGTGAGTGAGCAAAGAATTTTTTCAATTTATTGACCTCCGAGGGTTATCGTTCATTATAAAACGCACAAATTTTGCGCGCGCGCAGTATAGCATTTTTTTTGTAAAAGGTTTGACATATTTCCCTTTCGGGGTAAGATTTTGCCAGTTTTTTCCTAAGAGATTTTTTATGCTTAATTTTGCCTATCAAGAACACGTTCGCTCTTATTATTTCGACTCTCGTAACCAAGATTTTCAATTCCCGCCGTTAACTCAAATTGAACATGCTGATGTGTGTGTGATCGGGGCTGGATTTTTTGGTTTATCTGCGGCATTAGAACTCGCGGAGAAAGGAAAAAAAGTCATTGTATTAGAGGGCGCTCGAGTGGGCTTTGGCGCTTCTGGTCGTAGTGGTGGGCAGGCAATTAATGGCTTTGAAGAAGGCATTGATGAATACGTTAAACAAGTTGGTGAAGATAAAGCGCATAAACTTTGGAATATGTCATTAGAAGCCATTGATATTATTGATGAGCGTATTGAAAAATATGGCATTCAATGTGATTGGAAAAAAGGCTATGCCACATTGGCATTAAATGAACGCCGAATGGATGACTTAATTAAAATTGAAAAAGAAAGTCATGAGAATTTTGGCTATCAGAATATGCAACTTTGGGATAAGGCTAAATTAAAACAGCACTTAGGCAGTGATATTTATGTGGGCGGCTTATTTGATAGTAATTCAGGGCATTTGCATCCACTTAATTATTGCTTAGGTTTAGCGAAAGCTTGTGTCGATCTTGGCGTTCAGATTTTTGAACAATCTCCCGTAGTGGATATGGTTGAGAAAAATGGTTGCATTGAGGTTAAAACAGCTAAAAGTGCGGTTATTTCTCTAGACGTTATTTTAGCCACCAATGCTTATATTGATGCGCTCCCAAAATCTATTCATCACGGAATTAATCGTAAAATATTACCTGTGGAAAGTTTTATTATTGCCACAGAGCCGTTAAGCCAAGCGGTTGCTGATTCTGTTATTAATAATGGTATGTCGGTGTGTGATAACAACTTATTATTGGACTATTATCGTTTAAGTGCTGACAATCGCTTGCTCTTTGGTAGTGATTCTAGCTCAGAAAAAAATATGGTCGCGATTATGCGGAAAAATATGTTGCGCGTATTCCCACAACTTGAAAATGTAAAAATCGATTATGGCTGGGCTGGCCCGATTGATATGACCTTAAACTCAACGCCACATTTTGGTCGTATTTCTCCGCACATTTATTTTGCTCATGGTTATTCTGGTCATGGTGTGGCTTTGACGGGTCTTGCGGGGCGAATTGTAGCGGAGGCGATTTTGGGAGACGATGAACGTTTATCTATTTTTGAAGGCCTGAAAGTCCCTTCTGTTTATGGTGGTAGAATTATCAAAGATCTTGCGACAAAGATTGGTGTGCAGTATTACAAATTTCTAGATAAATATCGTTAAGATATCAAAATGACCTAGTTTAAAAGCTAGGTCATTTTTTATAAGTGGGCTTATTTATCACCACACGCTTTAATTGCTTCTGTTCAATAACCAAAGAATGAATGTTTGCTAAAAAATAAGTTTGTTCTGCTTCAGGAATGGAAAACGGCATCAACTTGAGCAAATCTTGATGGATGGCTAAAACTTGTGGAAAAATGACCGCACTTTGAATTTCTTCGAGCATTTCTGGATAAAGTGGTGAAACGCAACCCCCTCGTTCTATTCGACCTAAGCTGCAAGCAATGTGTAGCAGCATAAAATCCACTTGAGGCGTATTCACATCAGCTTGCCAGTAATGAGCTAATTGATCTCGTAAACGAAATACCACATCAATAATAGATTGATTTATTTGCCTGCGAATTTTCCAACGTTCTAGTTGCTTAAATAACCGCATTTGTTTTTATTAGTTCAAAATTTGTTCACTAATTTACCGCACTTTACCAAAATAAAACAGTGCACAGATCACAGTTTTGTAGCAAAATGGTAAAAAATTTGTAAGGGTGTAAAAATGTTAGATTATGAGATGTTCAATCCATATGAAGGATTGATTTTTGATATGGATGGCACTTTAATCGATACCATGCCCGTGCATGCGCAGGCTTGGAGGATGGTGGGAGAGCGATTTGGCTATGAATTTGATTGCCAAATTATGTATAACTTCGGCGGGGCGACGGTTCGAACCATTGCGGGAGAAATGATGAAAGCGGCGAATATGCCACTTGATCGAATTGAGGATGTGTTGGCTGCAAAACGCGAGTTGTCTTATCAACTTATTCCGACTCAATCAAAGTTATTGCCAACCTTTGAAATTATTAAATCTTTTCATCAGAAAAAGCCGATTGCTCTGGGGTCTGGCTCACACCGTAAAATTATTGATATGTTGATGGATAAACTGGCTATTGCACCTTACTTTAATGCCATTGTCAGTGCAGACGATGTAAAAGAACATAAACCACATCCAGAAACTTTTTTACGTTGTGCGGAATTAATTCAAGCAAATCCAAGTCGTTGTATCGTATTTGAAGATGCGGATTTAGGTGTGCAAGCGGGATTAAATGCGGGAATGGACGTGTTTGATGTTCGCACACGAGAAATTATCTCGCCAAGATAATGGATATTTTTTCATTTTTTAGCGCTGATTTTTGGCAAACTCATGCGTTATGCCTTATGTTTGTCAGTGCATTCTTGAGTGCAACGGTATTACCAGGTAATTCAGAAGTGGTGTTTGTTGCTCTTGCTGTACCTAAATTAGTGTTGGGATCTTTATTTAGTACAGATATATTGGCACTCGTTCTTTTCGCCACACTTGGCAATGGATTGGGGAGTTTAACTACTTACGGGATTGGGCGATGGATGCCAAAATTTGATCCAAAAAATCACCGCACTTTATGGGTCACAAATCAGATAAAGCGTTATGGGGCGATTACTTTACTTTTAAGCTGGGTACCTGTCGTTGGTGATTTATTTTGTGCTATAGCTGGTTGGTTAAGATTAAATTTTGTGGCAAGTAGCATCTTTATCTTTCTTGGAAAACTGGTTCGTTATGTTGCGTTATTGTTTTTTAGTGCACCATTCTTATTATAAAATGCGCAAGAAAAAGCCCCACAATGAATGCGGGGCAAATAACCTAAGGAACCAATTTTATTAAAACAACT
>NZ_JH591064.1:34735-76793 GCF_000242295.1 Haemophilus sp. oral taxon 851 str. F0397
CCTAAGGAACCAATTTTATTAAAACAACTGCAAGTTGCTTGTTCCATGAGACTAGCACTTTATAAGAAAGTTCAAATTTTTTTGAAAACTTTCAAAATAAAAATTTTTGTATAAAAGAAACCCCACAATAAATGTGGGGCAATAACCTAAGGAACCAATTTTATTAAAACAACTGCAAGCTGCTTGTTACATAAGACAATGAGCTTTGCCATAAAGTTCATTAGAATTTGCAAAAAATGAACATTTATTCAAATTTATTTTTAATTTACTGATTTATAAGGAAAACTTTATGCCATTACTTGATAGTTTTAAAGTGGATCATACCAAAATGAATGCACCAGCAGTACGTGTTGCAAAAACGATGCGCACGCCAAAAGGTGATGACATTACCATTTTTGATTTACGTTTCTGTATTCCAAATAAAGAAATTCTTCCTCCAAAAGGTATTCATACGCTTGAACATTTGTTTGCGGGTTTCATGCGTGATCATTTAAATAGCGATAGCGTTGAAATTATTGATATTTCTCCGATGGGATGTCGCACGGGATTCTATATGTCCTTGATTGGTACGCCAAATGAACAGCAAGTAGCACAAGCTTGGCTAGCTTCAATGCAGGATATTTTAGGTGTGCAAGATCAAACAACTATCCCTGAATTAAATATTTATCAATGCGGTACTTATACCGAACATTCTTTGGAAGAAGCACACGAAATTGCAAAAAATGTTATCGCACGCGGTGTGGGCGTGAATAAAAATGAAGATTTGGCACTTGATGATTCGTTATTAAAATAGGAGAAATCATGACAACACTTGGCACAGCATTAACCCCTAATGCAACCAAAGTAATGATGTTGGGTTCTGGTGAACTGGGTAAAGAAGTAGTGATTGAATTGCAACGTTTAGGCGTTGAAGTTATTGCAGTCGATCGCTATGAAAATGCCCCAGCACAACAAGTGGCACATCGTGCATACACCATTTCCATGTTAGATGGTAATGCATTGAAAACGCTTGTGGAGAAAGAAAATCCTGACTACATTGTTCCCGAAGTTGAAGCTATTTCGACTGCCACTTTGGTTGAATTAGAGCAAGCCGGCTTTAATGTTGTGCCGACTGCAAAAGCAACTCAACTTACGATGAATCGTGAAGGGATTCGTCGTCTAGCTTCAGAAGAGTTAGGGCTACCAACTTCACCTTACCAATTTGTGGATAATTTTTCAGACTTTCAAAGTGCGGTTGAAAAAATTGGTATTCCTTGTGTGGTGAAACCGATTATGTCTTCTTCTGGACATGGGCAAAGCATTTTAAAGTCTAAAGATGACATTAAAAAAGCTTGGGATTATGCGCAAGAAGGTGGGCGTGCGGGTGCAGGTCGAGTGATTGTTGAAGGTTTTGTCAAATTTGATTATGAAATCACGTTACTGACAGTTCGCCATATCAATGGTACAAGTTTCCTTGCGCCAATAGGTCATCGTCAAGAAGATGGTGATTATCGGGAATCTTGGCAGCCTCAAGCTATGTCGGATATTGCATTATCAAAAGCGCAATCGATTGCTGAAAAGATTACCAGTGCATTGGGTGGATTCGGTATTTTTGGTGTGGAGATGTTTGTGTGTGGTGATGAGGTGATTTTCAATGAAGTATCACCTCGTCCTCATGATACTGGAATGGTAACGCTGATTTCTCAAGAGCTTTCCGAATTCGCTTTACATGCTCGTGCAATCTTAGGTTTACCAATCCCCGATATTACGTTGATTAGCCCATCGGCGTCTAAAGCTATTGTTGTGGAAGGCAAATCACAAAATGTGCAATTTGGTGGAATCGAAAAAGCACTGGCGCAACCTCATACTAATATCCGATTATTTGGTAAAGGTGAAGTGAATGGTCATCGACGCTTAGGCGTTTTACTTGCGCGTGATGTATCCGTTGAAAAAGCCTTGGAAAAAGTAAAACAAGCTTATGAACAGCTAGAAATTAGTTTATAAAAATCGAAAGTGCGGTAAAAATTTATCGCATTTTATTAAATGACTAACAGTCGATTTTTTAGAGATATTAGGCTCATAAAAAACGCACTTTCTACAAAGTGCGTTTTATTTTTAGAAGCGATTAATTAGCAAGCTTGTTTGCCATAAGCATCTTGGCGAAGAATGTGACGAACACCTTCATCAAATTCTGCTAATACACGATCTGCATCTTTTGGATCTTTACCGCGCGCATCCAAGTAGAATTTAATTTTTGGCTCAGTACCTGAAGGACGAGCAATTAAGCGTCCGCCATTTTCCAAGTTAAATACAAGGATATCGCTTTGACGATCTGTTTTAGTATGGTCGATAAATTGTGCCACTTTCACGCCAGCGATTTCTGCTGGTGGATTGTTACGAAGTGCGGTCATTAATTTTCCGATTTCTGAAAGATCACTTACTCGAATAGAGATTTGTCCACTCACATAAGCACCAAATTCTTTGGTAAATTCATCAGCATAATCCGCTAAAGTTTTGCCTTGTTTTTTCAAGTTACGCACAAGATCTAAGAACACGATTGCTGCAGAAATACCGTCTTTATCGCGAACTTTGTCTGGGTCTACTAAATAGCCCAATGCTTCTTCAAAACCAAACAATAAGCCTGATACTTTACCGATATATTTGAAACCGGTTAAGGTTTCTTCTGATTGGAAACCATATTTTTTCGCAATTTCAGCGAGCGCAGGAGAAGAAACAAGCGAGCAAGCCAATGTGCCTTGTTTACCTTGATATTGTTTTGCTAAGTACCAACCTAAGAAACAGCCTACTACGTTGCCGTGTAGTGATTTCCAGTTACCTTGCGCATCAGGCACTGCAACAGCTAAACGGTCTGCATCTGGGTCATTAGCAATGATGAATTCAGCATTCTTTTCTTTTGCCACTTTAATTGCTAAATCTAATGCGCCTTTTTCTTCTGGATTTGGGAAATTCACCGTTGGGAATGTGCCATCTGGCCAAACTTGATCTGCCACTACGTGAGGTTGTGGTAAGCCTGCTTTTGCCAGAGTTTTACTTAAAACTTCATAGCCAACACCGTGCATAGCGGTATAAACATAGTTAATGTCGCAAGCTGGCTCTTTAGCTAATGATGCAGTTTTTGCAATGTACGCATCTACAACTTCATCATTTAACACCACATAATTATCGCTACGTGGTAAATCTTGGATATTGCCTGCTGCAACTTTATCAATTAATGCTGCGATGTCTTTATCTGCCGGTGAAACGATTTGACCGCCGCCATTTTCTTTACCTAAATACACTTTATAGCCGTTATCTTCCGGTGGGTTATGGCTTGCTGTCACCATTACACCTGCAGTGGTATCAAAATATTGGATAGCATAAGCTAAAACTGGAGTCGGTAATTTGCGTGGTAATAAATAAGCTTTTACGCCTGCACCCGCCATAATTTCAGCCGTATCACGGGCAAAAACATCGGAGTTTTTACGGCCATCGTAACCAATTACGATTGATGGTTCTTTATCATAACCTTTTAAATATTCCGCTAAACCACCAGCAGCTTGAGAAACTAACACTCGGTTCATCCCCATTGAGCCAGCTTGTAAACGGCCACGTAAACCTGCCGTACCAAATTGTAAACGACCATCAAAACGCGCATGTAATTCTGCTTCTGCCGCTTTATCTCCGCCTTTTGCCGCATCTAAAAGTGCGGTTAATTCTGCACGAGTTTCTGCGTCAGGATCTTGGTTTAACCAATTTTGCGCTACATGAAAAAGAGTTGTCATAGGATCATCCTTATTCTCTTGAAATAAATAAATCGCCGTTAGACTAGCCGAAATCACCCAAAATGGGAACGGATAATTATCAAAATTTTGATCTACTTAACATTTTTTATTCACGCAATCGGTTATCTGAGCGGATTAGAAAAGCCATTTGTTGCATAGGCATTTATTTGAAAAATTCGCTATAATACCGCCTCAATATTTACGGCAAAATTTAACCGCACTTTAAGGATTTTCAATGTCATCCCAGCCTCGTTTCGTCCATCTTCGCACGCACACAGATTTTTCGATGATTGACAGTATCGTCAAAGTGAAACCTCTCGTGAAAGCTTGTGCTGCCAATGAAATGGTCGCAATGGGATTAACGGATTTTACTAATTTTTGTGGTGTGGTGCGTTTTTATGGCGAAATGCTTTCTTCGGGTATGAAGCCCATTATTGGTGCCGATGTTAAAGTGAAAAATGCACTATGCGGTAATGAAATGTTTGATTTGACGCTTTTGGCAAAGAACAACGAAGGCTATAAAAACATCACATTATTGCTCTCAAAAGCCTATCAGCGCGGTTACGATGACAATCCTTATATCGATCAAAATTGGTTAATTGAACACCGAGAAGGGGTGATTATTTTATCAGGAGGGACACAAGGCGATGTAGGTAAAAAATTGTTGAAAGAAAACGCTGCAGAAATTGAAAGTGCGGTCGCTTTTTACCAAGAATTTTTTGCTGATCATTTTTATCTTGCACTTACGCGCACTGGCAGACCTGATGAAGAACGTTATATCCAAGCCGCATTAAAATTAGCTAAAAGTCATGGATTGCCTTTAGTGGCGACGAACGATGTGATGTTCTTGAAATCCGATGATTTTGAAGCCCATGAAATTCGTGTTGCGATTCGTGATGGCTATACATTAGATGATCCTAAACGTCCAAAACGTTATACCCCACAGCAATATTTCCGCAGCGAAGACGAAATGTGTAAGTTATTCGCTGATATTCCTTCCGCTCTCGAAAATACTTTATTAATCGCGCAACGTTGTAGTGTGACTTTGCGCCTTGGTCAATATTTCTTGCCTCAATTCCCAACGGGAGATTTAAGTACAGAAGATTTCTTGGTGCAAAAAGCTAAAGAAGGTTTGGAAGAACGTTTAGCTTTTTTATTTCCTGATGAAAAAGTGCGGTTAGAAAAAAGACCAAAATATGATGAACGCTTGCAAGTTGAGCTGGATGTAATTAACCAAATGGGATTCCCGGGTTATTTCTTGATCGTAATGGAGTTTATTCAATGGTCGAAAGATAACGATATTCCTGTTGGGCCGGGTCGTGGTTCTGGTGCGGGTTCATTAGTGGCTTACGCATTAAAAATCACTGATTTAGACCCGCTAGAATTCGATTTGCTTTTTGAACGTTTCTTAAATCCAGAACGTGTGTCTATGCCCGATTTCGACGTGGATTTCTGTATGGATGGTCGAGACCGAGTAATTGAGCACGTTGCTGAAACCTACGGTCGTGGCGCGGTATCACAAATTATCACCTTTGGAACCATGGCGGCAAAAGCGGTGATTCGTGATGTAGGGCGCGTATTGGGGCATCCGTATGGTTTCGTTGATCGTATTTCTAAATTGATTCCGCCAGATCCTGGTATGACGCTTGCGAAAGCATTTGAAGCTGAGCCACAATTACAGATCGCCTACGACAGCGATGAAGAAGTGCAAGCGTTGATTGATATGGCGCGCAAGCTGGAAGGCGTGACACGTAATGCGGGTAAACATGCTGGAGGCGTGGTCATTTCGCCAACCTTAATTACTGATTTTGCACCGCTCTATTGTGATAATGAAGGCTTACATCCGGTTACTCACTTTGATAAAAATGATGTGGAATATGCGGGGCTTGTGAAATTTGACTTCCTAGGCTTGCGTACTCTTACTATCATTAAATGGGCATTGGATATGATTAATGCTCGTATGGTGCGTGAAGGCAAGCCTAGAGTAGATATTGCTGCCATTCCACTTGATGATCCTGAATCTTTTGAATTACTTAAACGTTCTGAAACCACCGCTGTGTTCCAGTTGGAATCGCGAGGAATGAAGGATTTGATTAAGCGCCTGCAGCCAGACTGTTTTGAAGATATCATCGCGTTGGTGGCATTGTTCCGTCCTGGTCCGTTGCAATCAGGCATGGTGGATAACTTTATCGACCGTAAACACGGGCGAGAAGAAGTATCTTACCCAGATGCAGAATATCAACATGAAAGCTTGAAACCTATTCTTGAGCCGACTTACGGTATTATTTTGTATCAAGAACAAGTGATGCAAATTGCGCAGGTGTTGGCTGGTTATACGCTGGGTGGAGCTGACTTATTGCGTCGGGCGATGGGTAAAAAGAAACCAGAAGAAATGGCAAAACAGCGTTCTGTATTTAAAGAAGGTGCTGAGAAAAACGGTGTTGATGGTGAGTTATCCATGAAGATTTTCGACTTGGTGGAAAAATTTGCTGGCTATGGTTTTAATAAATCTCACTCCGCTGCTTATGCCTTGGTATCTTATCAAACCCTTTGGCTCAAAACTCATTTCCCTGCAGAATTTATGGCTGCAGTGATGACATCTGAAATGGATAATACGGATAAAATCGTAGGTTTGTACGATGAATGTTTGCGTATGGGCTTAAAAGTAACGCCACCAGATATTAATATCGGCAAACACCATTTTAGCGTCAATGAACAAGGCGAAATTGTATATGGTATTGGCGCGATTAAGGGTGTGGGGGAAGGCCCGATTGAAGCACTTGTGACGGCTAGAAATGAAGGGGGGATTTTCAAAGATTTATTCGATTTATGCGCTCGTGTAGATTTGAAAAAAATTAACCGTCGTACCTTTGAAAGCCTAATTATGTCAGGTGCCTTTGATAAATTAGGGCCACATCGCGCCGCACTTTCTAAGAATTTAGAAGATGCGCTTAGAGCTTCCGATCAGCATGCGAAAGATGAAGCAATGGGGCAAACGGATATGTTCGGTGTACTGACTGAAACCCATGAAGAAGTGGAAAATGCCTATGCCAATACACCACCTTATACCGAAAAACAAATCCTTGATGGTGAACGAGAAACCTTGGGGCTTTATTTAAGTAGCCATCCTGTTAGCCGTTATTTGAAAGAACTTTCTCATTACACTTCAACTCGCTTAAAAGATCTTGCACCAAATCGCCGTGGACAAATTAGCACTGTGGCAGGGCTAGTGGTGGCATCGAGAATTGCGATGACGAAAAAAGGCAATCGGCTAGGTATTGCAACATTGGACGACCGTTCAGGTCGCTTAGATTTAACATTATTTGGTGAAAGTCTAGAACAATTTGGTGAGAAATTACAAAAAGATACTGTGATTGTGGCTTCAGGGCAAGTGAGCTTTGATGATTTCTCTGGTGGCTTAAAAATGACGGTGCGCGAGTTAATGACCTTAGATGAGGCTCGTTCTCGTTATGTTAAATCCTTAGCTATCAGCCTTTCTGAGCATCAAATTACACCAAGTTTCATTAAACAACTTAAAGCATTACTTGAGCCGGTGAGTGGTGGAACGTTGCCGATTAACGTGTATTACCAAAGTCCGAGAGGTCGTGCGTTGTTACGTTTGGGCGTGCAATGGTCGATTATTCCAACAGATGAAATTCTGACGGAATTAGTGAATTTACTTGGCGAAAGTCTGGTGGAATTAGAGTTTGAATAATACAAAGGCGTGAAAAATATCACGCCTTTTTTATAAGATTAACGTAAGAAATAACGATAAGATTTGCTCTCTGTTACATCTTCAAAAACATAATTGAGTTGAGCAAGTGCCTGTTCAAATTCTGCTTGTTCGGATTCTTCAATTTGGAAACCTGCAAGGATATTTCCATAGTCCGCGCCGTGGGCACGATAGTGGAATAATGAAATATTCCAACGATTTTGTAATGTTTCCAAGAATTTCAATAACGCACCTTTTTGCTCTGGGAATTCGAACGTATATAAGCGTTCATTATCATTGGCTACCCGACCACCCATTAAATAGCGAACATGCGTTTTCGCAATATCATCATCAGACATATCCTCAACATCAAAACCATTTTTAGTGAGGTCTGCAATAATATCTGCTTTTTCTTGCTCATTTGTCGTTCTTACCCCGACAAACACGCAAGCACGTTTATCATCTGCATAACGGTAACTGAATTCGGTTACTGCTCTGTTACCTAATACATAAGCAAATTTTAAGAAACTACCAGGTTGTTCAGGCATGGTCACAGCTAATAAAGCTTCTCGGTTTTCACCAATTTCACAACGTTCAGATACATAACGTAACGTGTGGAAATTCAAGTTTGCGCCAGACAAAATTGCCGCCATATTTTTGTCTTCAATATGGTTTTGTTTTGCATATTTTTTCAAACCGGCTAAACCTAACGCACCCGATGGTTCTGCAACAGCACGAACGTTCTCAAACAAATCTTTCATTGCTGCACACACTTCGTCACTATCGACCAATACCATATCATCAAGATATTGCTGACATAGACGGAATGTTTCGTCACCAATGCGTTTTACGGCAACGCCATCTGCAAATAATCCAACATGATTTAAATCTGTTGGTTCGCCTTTATCGAGAGCAGCTTTTAAGCATGCAGAATCCTTTGATTCTACACCAATGATTTTAATTTCCGGCATAAATTGCTTAAGCAAAATTGCTACACCTGCAGCTAAGCCACCCCCGCCGACTTGTACAAACACATAATCCAAATCTGCCACTTGTTGTAGCATTTCCATCGCTAACGTGCCTTGTCCTGCGATCACTAATGGATGATCGAATGGTGGAATAAATGTCATGTTTTTTTCTTTTGAAAGCTCAATCGCTTTTGCTTTGGCTTCATCGAAATTAGCACCATGCAACAACACCTCACCACCAAAACCACGCACTGCATCCACTTTAATGCTTGGCGTGTTTTGTGGCATGACGATCAATGCTTTTAAGCCTAATTGTTTCGCTGATAATGCCACGCCTTGCGCATGGTTACCTGCAGATGCCGCTATTACGCCCGCTGCTTTTTGTTCTGCTGAAAGGCTAGAAATCATGGCGTAAGCGCCGCGTAGTTTAAAACTGTTTACTGGCTGACGGTCTTCACGTTTAATCCAGATATTATTGTGCAGTCGTTCAGAAAGTTTTCCCATTTTTTGTAAAGGGGTCACTTGCGCTGCTTCATATACGCGTGAACCAAGTTTAACAATGGCATTGATATAATCTGATTGAGAAGGTTGAGGATTGGTGAGTAGGTTTTTCATAGTGTTTGTTTTGATGATGAAGTGCGGTTAGTTTTTCCTTTGTTTTATCCCCCTCTTATGAAGGAGGGGGAACCGTTAAATTATTTTAATAATGTTTTATCGCGTACCGCACCTTTGTCCGCTGAGGTTGCAAAGTGACCGAATACTTTCAATGCGAAAGAGACTTCACGTTCACGGTTAGCAGGCTGCCAACCTTTTTGATCTTGTTCTGCTCTGCGTGCTGCGAGTTCTTCATTACTGATTTCTAAGTTAATTGCACGGTTTGGAATGTCAATGTTGATAATATCGCCATCGCGTACTAAGCCGATTGCACCGCCAGAAGCAGCTTCAGGTGAAGCATGTCCAATAGACAAACCTGATGTACCGCCAGAGAAGCGACCATCTGTTAATAAAGCACATTTTTTACCTAAGCCCATCGATTTTAAGTAACTAGTTGGGTATAACATTTCTTGCATACCAGGTCCGCCTTTAGGGCCTTCGTAACGGATAACAACAACATGACCTTCTTTGACTTTGCCACCCAAAATACCCGCAACCGCATCTTCTTGGCTTTCAAATACGATTGCAGTGCCGGTGAATTTCCAAATAGATTCATCTACGCCCGCGGTTTTAACGATACATCCATCTTCAGCGAGATTACCGAATAATACGGCCAAGCCACCTTCTTGTGAGATCGCATTTTCTTTATTGCGAATACAACCGTTTACACGATCATTATCGACGGTATCCCAGCGGCAATCTTGTGAGAATGCTTGAGTTGTGCGGATACCTGCAGGGCCTGCACGGAAGAATTTATGTAATTCTTCATCTTGATTGCGAATAATATCGTATTGGTCTAGTTGTTCTCCCATGCTCATTCCAAGCACGGTGTGTGTATTTTTATGAATTAATCCAGCGCGATCTAATTCACCTAACAATCCCATAATACCGCCTGCACGGTGTACATCTTCCATATGGTATTTATTGGTGTTTGGCGCAATTTTGCTTAAACAAGGTACTTTGCGCGATAAACGGTCAATATCTTCCATTTTAAAATCTACGCCTGCTTCTTGTGCTGCCGCTAACAAGTGTAAAACTGTATTGCTTGAACCACCCATTGCGATATCGAGGCTCATTGCATTTTCAAAGGCATCAAAAGTACCGATTGAACGAGGTAATACGCTTGTATCATCTTGTTTGTAATAGCGTTTGCAAAGCTCAACGATTTGGCGACCTGCTTTTAAGAATAATTCTTTTCGGTCAGCATGGGTCGCCAACATAGAACCATTGCCTGGTAAAGATAAACCTAAGGCTTCAGTTAAGCAGTTCATTGAGTTAGCGGTAAACATGCCAGAACAAGAACCACAAGTTGGGCAAGCGCTACGTTCAATGGCATCAATACGTTCATCTGACACATTTGGATCGGCTGCCTCAATCATCGCATCAACTAAATCTAAGCGGATTAATTGATCAGAAAGTTTTGTTTTGCCCGCTTCCATTGGGCCGCCTGAAACAAAAATTGTCGGAATGTTTAAGCGCATTGCCGCCATCAACATTCCTGGGGTGATTTTGTCACAGTTGGAAATACACACCATCGCATCAGCACAGTGTGCATTGACCATATATTCCACGCTGTCTGCAATTAAATCACGGCTTGGCAAAGAATAAAGCATTCCACCGTGTCCCATCGCGATACCATCATCCACCGCAATGGTGTTAAATTCTTTTGCTACGCCGCCCGCTTTTTCAATTTCTGCGGCAACAAGCTGTCCCATATCTTTTAAATGCACATGTCCTGGCACAAATTGGGTGAAAGAGTTCACCACCGCAATAATCGGCTTACCAAAGTCATTTTCTTTCATCCCTGTTGCACGCCATAAGGCACGTGCACCTGCCATATTACGACCTTGTGTGCTGGTCGCTGAACGTAGTTTTGGCATAAATAATCTCTCCGAGTAAAATTTTAGGGTTCGTTTGTGTGATTAATTTCTTCGTTAATTGAGACTGCCAAATCTCCCCTTCCCCTCTTTGCTAAAGAGGGAGAATTTCTTTAGTAAGTGGATAACCATTGTTTCATTCACATTCTAGTGTTGTTAAAGTTCAACACTAATACTTAAATTTATCTCAATTCAATCCCCCTCTTTAGCAAAGAGGGGAAGGGGAGATTTGACAGAAGAAAAGTCGAAGAAATTATTTGATAAAATATTCTTAATTAACCATTAAAACATCTGGCAATTTCGCCAACTGATTCACTAACAGATCTAAAGTGCGGTCAGATTTTACGGTAATTTTTAGCCGCACTTGGCTTTCAATTAGTGCCATTTCCATTGTTGTAACGGTAAACCCGCGATGGCGTGCTACGCGTAAAATGCGTTCCAATACTTCTGGACGATGGCGAGCGACGAGTTCCAGTTTATATTCATTCATTAGTTCATCTCCTCTACCATATCCGCGTTACATGCACCCGGTGGCACAAGTGGCCATACACATTCATCAGGTGGAATACATACTTGTAATAAATAGGCTGTTTTGCTGTTTAATAATCGGTTGAGTGCTGCATCCACATCATCGGCTGACTCAATACGTTCTGCTGGAATACCGAACGCATTAGCAAGCATCACAAAATCTGGGTTGTCGTCTAAAATCGTTTCACTGCGACGTTTATTCCAGAATAAATCCTGCCATTGGCGAACCATACCTAAGCGTTGGTTATCCAGTAGCAAAATTTTTACCGGTAAATTGCCACGTTTGATTGAACCCAATTCTTGGATATTCATCATTAACGAACCATCACCCGTAACTAAAATGACTTCATCTTGTGGGCGTGCTTTTTTGGCTCCCACAGCAGCGGGTAAGCCAAAGCCCATTGTGCCGAAACCTGCCGAAGTAATGTAGTTCTCTGGCGCAAAATGTTTCATGTGTTGCGCTGACCACATTTGATGCTGCCCCACATCGGTACAAATTACCGCATTATTTGGTTTGCGATTAGATAGGGTGTTGAGTAATGCCCAAGGATCAATCGGGCGATTGCCTTGATTTTCAACATAAGTGAAATCTAATTTTGCTTTGAAATTTCTGATTTGTTCACGCCAAGGTTCAATATCAAGCTCTTGTTTGAGTGCATTAAGTGATTGGATTAAATCCCCTTGTAGTGCAACATCTGCACGGCGTAATTTATGGATTTCTGCCGCATCAATATCACAATGAATCACTTTAGCATGAGGCGCAAAAGTATCGAGTTTACCTGTTACACGATCGTCAAAACGAGCACCGCATACAAGTAATAAATCACTTTCTTGCACGGCAAAATTAGCAGCTTTTGTGCCATGCATACCAATCATTCCCATATACACATCATCGTTTGGATCAATTGCACCTAAACCTTTTAGAGTTGAGACAGATGGCATTTGAGTCTGGGTTAAAAATTCGCATAAGGCAGGAGCAGCCTTCGCCATACCAACACCGCCGCCCACATAAAGTACTGGTTTTTTAGCATTTTTTAATAATTCTTTTGCTTCAGTGAGTTTATCTACTGAAAGTGCGGTTGGTTTTTCTGGTGTTTTAACGTAGGCTTTTACATTCTCAGGAACTTCACCAATTTGAATATCGCGAGGCACATCAATAAGAACAGGGCCTGGACGTCCGCTTTGGGCAATTTCAAAGGCTTCCGCAAAAACATCGGCTAATTCATCCACACTTTGTACGATAAAGCTGTGTTTAGTGCAAGCAAGGGAAAGGCCAAGAACATCCGCTTCTTGGAACGCATCCGTGCCGATTAATGGAGAGGAAACTTGACCGGTAATGGCTACAACTGGAATGGAGTCCATCATGGCATCGCCTAATCCTGTGACTAAATTGGTTGCGCCAGGGCCTGATGTTGCAATACAGACGCCCACTTTTCCTGTGGAGCGAGCATAACCAATCGCTGCGATGGCAGCCCCTTGTTCATTACGACAAAGTAAGTGATCTAAGCCTGCGTCATAAAGGGCATCGTAGGTTGGCATGATTGCGCCGCCTGGATAGCCGAAAAGAGTCGTGACGTGGTGTGCTTTCAGGCACTCCATGATGAGTTGTGCACCTGTCATTGTGTTTGTTTCCTGTTGTTTTTATTTTGGGATAAGTTCAGCATTGTAGCGAAATTTCGAGTCATTGGTAGGGTCTGGAGCGAAAAAAAACGAAAAAAGTGCGGTGAAAATTGGCTTTTTTTGAATGTTTATGTTCTTTTTATTAAAAATTTCGTGAATTTTTACCGTTCTTTTGGCTTATTTATTGACTGATGATTAGATTTCATTATATTGAAACTCTTTTCATTTTTTTACATAGGATAATTTATGGCGCACTCAGCCCAAAAAGCGCAAAAGCGTGAGACTTTTTCTGGTCGTCGTGCATTTATTATGGCCGCGATTGGTTCGGCCGTCGGTCTTGGTAATATTTGGCGTTTCCCTTATACCACTTATGAAAATGGTGGTGGAGCATTTATCATCCCTTACCTTATCGCGTTGTTAACCGCAGGGATTCCTCTTTTATTTTTAGATTATGCAATTGGTCACCGCAATCGTGGTGGCGCACCACTTTCTTATCGCCGTGTTAGCCCGCACTTTGAAGTGTTTGGTTGGTGGCAAATGATGGTGAATGTCATAATCGGATTATATTACGCCGTGGTATTAGGCTGGGCGGCAAGCTACACATATTTTTCTTTCACTGGTGCATGGGGCGATAAACCAATCGATTTCTTCATCGGTGAATTCTTAAAAATGGGCGACATTAAAAACGGTGTGAGTTTTGAATTTGTTGGTATGGTAACTGGCCCATTAATTGCGATGTGGATTGTTGCGTTAGGCGTGCTGTCTATGGGCGTTCAAAAAGGGATTGCTAAAGCATCTTCTGTATTAATGCCAGTGCTCGTTGTAATGTTTATGGCGCTTGTGATTTATTCCTTATTCTTACCAGGCGCAGCAAAAGGTTTGGATGCATTATTCACGCCAGATTGGTCGAAACTTTCCAATCCAAGTGTATGGATTGCGGCTTATGGGCAAATATTCTTCTCTCTTTCTATCGGCTTTGGGATTATGGTGACTTACGCCTCTTATCTTAAAAAAGAATCCGATTTGACTGGCAGCGGCTTGGTTGTAGGTTTTGCTAACAGTAGCTTTGAAGTGTTAGCGGGTATTGGCGTATTTGCAGCATTAGGCTTTATTGCAACAGCACAAGGTCAAGAAGTCAGTGAGGTGGCAAAAGGCGGAATTGGTTTAGCATTTTTTGCGTTCCCAACCATCATCAACAAAGCACCATTTGGTGAAGTGCTAGGTGTATTGTTCTTTGGATCATTAACTTTTGCAGCATTAACTTCATTCATCTCAGTAATTGAGGTAATTATTTCTGCAATTCAAGATAAGATTCGTATTCGCCGTGTGAAAGTAACGTTCATCGTGGGTGTACCAATGATGTTAGTTTCTGTCATCTTATTCGGTACGACAACTGGCTTACCAATGTTAGATGTATTCGATAAATTCGTGAACTATTTTGGTATTGTTGCCGTAGCATTTGCTTCTTTAATTGCGATTGTGGCAAATGAAAAACTCGGTTTATTGGGTAATCACTTAAACGAAACTTCATCTTTCAAAGTTGGTTTCTTCTGGCGTTTATGCATTGTATTAACGAGTGGTGTTTTAGCATTCATGCTTTTCAGCGAAGGGGCAAAAGTCTTTTCTGAAGGTTACGAAGGTTATCCAAACTGGTTCGTTAACACCTTTGGTTGGGGGATGTCTATTAGTTTACTTGTCGTGGCATTCTTCCTTTCTCGCTTAAAATGGAAAAGCGAAACCAAGTTAACCATTGACGAAACTAAAGGAGAATAAAATGAGTACTGGTGCAATTATTATGATGATCGTGTCTCTCGCTTTGGTATGGGGTGGATTGGTTTACGCTCTGATTCGATTACCAAAAGAAGAATAATCATAAATTTGACCGCACTTTGATCTGTCCCCAAAATTTGGACTAAATAACCAATTGATTAAGGTGTAGATTATTAACAAGCATTATTCGATATTATTTAAGGGCTGAAGCAGATTAACATAATTGCTAATCTACTTCAGCCTTTAATATTTTTAATGTTTATCTAATATTAATGCTAATTTTATATAAAAAGCGTTGTAAGCTTATATATAAGATATGGTATATAAGAATAAAAAAGCGACCTACTTTCACATAAGTCGCTTTGGGGGATAACCTAACTAAGTATGTTTAGGTCTGAAGAAAATCATCGTAAAGATTTGCCAGAAGAAGGCTAGTGCACCGAAGATGAATACTACATCACCACCTAAACGAATCCAACGTAAGGTATCGAATAATGGTTGTTGCATAAATTCTTCACTACGTGCATACCATAAGCCTTCAGAGATACTTGCATATCCTTGGATAACACCGATAGGTAATAAGCTTGATACGATCATTAGCACTAAACCACCGTTTAATAACCAGAAGCCCCATTTCATTAACTTATCGTTAAATGGTGTATCCGGACGTAAATAACGCGCGATTAAGAAGACGAAACCTAATGCTAAGAAGCCATACACACCGAATAATGCCGCGTGAGCGTGAACAGCAGTCGTGTTCAAGCCTTGAACATAGTAGAGTGAAATTGGTGGGTTGATTAAGAAACCAAATACACCTGCACCTAACATATTCCAGAATGCAACGGCGACGAAGCAGTAAAGAGGCCATTTTAAACGGTTCATCCAAGGTGTTTTTTGTTGCATTGCCCAGTGTTCCCAAGCTTCATGACCTAATAACACTAATGGAACCACTTCAAGTGCAGAGAATGACGCACCTACTGCGATAATTGGTGTAGTTGCACCTGCGAAGTATAGGTGGTGGAACGTACCAGGAATACCGCCGATTAAGAACAATGCCGCTTCAGTAATGGTTGCCACAGTCGCAGTACGACGAGAAACTAAACCTAAACTTACGAAGATGAATGAGAGTGCTGCTACAGAGAATACTTCGAAGAAGCCTTCTACCCATAGGTGAACTACCCACCAGCGCCAGTATTCCATCACAGAAATGTGAGTGTGCTCACCGTAGAATAATGCTGGGCCATAGAATAAGCCGATTGCAATGACGGAAGCGAAGAATAACGCTAATAAGTTTTTGTCTCCAGGTTGTTTGAATGCGTTCACTGTACCACGAAGCATTAAGACTAACCAGAATAAGATACCCGCGAATTTAACTGCTTGCCAGAAACGGCCTAAGTCAATGAATTCGTAACCTTGGTGACCGAACATAAAGCTCCATTCTTCAGGAAGAATATGAGCAATCGCTAAGTAGCTACCAGTGAATGAACCTATTACTAATACTACTAATGCCCAGTATAGAATATCTACGCCTAATTTCTGGAATTTTGGATCTTTACCACCATTAATGATTGGTGCAAGGAATAAACCACCAGCAAGGAAGGCCATCGCAATCCAGAATAAGGCTGATTGAATATGCCAAGTACGTATTAATGAATAAGGAAAATATTGCGAAATATCAATGCCATAGAATTCTTGACCTTCAACGGTATAGTGAGCAACAATCGCACCTAAGTTTACTTGCAGTAAGAATAATGCAAGCACGGTAAAGAGATATTTGCCTAATGCGCGTTGAGAGGGGGTAAGTTGTAACTTTGTAAGTGGATCGAACTCAGGTGTTGGTGGTTCTTTTTCATCTTCACGTTTTTTGAATGACCAAATCCATACCACAAAACCAATACCTGCAATGAGGAATACCACACTCGCAATTGACCAAATCACGTTTTCTGGTGTTGGCACATTATTGATTAATGGTTCATGTGGCCAGTTATTGGTATAGCTTGCATTTGTATTTGGACGTTCAGCTGAAGCAGTCCATGCTGTCCAGAAGAAGAATTTTGTTAAGTCTTTACGCGCTTGTAAGTCAGGAAGGGTATTATCCTTCATAGCAAAGTGTTCACGAGTGACTTTAGTGGCAGGATCATCGCCGTATAAAGAAATGTAGTATTGTGCAGTTTTTTCCATTGCCGCTAAACGGGTATTTGAAAGCACAACGGTGTCATTTTCAACTTTGCTGCTACGGTATTCTTTAGTTAAACGTGCTTTTAATAAAGCTTGTTGTTCTTCATTAAGATCTGCAAAGTTTTTACCAAATTCTTTATTTGCAGTGATATCTAACCAGTTGGTTAATTCACGATGTAGCCAATCTGCAGTCCAGTCAGGAGCTTGGTATGCACCATGACCCCAAACAGAACCCACTTGCATACCACCAGTGGTTTGCCAAGCGGTTTGACCATGTAAAATTTCATCGTGAGTAATCACTTTTTCACCTGATTCTGAAACATATTGTTGCGGAATTGGTGGTGCTTCACGATAAACTTCAAACCCATAGTAACCGAGAATGGAGAATGCTCCAATTAATACGGCGACTAATAGGTACCAGAACTTTTTATACTGTCCCATTTTATCACTCCTAGGTTATTGAAAAATTAACTTCCTATTTAAAATCATAGGTAAATATTTTACATAAAGCAAAATACCCGACTAATTATATCGGGTATTGTGGTGCTAAAATAATACCTATAACAAAGTAATTGACTAAAATAGTAGGTTATTTTTAATTGAGGTCATCAAAAAAGCGCAGTTAAAAAATGTTTTAACAGTTTTTCAATTCCCAAAAGTATTGCCTCTCTACTAGAAGTAGTAGTTAATTTAAGTATGTAAGAAAAGGTTTAAAAATTTGAGTTTGGTGTAAGATATCAATGTTTAAGTTAATTGATGTACAGTCTAAATTTATAATATTGGATTTACTTTGACTAAGTGCAGTTATTGTTTATACCCATGGAGTTAGAATGAAAAAATATTTCTTGTCATTATTTGTCTTACCTATTTTTTGTTTTGCTCAAGAAGAACCTATAAATCCCGCATTGCTTGGATTGGGTCAGGCTTTCTTTTTTGATAAATCACTTTCTTACAATAAAACACAGAGTTGTTCTACTTGCCATATGCCTGCAGCCGCTTTTGCGGATTTGCGCGAAAATGATATAGGTAAAATGGTTTCGCAAGGCGATGATCCGACAAAGTTTGGTAATCGCAATACACCAACGGCCATTTATGCAAAATATTCCCCTGATTTTCATTTCGATGACAAAATTAAGGATTATGTTGGCGGTCAATTCTGGGATGGTCGAGCAAAACATTTAGCTGAGCAGGCGGGTGGACCTCCACTCAATCCTGTTGAAATGGGCATGAAAGACAAAGCCAGTGTAGTAAAACGTATTGCCGAAAATCAGGCAGTGAAAGATTACATTACCAAGCATTGGGGCGCAGAAATTTGGCAAGATGATGAGAAAATTTACGCCATTATGGAACAGGCACTTGCTGCATTTCAGCAATTAGATTTGTTTGCTCAATTCAGTTCTAAATATGACCGCACTTTGGCAGGGCAAGATAAATTTACTGACCAAGAAGCATTAGGCAAGGCGTTATTTTTTGATAAAGAAAAAACAACTTGTAGTAATTGTCATCAGCTGAATGAAAAAGATCATCGTGAAGAAACTTTTACAAATTATCGTTATTTCAATCTCGGCGTACCGAAAAATGAGACACTGATTGCTCACAATAAATTAGGTGAAGATTGGGTGGATAATGGATTGTTAGATAATCCAATGGTGAAAGGTGATATCGCTCAAAAAGGTAAATTTAAAGTGCCGACATTGCGTAATGTCGCCGTGACCGCACCTTATATGCATAATGGCGTATTTAAAGAGCTGCGCACTGTATTATTATTTTTGGATAGCCATAACAACCCTGAGCGTACGATAAATCCCGAAACGGGAAAACCTTGGTCGGCTGCTGAATATACTCCAACGATAAGTCATAGCGATCTTAAAGGTAAACCGCTTACTGATGCAGAAATCGATGCGTTGGAAGCGTTTTTGAAAACGTTGACTGATGCAGCCTATGATAAGGGCGGTTAGTAAGATAATTTCACCGCACTTAAAGCTAAAATTTAAGTCACATTTCTATGTTACAATTTATAGCATCATTTTAAGGGGGATATATGTCAGAGAATTTGTGGTTTTTTAGCTTGTTAGTAATCGTTGTTCTATTGATTTTATTGCTTATTCTACGCCAGCAAAAATATACACATCTTCATCAAGAATTATCGAAAACGACTCAAGATTACAATCAGCTTGCCAGTAAATTTGATGAACTTAGCAGCATTAAAAATCAGCTAGAGCAGCAAACCATCAAAGCTCAAACAGAAAGCCAAGGCTTGTTAGTTCGACTCAATGAGCGTGATGAAAAAATTCATTATCTCACTCAAGAACTGGATGAAGAGCAATCTCGCCATTCCGCCATCGCGGAGCAAATTACTGCATTAAAAGAGCGATTCGGGATTGCTTCTGCGCAAGCTGAAAGTTTGAATGCCCAGTTGCAACATAGCCAAAGCCAGTTATCTCGTAAAGAACAGGAACAACAACATTTAACCGAAAAATTGACCGCACTTTCTCAAGAGTTAACAGGATTAAAAACAACGTTAGCAGAAAAAGAAAAACATTTTTCAGCGCAACAACAGAACTTTGAACAATCTAAGCAGCAGTTAGGCGTGGAATTTCAAAATCTAGCCAATCGGATTTTAGATGAAAAAAGTCGATCATTTAGTCAATCAAATCAAACTGCCTTGGAAACGTTGCTAAAGCCTTTCCGTGAGCAAATTGAAGGTTTCCAAAAACGGGTCAATGAAATTCACTCTGAATCCGTGAAAGGCAATGCAGGCTTGGAAGCGGAAATTAAAAAAGTATTAGAAATCGGTCTGAATATGTCGCAAGAGGCGAGTAATTTAACTGCTGCGTTGAAAGGCGAAAAGAAAACGTTAGGCAACTGGGGCGAAGTGCAATTAGAACGAGCGTTGCAACTGGCAGGGCTTGAAGAAAATGTGCATTACCGTGCCCAAGCACATTTTAAAGATGAACAAGGTGGGCGCAATTACCCTGATTTTGTGTTGAATTTACCTGATGAAAAACACTTAATTATCGACAGCAAAATGTCGTTGGTGGCTTATGAAAGTGCGGTAAATTCTGACGATGATTTTGAACGTGAGCGTTTACTAAAAGAACATATATCCGCATTGAAAAGTCATATTAATGATCTGCATAAAAAAGATTACAGCAATCTTATTGGCATGCGTAGCCCGAATTTTGTTCTTATGTTTATTGCGGTAGAACCTGCGTATATTGAGGCTTTAAAATCTGATCCCGCTTTATTTAATTACGGTTATGAACGTAACGTAATTATGGTTTCTCACACCACCTTAATGCCGATTTTACGAACCGTAGCAAACCTTTGGCGCATCGAACGCGGTAATGCCGAGGCAAAAGAAATCGCTGAAAAAGCAGGTGAAATTTATAACCAAATTTGCTTAGTCGCAGAACGTTTAAGTAAGCTCGGCAATACGCTTTCCACCGTCAGCAATCAATACAACAGTACAGTAACCGCACTTGTTGGCCAACAAGGTTTAGTTGGTAAAGTAGAACGATTTAAAACCCTTTCCGCAAAAGCGAATAAAACGATGCCAGATGTGGAGTTATTGAATAACCAGCTGGATTTGGCTAAGTTGGATACGTTGAACTAAGATAATTTCAAATAATTTATTCTCCGATTGAATGTGAATTTGGTCGGAGAATTTTTTATTTTATCTAAAAAAAATTTTGTGATTAATATCTCAAATTTGAAATTTCTCAGTTGTTTTTCTGTTTTTGTTCTTTATATTTATCTTATCGAAACGTTTCGATAAGGGTGGAAAGAGGAAATATATGAAAAAAACAATGTTATTAAATGCTCAACTTTCTCGTTGTATCGCTTCTCTTGGTCACACAGAAAGTTTGACGATTTGTGATGCGGGGCTTCCTATTCCATTAAGTGTGGAACGTATAGATCTGGCATTAACTGCGGGAGTGCCAAGTTTTTTACAAACTTTAGATACTGTGATCACTGAGATGTATGTCGAGCGAGTAGTGATTGCTGAAGAAATTAAAGAAAAAAATCCTGAAATTTTTACCGCACTTTTATCTAAACTTAGTCAAATTGAGACTAATCAAGGTAATAAGGTTCAGATAGAGTTTGTATCACATGAAACTTTTAAAAAATATACACACCAAAGCAAAGCGATTGTTCGAAGTGGTGAGTGTTCTCCTTATGCCAATATAATTTTATATTCTGGTGTGCCATTTTGATTTAGGTGAAATTATGGAAACCTTACTTAAAATTTCTGGCATTGATAAATCTTTCCCTGGCGTGAAGGCTTTAAGTAATGCCTGTTTATCAGTTTATTCTGGTCGAGTTATGGCATTGATGGGGGAAAATGGTGCAGGTAAATCGACTTTGATGAAGGTGCTTACTGGTATTTATTCTAAAGATGCTGGCACCATTGAGTATCTCAGTAAGGAAGTGACCTTTAAAGGCCCAAAAGAATCACAAGAGGCGGGTATTAGTATTATTCACCAAGAGCTGAATTTGGTCGGCAATCTCACTATTGCTGAAAACATTTTCCTTGGTCGTGAATTTAAAACCTCGTGGGGGGCAATTAATTGGCAAAAAATGTATACCGAGGCAGATAAACTGTTAGCTCGTTTAGGTGTAACCCATAGTAGTAAAAAATTATGCTCAGAACTTTCTATTGGTGAACAGCAGATGGTTGAGATTGCAAAAGCACTAAGTTTTGAATCTCAAGTAATCATTATGGATGAACCAACGGATGCATTAACCGATACTGAAACAGAGTCTTTATTTAATGTTATTCGTGAACTTAAAGCTGAAAATCGTGGCATTGTTTATATTTCCCATCGTTTAAAAGAAATTTTTCAGATTTGCGATGATGTAACGGTTCTGAGAGATGGGCAATTCATTGGTGAGCGTGTAGTAGCTGATATTGTTGAAGACGATTTAATTGAAATGATGGTAGGTCGTCGCTTGGATGAACAATATCCACATTTGGCACGAAAAAAAGGTGAATGTGTGTTGAGTGTGGAGCATCTGAGTGGTAGTGGCATTGATGATGTTTCATTTACGCTTCATGCTGGCGAGATTGTGGGCGTTTCTGGTTTAATGGGCGCAGGAAGAACTGAGCTTGGAAAGTTACTTTACGGCGCATTATCAAAAACAAGCGGTAAAGTGCGGTTAAAAAATCAGGATATTGAGAATCACACTCCTCAAGATGGTTTAGATAATGGCATTGTGTATATATCCGAAGATCGTAAAGGTGATGGTTTAATTTTAGGAATGTCGGTAAAAGAAAATATGTCGCTAACATCTCTCGATCATTTTTCTAACAGAGGCAATATTCGTCATCAAGCAGAAAAAATGGCAGTCGATGATTTTATTTTGATGTTTAATATTAAGACCCCTAGTCGTGATCAACAGGTAGGTTTACTGTCTGGTGGAAATCAACAAAAAGTGGCAATTGCTCGTGGGTTAATGACTCGCCCAAATGTGTTGATTTTAGATGAACCTACTCGTGGTGTAGATGTTGGTGCTAAGAAAGAAATTTACCAACTTATCAATGAGTTTAAGAAGGATGGTTTGAGTATTTTGATGATTTCATCGGATATGCCAGAGGTGCTTGGTATGAGTGATCGAGTGTTGGTCATGCGTGAAGGTAAAGTTAGTGCAGAATTTTCTCGTGAAGAGGCAACACAAGAAAAGTTATTAGCAGCAGCTATTGGTAAATAAGAGTAGGTAAGTATGATGAAAAATGAAACATCTAATTTTCAAATAGGAAGATTTTTGATTGAACAGCGTTCTTTTATTGCGTTGATTATTCTTATCGCAATTGTATCAGTGATTAATCCTGATTTTTTTAGCGTAGATAATATTCTGAATATTTTACGTCAAACTTCAGTTAATGCGATTATTGCAGTTGGGATGACCTTTGTTATCTTAATTGCGGGAATAGATCTTTCTGTTGGATCTGTATTGGCATTGACTGGTGCTATTGCAGCCTCAATGGTAAGTATTGAATTGCCTATTTTTTTAGTCGTTCCTGTTGTTTTATTGATTGGAACACTTCTTGGTGGTGTAAGTGGTGTAATTGTTGCAAAAGGAAAAGTTCAGGCTTTTATTGCTACCTTGGTTACCATGACCTTACTGCGTGGTATAACAATGGTTTATACAGATGGTCGTCCTATTACGACAGGTTTCTCTGATAATGCGGATATATTTGCTGGTATTGGCACTGGATATTTCTTAGGTATTCCAGTACCAATTTGGATTATGAGCGCCGTGTTTGCAGTGGCTTGGTATATTTTGAAACACACACCAATCGGTCGCTATATTTATGCTTTAGGTGGAAATGAGGCAGCGACCCAACTTTCTGGTATTAACGTCAATAAAATCAAAGTATTTGTTTTTGCTGTCAGTGGTTTTCTTTCTGCATTAGCAGGTTTAATTGTTACTTCGCGTTTATCCTCAGCACAACCGACTGCTGGTGTGTCTTATGAATTGGATGCTATTGCTGCTGTTGTTGTTGGGGGAACGAGTTTGATGGGTGGTAAGGGTCGTGTAATGGGAACCCTCATTGGCGCATTAATTATTGGTTTTTTAAATAATGCATTAAATTTATTAGATATTTCATCTTACTATCAGATGATAGCAAAAGCGTTGGTTATTTTGGTTGCCGTTTTAGCCGATAACTATCTTGGTACAAAAAAACTGTAATTCACTTCAAGGAGAAATTATGAAAAAACTAACCGCTCTTACTTCTGCTGTATTATTAGGTTTGGCTGTTACTGGTTCAGCATCTGCGCAAGACACGATCGCTTTAGCCGTGTCTACATTAGATAACCCATTTTTTGTCACATTGAAAGATGGCGCACAGAAAAAAGCTGATGAATTAGGCTATAAATTAGTCGTACTTGATTCACAAAATGACCCAGCTAAAGAACTTGCTAATGTTGAAGATTTAACAGTGCGTGGTGCAAAAGTACTATTGATCAATCCAACTGATTCTGAAGCTGTTGGCAATGCAGTGGCGATTGCAAACCGTAATCATATTCCAGTTATTACACTAGACCGTGGTGCAGCTAAAGGAAAAGTAGTAAGCCATATCGCATCTGACAATATAGCAGGCGGAAAAATGGCTGGGGATTTCATTGCACAAAAATTAGGTGATGGAGCTAAGGTTATCCAACTTGAAGGTATTGCTGGTACATCTGCAGCGCGTGAACGAGGTGAAGGTTTTAAACAAGCCATCACTGCACATAAGTTTAATGTATTAGCTAGCCAGCCTGCGGACTTTGATCGTACAAAAGGTTTGAATGTAACGGAAAATTTGCTTGCCTCAAAAGGAGATGTGCAGGCTATTTTTGCTCAAAATGATGAGATGGCATTAGGTGCATTACGGGCAATTAAAGCATCTAACAAAAAAGTCCTTGTTGTGGGATTTGATGGTACAGATGATGGTGTTAAAGCGGTGAAAGGTGGAAAAATGGCTGCAACTATTGCACAACAACCTGATCTTATTGGTTCATTGGGGGTTGTTACAGCTGATAAAATCTTAAAAGGCGAAAAAGTGGAATCAAAAATCCCAGTAGATTTAAAAGTAATTAGTGAATAGTTATTGCATAACTTTTATCTCCCCCTTGCTTATATGCGACAGACTGCATTAATGGCAGGGGGGGTTCCAGTTTCTTCAGATCCATATCTCTTTCAATTTATAAAGACAAATTTTAATTGTTCAAGGAGTTTAACATGAACAAAAAACTCACCGTTCTTGGCAGTATTAATGCTGATCATGTGATTTCTGTTCCTTATTTTTCTAAGCCTGGCGAAACATTAACTGGTGATAATTACCAGCTTGTTTATGGTGGAAAAGGTGCAAATCAGGCAGTAGCTGCTGCTCGGTTAGGGGCAAATGTAGAGTTTATTGGCTGTGTTGGTTCTGATGTTATAGGTGAAACAATGAAAAATGCATTTTCACAAGAGGGGATTGATACTACAAATATTCATTCTATTTCTCAAGAAATGACGGGAATGGCATTTATTCAAGTAGCTCAATCAGGTGAAAATAGCATCGTATTAGCTCGTGGAGCAAATGCACATTTAGATGAAAAATTGGTGCGGCATAGTGAAGCAAAAATTGCTCAATCTAATTATTTGTTAATGCAGTTAGAAACGCCTATTTCAGGTGTGGAGCTCGCTGCAAAAATTGCTCAAGAAAATGGTGTGAAAGTCGTACTAAATCCTGCGCCTGCGAGAGATTTATCGGACACCTTATTAAGTATGATTGATATCATTACACCAAATGAAACAGAAGCTGAAATCCTTACTGGTGTACGAGTGAGCGATGAACAAAGTGCGGTGGAAGCTGCGCAAGTTTTCCATAAAAAAGGAATTGATTGTGTCATGATTACATTAGGTGAGAAAGGTGTACTTGTTAGCCAAAATGGTGAAACCCGTATAATTAACGGTTTCCGTGTAAAAGCAGTAGATACAACGGCTGCTGGTGATACATTTAATGGTGGATTTGTTACAGCCTTGCTAGAAGGCCAATCCTTTGAAAATGCCGTTAGATTTGGTCAAGCGGCTGCAGCGATTAGTGTAACACGTAAAGGCGCTCAACCATCTATTCCTACTCGTCAAGAAACATTAGAATTTCTGGCTCATGTTTAAAGTGCGGTCAATTTTTTAGGTGTTTTATGGCAACAATGAAAGATATTGCTCGATTGGCGCAAGTATCTACGTCTACTGTTTCTCATGTGATTAATGGATCTCGTTTTGTCAGTGACGAAATTCGAGAGAAGGTAATGCGTATAGTTGTTGAACTTAATTATACGCCTTCTTATATAGCTCGTAGCTTAAAGGTAAAAGCGACAAAAACGATAGGGTTGCTTGTTACAGCGACTAATAATCCTTTTTTCTCTGAAGTTATGGCTGGAGTGGAGCAATATTGTCAGAAAAATCAATATAATCTTATTATTGCTACAACGGGTGGTGATGCTAAGCGTTTACAGCAAAATCTACAAACCTTAATACATAAACAAGTAGATGGTGTATTACTGATGTGCGGAGATAGTCGTTTTCAAGCGGATATGGAGCTTACAGTACCTTTGCCTTTAGTTGTGATGGATTGGTGGTTTACCGAGTTAAATGCAGACAAAATTCTAGAGAACTCAGAACGTGGCGGTTATCTTGCAACGAAATCTATGGTTGATGCGGGACACCAGAAAATTGGCATTATTACTGGTAATCTCAGAAAGTCAGTAGCTAAAAATCGTTTGCAGGGATATAAGAAAGCTTTGTCTGAAGCTAATATAGTTTTAAATCCCGATTGGATTGTAGAAAGTCATTTTGATTTTGAAGGAGGGATAGTTGGGGCGCAAAAACTGCTTGCGTTATCAGATAGACCGACGGCTATTTTCTGTTGTAGCGATACTATTGCCATTGGCGCCTATCAGGCAATTCAGAATCAAGGTTTACGTATTCCGCAAGATATTTCTATCATGGGATACGATGATATTGAATTAGCTCGTTATCTTTTCCCTTCTTTATCTACAATCAGTCAACCTAAAGCTGAATTAGGTAAGCTTGCTGTTGAGACTTTATTGCAACGTATACAAGAACCCAATGAAAATTACCGCACTTTAGTGTTAGAGCCGACCTGTATTTTGAGAGAATCAATTTCCTCCCCTTCAAATGTAAAAATAAAATAAGAATAACTCGATTTCTTTATTGCTATTTTCAAAAAAACTGCTATTTTCTTGCGGTTTTTTTGTTTATTTAACCCACTATTTAATTTAGGAATAAAATCTAATGGAAGAAAACAAACCTGTTGATCCTTATGCGAAATATAACGAACAATCGAATATTATCGCGAAAATAATTTTTGCTAGTCGCTGGTTGCAAGTGCCGATTTATTTGGGTTTGATTGTCACCCTTGCGATCTACTCTTATAAGTTTATTAAAGGCTTATGGGCATTGGTGATTAATGTCAATGAGATGGATTCCAACACGATTATGTTGGGTGTGTTGAATTTGATTGATGTCGTAATGATCGCAAACTTGCTTGTGATGGTGACTATCGGTGGTTATGAAATTTTCGTATCCAAATTGCGTACGCGTAATCACCCCGATCAGCCAGAATGGATGAGCCATGTAAATGCGACTGTATTGAAGGTTAAACTTTCTATGTCTATTATCGGCATTTCGTCTATCCATATGCTGCAAACCTTTGTGAACGCAAGCAATACGCCAGAAAAAACGATGATGTGGCAATTATTGTTACATTTGGGTTTTTTAGTGTCGGCAATTGCCTTGGCTTATACGGATAAAATTTTGTATAGCACAAGCCATAAAACGCATTAAAAATTTACCGCACTTTATCTAAATATAAAAACGTCGTTCATGATTGAACGACGTTTTGTTTTATGGAGATTGGGAAGTGCGGTAGGTTTTTCCTTGTTTTTTAACCCACCACAAATGGCAAGTAACCCGCACGAATCGCAAATGGAATAGATGTAATGATTACGCCTAATACCAATACGATAATTAAAGTTAGATTTCCTCCCCATACTTTGTATGGCAAATTAGAGTGGGTACGACGAGCTTTCCAAACGAGGCTAACTGGCAATACTACGGCATAGAATGCAAACATTTGGCCTGCGTAGCCTAGCGCTAAAATAAAACCTTCAGGATAGAAAAGCGCAAAGACGAGAGGTGGAATGAACGTCATTAAGCCAAGTGAGATACGCCCTGCAGAAATATTAAAGGATCGTTTTAATAAATCTTCGATACATTCCAACAAGCCAAGCCCTACACCTAAGAAAGAAGTAACCAGCGCCAAAGTTGAGAATAATTTTACCGCACCTGCGATAATGTTACTGCCAGTGATAGCAAGCGTTGCTTTTACTAAACCATTTAAGGTGGCATCTTCTTTTAAGATTTGTAAGAACTCATTTTGTGTGAGCAAGCCGTGCGTCGACATTTGCCACAAAATATAAGCGCAAAGGGTAATTGCTGAACCTGCCAAAATAGAAATGCGTAATGCTTTTACGTTGCCGTCTAAGTATTTATTTAAACTTGGAATGGAACCGTGGAAACCAAATGCTGTGAAAAATACAGGGCTTGCAGAGATAATTAAAGCGTTATCAATTGGTGTCGCCATTAAGTTATCAAATTTGATTTCTGGCAACATTAAGCTTAACACCACAGCAAAGGCCGCAAGCATCACAAAAAATAACACGCGATTAATTTTATCTACGCTATGTGTGCCGATGACAATAAATGAACCGAAAATCACGGTGAATAATAAGACGCTAACTTTATCGCCAAAACTTTCTGGTAATAAATCTTTTAGTAGTGAGCCGCCACCGCTGATATAAGCGGCAATTAATGCATATAAGAAAATAATTAGCACTGCCGTAGCAATAATGCGTCCTGTTTTACCAAAATATTGTTCTGCAAGTGTACCGATACCAGCATCACTTTCCGCAGTTTGATAGAGCTCAACGAATAAAAGTGCGCTAAAAGTTAATAATGCCCAAAGCCCTAATAATAAGACTAAAGTAAAGCCGAATCCGATGCCGGCGGAAGTGAGTGGCATAGCCAACATTCCCGCGCCAATCATCGTACCGGCAACGAGAAGTGTGCTGCCTACAGTTTTGTTCATGTTTGCTTCCTTATTGTGTAATAAATAATTTACGATGATTGTATTTTAAAATTTACACTGTGTAAACAACAGAATACAAAATATCTTTATTATTTACCGCACTTTTCTTTTCCCTTTCTGTTTTCATCTCGTTAAAATACTTATCGAATCAACTAAGACAAAGCTAAGACAATATAGGAGAGCTTATGATTTACAGTATGACCGCCTTTGCACGCCTTGAAGTGAAAAAAGATTGGGGCGATGCAGTATGGGAAATTCGTTCCGTCAATCAACGTTATTTAGAAAATTTTTTCCGTTTGCCAGAGCAATTTCGCGGATTAGAAAACACGTTGCGTGAGAAACTTCGTCAAAATCTTACTCGCGGTAAAATTGAATGTTCTTTGCGCATTGAAATGAAAAAACAAACAAATGCAGAATTGAATTTAAATAAAGAGCTTGCGAATCAAGTGATTCAGTCTTTGCAATGGATTAAATCTCAAGCTGGAGAGGGGGAAATTAATTTGACAGACGTGTTGCGTTATCCTGGTGTGGTGGAAGCGCAAGAGCAGGATTTAGATGCGATTAGTCAAGATTTGTTGACAGCCTTTGATGATTTACTGACAGATTTTATTGCAATGCGTGGTCGTGAAGGGGAAAAACTGAACGATATTATTCAACAACGCTTAGATGCTATTGCCGTGGAAGCGGATAAAGTGCGGTCACAAATGCCGGCAGTTTTACAATGGCAACGTGAGCGTTTATTGCAACGTTTTGAAGATGCTCAAGTGAATCTTGATCCTCAACGCGTGGAACAAGAAATGATTTTGCTAGCTCAACGCGTTGATGTGGCAGAAGAGCTTGATCGTTTACAAATGCACGTGAAAGAAACTACGAATATTTTGAAAAAAGGCGGTGCAGTTGGTCGTAAATTAGATTTTATGATGCAAGAATTGAATCGTGAATCGAATACGCTTGCGTCCAAATCCATTAATGCCGATATCACGGCTTCTGCGGTTGAGCTAAAAGTGCTTATCGAACAAATGCGTGAGCAAATCCAGAATTTAGAATAGGAAAGCAGAATGTCTCAATTTATTTCTCTTACTCAATATCAACTGATTGAGGCGCATGGTGCGGATACAGAAAAATATTTGCAAGGGCAGTTAACGACGGATGTTGTGCGATTAGCAAGTGGCGCAACAACACTTACGGCTCATTGTGATCCGAAAGGTAAAATGAATGCAATTTACCGTTTGTTTAAAGTGAGTAGCGAACAATTCTTTTTGCTGATTAAGAAAGATCTATTGCCAAGTGGGTTAGATGCCTTGAAAAAATATGCGGTATTTTCCAAAGTGAGTTTTGATTTACGTGATTGGCAAATCATCGGCTTAATAGGTGAAAAATGTGGAAAAATTACACCGCACTTTTCATGGGAAATTGATGAGCAACGTTCAATTTTATTGAATGAAACCGAATTGCCCGTGAATTTTAATGGTGATGAAAAAATTTGGGAAGTAGCTGATATTCAAGCAGGCTTGCCAAATTTAAGCCCGCAAACGCAAAATGAATTTATCCCACAAGCCCTAAATTTACAGGCTATTGAGCAAGCCATTTCTTTTACTAAAGGTTGCTATATTGGACAAGAAACGGTAGCTCGTGCTAAATATCGTGGTGCAAATAAACGCACAATGTTTGTCTTTAAAGCACAAACCCAGCAGGAAGTGGAAATTGGCAGTGAAATCGAAATGCAGATTGAATCTAATTGGCGAAAAACTGGCACGATTACAAGTGCGGTCAATTTAGACGGTGTTTTATGGTTGCAAGTTGTGATGAATAACGACATTGATTCGGAACAACAATTTAGATTGCCTAATAGTGAAATATTGTTAGAGCGAGTGCAGTTGCCTTATTCGATCACTGAATAATAAAGCAAAAAAGATCAGGCATTAACCTGATCTTTTTTCTATTTAGTAAAGTACCCGCGCACGAATTGTGCCATCGATTTCCTTCAATTTCGTCAGTAATGGCGATGCATCATTCGTTTCTACATCAACGACAACATAACCAATTTTCGGGTCAGTTTGTAAATATTGCGCGGCAATATTGAGGTTGGCCTCGACGAAAGTTTGGTTCAGTTTGTTCAATATACCAGGACGATTTTCGTGAATATGCAATAAGCGTTTTGTTCCCTCATGCTCTGGTAAAGATACTTCAGGGAAGTTGACGGAAGAAAGCGTTGAACCATTGTCTGAATATTTGACAAATTTGCCCGCTACTTCAAAACCGATATTTTCCTGTGCCTCTGCTGTTGAGCCACCGATATGTGGAGTTAAAATCACATTATCAAATTCGCGTAACGGTGAGACAAATTCTTCGTTAATTGACGCAGGTTCAATTGGGAATACATCAATTGCAGCACCGTGAATTTTACCGTCTTTTAAGGCTTGAGCGAGCGCATCAATATCTACCACTGTACCACGAGCAGCATTGATCAAAATTGCACCTTGTTTTAATTGTGCGATACGCTCAGCGTTCATCAAGTTTTTGGTAGATGGCAGTTCTGGCACATGTAATGAAATCACATCGCAAGAACTGAGTAACTCTTCAAGGCTACGAACCTGTTTGGCATTGCCAAGCGGAAGTTTATTTTCGATATCGTAGAAATGTACATCCATGCCTAATGATTCCGCAATAATACTTAATTGTGAACCAATGTGGCCGTAACCAATAATGCCTAGTTTTTTACCCCGCACTTCATGAGATCCAGTCGCTGATTTATTCCAGATGCCACGATGTACTTCGGCATTAGCCTGTGGCACATTGCGCATAAGTAATAAAATCTCGCCTAATACAAGTTCTGCGACGGAACGAGTGTTTGAGAATGGGGCATTAAATACAGGAATTCCACGCGCTTTTGCCGCATTTAGATCCACTTGGTTGGTGCCAATACAGAAACATCCCACTGCGATTAATTTGGGTGCGGCCTCAATCATTTCTGCCGTTAAATGGGTGCGAGAACGCAAGCCGATAAAGTGTGCATCTTTAATGGCTTCTTTTAATTCATCACCATCTAGCGCTTTTTTATAGTAATCAATATTGGTATAGCCTGCCGCATGGAGTGTATCAAGTGCGCTTTGATGCACACCTTCAAACAATACAAATTTGATTTTTGATTTGTCTAGAGAGACTTTGTTTGTCATGTTTGCTTCCTTATGATTTTTATTATGAGTTAGTCAATAATTTTGGCGCCTTCAGGCGTACCGACGATTACAACGTCTGCGCCACGTAACGCGAATATCCCGTTAGTGACGACACCCGCAACGTTGTTTAATTCTTTTTCCATTTCGACTGGATTTAAAATAGTGAAGTTGTGCACATCTAAAATCACATTGCCGTTGTCAGTCACCACGCCTTCACGATATTCAGGTGCGCCACCAAGTGCGGTTAATTTTCTGCCTACTTGTGAACGAGCCATTGGAATAACTTCAACTGGTAATGGGAAAGTCGAACCTAATACATCCACTTGTTTACTCGAATCCACAATACAAATAAATTTTTTCGCTAATGCAGCGACGATTTTTTCACGAGTGAGTGCTGCGCCACCGCCTTTAATCATCATTTTTTGTGGATTGATTTCATCTGCTCCATCCACATAAATATCTAAGCTAGAGACATCATTTGCATTAAATACTTCGATACCTTGTTTACGTAATAATTCTTCTGATGCTTTTGAAGCCGCAACTGCACCTTGAATTTTATCTTTGATTGTACCCAAAGCCTCAATAAAGCAGTTCACCGTGGAGCCGCTTCCTACGCCAACAATTGTGTCAGCTTTTACATATTCTAATGCGGCTTGTGCGGCGAGTTTTTTCATTTCTAATTGATTCATTTCCTTTCCTTATCTTAATAAGTGAATGATTGCTTTACTTTATTACGAGAGTATTTAATAAACAAGTGTAATTTTCCGAGCAGATGTTTTTCGCAAGCAGTGCCATTTCATGTTTTGGCTACTCTTCTATTAAAAATAATTCTAAGAGTTCATTAAGAAATAATTTGCCATGCTCAGTGATTTGCCAATAATCAGCGTTTTCCACAATATAGTTTTGTTGAATGGCAAAATCAATTTGATTTTTCACCACACTTTGCGATAAACCCGTGTAATCTTCAAATTCTTGTTTGGGTACCGCTTCTAACAAACGAAAGCGATTCATAAAAAACTCAAAAGGGCGGTCAATGTCTGGCACATTTTTTTCTTCGTAAAAATATTCGCCACGTAAATAACCTTTCGGGTGTTTGGTTTTAGAAAAGCGGGTAATCTCGCCATTCGGAAACGTCAATTTCCCGTGTGCGCCACAGCCAATGGCTAAATAATCCCCAAACCGCCAATAATTCAAATTATGTTTACATTGAAAACCCGCTTTTGCATAGGCCGACGTTTCATATTGCTGGTAGCCTGCCGCCGTTAAAAGTTGGTGGCCTTGCTCAAAAATATCCCAAAGCTCATCGTCATCCGGCAATTTAGGTGGGCGGTAAGCAAACATCGTATTTGGCTCAATAGTCAGTTGATACCAAGAAAGGTGAGGAGGAGATAGATCAATAGCTTGGCGAAGATCATCTAAGGCCTCTTCTAACGTTTGGTTTGGCAAACCGTGCATTAAATCCAAATTGAAACTTTTTAGCCCAGAAGCTTTCGCTAAATTGACCGCACTTTTTGCCTCTGCTGCATTATGGATCCGTCCAAGACACTGTAATTTGTCATCATTGAAACTTTGAATTCCCATAGAAATTCGCGTGATACCTGCGGATACATAACCTTTAAAACGTTCAGCTTCTACCGTGCCAGGATTCGCTTCTAATGTGATTTCAATGTCATCCTCAAAAGTAATTTGCTTCTTTATTTCCTTTAATAAATACGCAATGCTTTCTGCTGAGAACAAACTTGGCGTACCGCCACCAATAAAAATTGAATAGAGTTTTCGTTGTTGAATAGAATCTTTAAAGCGCTGTAAATCGGCCTGCAGATCTTTCAGAAGATGATGAATGTAGTCTTGTTCTGGTATATCGCCTTTTTGTGCGTGAGAATTAAAATCACAATAAGGGCATTTTTGAACGCACCATGGAATGTGTACATAAAGGGAAAGTGGAGGAAGTTTGAGCATGGTGTTATTAACAAGTTTTAAATGTGAGAACAGTTAGAAAAAGTACAAATTAACGTTGTGTAAATATGAAATCTTAGCTGACGCTGTGAATGTTGATAAAAAGGGCCTGTTTTCACAAGCCCTAAAACATTCAATTAATTGACCGCTCTTGTTGTCTTACTGGTTGCTTTACGGCGTGGTGATTTTGCCGCTTTAGCTTCAACTTTGACAAATTCAATACCTTCAGGCGGATTTTCCAACGCAAGACTAAGTACTTCATCAATGGTTTCTACTGCATGAATCGCAAGGTTTTGTTTTACGTTTTCTGGAATTTCTTCGAGATCTTTAACGTTCTCTTTTGGAATTAATACGGTTTTAATTCCGCCACGATGTGCCGCAAGAAGTTTTTCTTTTAATCCACCGATTGGTAATACTTTTCCGCGTAAACTGATTTCACCTGTCATGGCTACATCAGCACGCACAGGATTACCTGTTAAACAAGAAACTAATGCAGTACACATTGCGATACCGGCACTCGGGCCATCTTTTGGTGTTGCACCATCTGGCACGTGAATGTGAATGTCGCGTTTTTCATGGAACTCAGAATTAATACCAAGTTTATCCGCACGAGCGCGCACAACCGTCATGGCCGCTTGGATGGATTCTTTCATCACATCACCTAATGAACCAGTGTATGTGAGTTTTCCTTTACCGACAACAGAGGCGGTTTCAATCGTGAGTAAATCACCGCCCACTTCTGTCCAAGCTAGACCTGTCACTTCACCAATGCGGTTTTGTGTGTCGGCTTTGCCAAATTCAAAGCGTTTGACACCAAGATAATCGTGCAGATTATCTGAATTTACCGTGATAGATTTGAGTTTTGGATTTACCAATAAATTTTTCACTGCTTTACGGCAGATTTTTGAAATTTCACGTTCTAACCCACGCACGCCCGCTTCACGCGTGTAATAGCGGATAATATCTAAAATTGCGCTTTCTTCGACGGTAAGCTCGCCTTTCTTCAAACCATTACGTTCAATTTGTTTCGCTAACAAATGACGCATCGCGATATTAAGTTTTTCATCTTCTGTATAACCAGAAAGACGAATAACTTCCATACGATCCAATAATGGGCCTGGAATATTCATGGAGTTTGATGTCGCCACAAACATCACATCAGAAAGATCATAATCCACTTCTAAATAGTGATCATTAAACGTGGTGTTTTGCTCAGGGTCGAGTACCTCAAGCAATGCTGACGCTGGGTCACCTCGCATATCGGATGCCATTTTGTCGATTTCATCAAGCAAGAATAATGGATTTTTTACACCCACTTTTGCCATCTTTTGAATTAATTTACCTGGCAATGCACCAATATAGGTTTTACGGTGACCACGGATTTCTGCCTCATCGCGAACACCGCCTAATGCCATGCGTACATATTTACGACCAGTGGCATTGGCAATAGATTGACCAAGAGAGGTTTTACCTACTCCTGGAGGGCCAACTAAGCAAAGAATGGGTCCTTTCACTTTGTTTAAACGAGCTTGTACTGCAAGATATTCAAGAATACGTTCTTTCACTCGCTCTAAGCCATAGTGATCGGCATCTAATATTTGTTGTGCTTTCGAAATGTCTTTTTTCACTTTAGAACGTTGATGCCAAGGCACTTGGATCATCCATTCAATATAGCTACGAACAACGGTCGCTTCAGAAGACATGGCTGACATCATTTTGAGTTTTTGTAACTCATTTTCTACTTTGTCGCGTACCTCTGCTGGCATGCCTGCTGCTTCTACTTTTTGACGAAGTTGTTCAACTTCATCAATCGTATCTTCATTTTCGCCACTATCCATTTCTTTACGAATGGCTTTAATTTGCTCACTTAGATAATAGTTACGTTGGCTTTTCTCCATTTGTTTTTTTACACGACCGCGAATGCGTTTTTCAACTTGAAGAATGTCCGCTTCTGATTCCATCATACCAAGCAGATATTCTAAGCGGTCTTGCACGTTGGCAAGTTCCAAGATGCTTTGTTTATGGCGAACACTTACCGGTAAATGCGCAGCCATTGTGTCTGATAAACGATCTGCATCACCAAGGCGATGAAGTGCATTTAATACATCAGCAGGGATTTTTTTATTTAAGGTGAGATAATTTTCGAATTCAGAAAGTACCGCTTTTTTCGCAACATCTAACTCTTTTTCATCACCATAAGTGGTTTCGATAGGGGTAATTTTTGCGGAAAAGCACTTCTCGCCATCTTCAAGGCTGTTAATTTTCGCGCGATTTTGACCTTCAACTAGCACTTTCACTGTGCCATCAGGTAATTTTAGTAACTGAATAATGTTAGCAATGGTACCCACATCAAATAAATCTTCAGGGGTCGGTTCTTCCAAATCTGCTTCTCTTTGAGATACTAAAAGAAGCTGTTTATCATCGTTCATCGCTTCTTCAAGGGCATTAATTGATTTTGCACGCCCTACAAAAAGTGGCATTACCATATAAGGGAAAACGACGACATCGCGTAATGGTAATACGGGCATCGTACGTTGGGTATTCTTCGCCATAATTTATCTCTCTTAATTCTTTCCGATAATTTGGGTAAATATTGGGGTGGGGAAAAAGGAATTCAAGGAAAAGATTATAACAAAATCTGAGTTATAAAGTGGGTTTTAAACAAAAAAGAATTTTGGCAAATGACGTGATAATCGCTAAAATGGCTGACAATTTTATTAAATTTCACAAAATATTGAGTTATGTCCACGAAAAATAATTTTATTTTCCCCACTTACGTTCAAATGTATCCTTACTCCAAGGATCGCCCTTTTCTCAAACAAGTGCGGGAAAAATTACGCTATTATGGCTATAAATGGTTGTATCAAAAGCAATGTAGCCAATTAGTGGATTTTCTTAATGCAGAAACTCAATGGCAGCCTTTATTTACACAAGATTATTATCGTGTAAATACCGTGTTGACAACTTTTTGCGATAAACGTTTTTCTGCTTCAGAACGTTTAGCGTCGATTACGGAGAATTTACGTTTGGCAGAAGAAAAAATGGGACGTTCGCTTTGCCAACAATTATTAGATCAACAAAATATCGTGTTAACACAATTAACAGAAGATTTGCGTTTATCTTTGAGTATCAATCATATCGATCCCTTTGAAGGGTATTTTTCTATTAATATTCGTAATCAACATAATGAGCGAGTATATGATGCATCTTTCACTTTTTTGAGTCCGAATAAATTGCTTATCGCCTCGATTCAAGGCCCTTCAAGTGACAATGCTCAAGAACTTGTGAAACAGGCTACGAAATCATTGCACGGTATGCGTCCAATGTTTCTGCTGGTCAATGCGTTCAAAATACTTGCTGAAAAATGGCAATGTGAGCTAGTGGGTATTCCACACAAAGCGCAAGGAAAATATCGTCTTTCTGCGCGCAGTAAAATTTTGTTTAATTACGATGAGTTCTGGCAAGAGAACCTTGGAGAATACCACAATAATTATTGGCAATTACCTTTGGATATTGAACGCAAACAGTTAGAAGATATCGCAAGTAAAAAACGTTCTATGTATCGTAAACGTTATGAAATGTTAGACCAAATGGCATTGAATATTCAGCAACTTTAAGGAAGAAAGTGCGGTAAAAATGAGAGAAATTTTTACCGCACTTCTCAATTAGTTTTCTTGTTTTTTCACTTCATCCCACAACAAATCTAATTCAATAAGCGGCACATCATTAACTTGCTTACCTTGTTGTTGAACCGCTTGTTCTACTGCTCGAAAACGACGTTCAAATTTTAAATTCGCTTTTCGCAATGCATCTTCAGGATCACATTTTAAGTGGCGAGCAAGATTGACCGTTGCGAACAATAAATCGCCCATTTCCTCTTCTACTTTATTTTGCTCAATCGAAGTGCGGTTGATTTCAGCTTGAACTTCTTCTAATTCTTCCTGCACTTTGTCAAATACGGGGGAAATTTCTTCCCAATCAAACCCTACTTTTGAACAACGTTTTTGTAATTTTGCCGCTCGCGTAAGAGAAGGCAAAGCACGAGGTACATTATCTAAAATAGAGGTTTCTTCACTTTTACCTTGTTTTTCTTTGGCTTTCATTTCGTTCCAACGAGAAAGGGCTTCTGTTTCATCCCCAGCTTTTGCATCACCAAACACGTGAGGATGACGACGCACAATTTTTTCAGCAACATCTTGCAATACATCGTCAAAAGTAAAGTATTTATCTTCCGTAGCAAGCTGGCTGAAGAAAACAACTTGTAACAATAAATCCCCTAGTTCTTCGCGTAAATTTGGTATATCTTTTTTCTCAATCGCTTCGATTACTTCGTAAGTTTCTTCCGTTAAGCAAGGAATCATGGATTCATAATTTTGTTTTAAATCCCAAGGACATCCACCATTTGGATTACGAAGTTGGGCAATGAGTTGGATAAAATCTTGAATAGAGTAGCGCATAATTTTATTTCCTTTGATGGAATGTTTTGGATAGTATAACGAACAAGAAAAATGGTGCAAATACCGTCGCTTTTTAGGCGTATTTTCTTTATACTTTGCGCATTGAAATACTATTGATAAAGCTGGGAAAAATGGAAAAAATTATTATCGACCACGATCGTTTTCTTCGCACGATTTCGCGTATTTCTCACGAAATTATTGAAAAACATCAAACGTTAGATGATCTTGTGATTGTTGGGATTAAACGCCGTGGCGCGGAAATTGCAGAATTATTACAACGTCGAGTTGAAGAATTAAGTGGTATAAATTTACCTTCAATGGAACTGGATATCACCTTTTATCGCGATGATTTAACTTTGGTTGATCAGGAAGATAAAATGCCAGTTTATAGTGGTTCATCACAATATTTGAATATTCAAGATAAAACCGTCATTTTGGTTGATGATGTCTTGTTTACTGGTCGAACCATTCGAGCGGCAATGGATGCACTCACTGATTTTGGTCGTGCTGCAAAAATTGAATTAGTTATTTTTGTTGACCGTGGGCATCGTGAATTACCAATTCGTGCTGATTACGTAGGTAAAAATGTGCCAACAAGCCGTGATGAGCTTGTACAAGTTCGCACTGAAAAACAAGATGGGTGTTACGAAGTTGCTATCTTAGGAAAATAAATCTTATCTCTTGTGAACCTTCAATAGAATTGTTACTCTAACCAACGTTATTGACTCTTTTTTGATGAGATGAAAATGAAAAAATTTATTCTAAAATCTTTTTTATTGGCTACTTTAGGTTGTGTTGCTTTTATTTCTATGGCCCAAGCTGGGGAACGTGTTGTCGCAACAGTAGATGGTATTCCTATTTTAGAAAGCCAAGTTCGTGCAAATATGGGTAAAAAAGGCGATCGCCAAAGTGCACTTGATAAAATTATTGATGATCTTTTAGTACAAAAAGCGATTCAAGAATCTGGTGTGAAAATTGATCCTCGAGAAATCGATCGTGTAGTGGAAGATACTGCGGCAAGAAATGGTTTAACTTATGGTCAATTTTTGGATGCGTTAGATTATCAAGGCATTTCATTAAATACATTTCGCCAACAAATTGCCAATCAAATGATGATGGGGGCAGTGCGTAATAAAGCGATCAATGAAAGCGTTGCGGTGACGCGTGAAGAAGTTGTTGCGCTTGGTCAAAAAATGTTAGATGAGGCAAAATCGCAAGGCACAGCACAAAAAGTAACGGGTAAAGAATACGAAGTTCGTCATATTTTGTTAAAACTTAACCCGATGTTAAATGATGCACAGGCCAAAGCTGAATTAACAAGAATTCGCTCTGATATTATTGCGGGCAAAATGACTTTTGCAGACGCGGCTTTAAAATATTCGAAAGATTATTTATCGGGGGCGAATGGCGGTAGTTTAGGTTATGCGTTCCCAGAAAGTTACGCACCACAATTTGCACAGACTGTTGCACAAAGTAAACAAGGTGTAATTTCTGCGCCATTTAAAACTGAGTTCGGTTGGCATATTTTGGAAGTAACAGGCACTCGCGATGGTGACCGCACGGCAGATGCTTATACGCAAAAAGCCTATGAACATTTGGTGAACAGTCAGTTACAAGACGCAAATAAAGATTGGGTAAAAGCATTACGTAAAACTGCGGATATTCAATATTTTAATAAATGATTTAATGTTTAAAAGAAAGGGGCTTAATTGCCCCTTTTGTTGTTTTTTATTTTCTCTTTCTTATACCTTATGAAGAAATTTTTAATTGCGATTTTACTTTTAATTTTGATTTTAGCGGGCGCGGCGAGTTTTGGTTATTACAAAATTACTGAATTTGTAAAAACACCAGTAAATGTGCAGGCAGATCAACTTTTAACAATTGAACGTGGCACAACAGGTTCAAAATTAGCCGCACTTTTTGAGCAAGAAAAGTTAATTGATGATGGGAAATTATTACCTTATTTGCTGAAGTTGAAACCTGAGCTAAATAAAATAAAAGCAGGCACTTATTCCCTTGAGAATATTAAAACTATGCAAAATTTACTCGATTTGCTCAATTCAGGTAAAGAAGTTCAGTTCAATGTAAAATGGATTGAAGGAAAAACCTTCAAGGATTGGCGAAAAGATCTTGAAAATGCACCGCACTTAAAACAAACCTTGCAAGGTAAAAGTGATAAAGAAATTATGGCGTTATTGGATATTCCAGCCGTTGCAAAAGCCGTTTACGAATGGAATAACATGGAGGGGTGGTTATATCCAGATACCTATAACTACACGCCAAACTCGACTGATCTTGAATTATTAAAACGTTCAGCTACTCGTTTACAAAAAGCCTTAGATAAAGCGTGGAATGAGCGCGATGAAAATCTCCCATTAGCGGATCCGTATCAGATGCTGATTTTGGCTTCTATTGTGGAGAAAGAAACGGGGATTGCAGAGGAGCGTCCACAAGTGGCTTCGGTATTTATTAACCGTTTAAAAGCTAATATGAAACTACAAACTGACCCAACGGTGATTTATGGAATGGGTGAGAGCTATACCGGTAATATTCGTAAGAAAGATTTGGAAACGATAACTCCTTACAATACCTATATGATTGAGGGGCTACCACCAACACCGATTGCGATGGTGAGTGAAAGTGCTTTGCAGGCTGTGGCGCATCCAGCGAAAACGGACTTTTATTATTTTGTTGCCGATGGCAGCGGCGGCCATAAATTTACTCGTAATCTGAATGATCATAATAAAGCAGTGCAAGAATATTTACGTTGGTATCGCAACCAAAAAAATACCAAATAAAAGTGCGGAAGAAAATATGAAAGGAAAATTTATTGTCATTGAAGGTTTGGAAGGCGCGGGGAAAAGCTCTGCTCATCAGTCGGTTGTACGAGTCTTGCATGAACTTGGTATTCAAGATATCGTGTTTACACGAGAGCCTGGTGGAACCCCGTTGGCAGAGAAATTACGTCATCTAATTAAACATGAAACCGAAGAACCCGTGACAGATAAAGCAGAGTTATTAATGCTTTATGCGGCTCGTGTTCAGTTGGTGGAAAATGTGATTAAACCTGCTTTAATGCAAGGAAAATGGGTGGTAGGTGATCGCCACGATATGTCATCTCAGGCGTATCAAGGTGGCGGACGTCAATTAGACCCGTATTTTATGCTCACCTTAAAAGAAACCGTATTAGGTGATTTTGAGCCAGATCTCACAATTTATTTGGATATAGATCCGATTGTCGGTTTAGCGCGAGCTCGTGGACGAGGCGAGTTAGATCGTATTGAGCAAATGGATTTAGATTTTTTTCACCGTACTCGAGCACGCTATTTAGAATTAGTAAAAGATAATCCAAAAGCAGTCGTAATTAATGCAGAGCAGACTATTGAACTTGTGCAAGCTGATATCGAAAGTGCGGTAAAAAATTGGTGGAAATCAAACGAAAAATGACCGCGCTTTCAGAATAAAAAAATCGGCAGAGAATTTCCTGCCGATTTTATTTTGTTACTACTAAACTTAAAACGTCCACTGTAAATTCAGCGCACCTTGTTTAGCTTGATGATGCTTGCTTGTTTGGCGATTAAATGTGGCTTGTAAAGTTAAGTGAGATTTGATTTTCACTGCTATACCTAATTGGCTTTCAATTGCCGCTTTATTATTTATCACTCGACGTTCACCGTCTATTTCCACGCCGAAAGGTTTTTGTTGGTAGATTGAATTGACAGCAACAAATGGTTGGAAAATGACTCCATTAGTGAAA
>NZ_JH591065.1:0-81554 GCF_000242295.1 Haemophilus sp. oral taxon 851 str. F0397
ATAGGGATTTTCAAATCCCTTGCAAGTACTTTTTACAAAAAATCATTTGAATGAACAAATTTTATTCGTCATCTAATTTTCTATAGCCTTTCAAGCCATTCTTTCTCAAAATTTCGTTTAATTTCTTTAATAAACGCTCTTTTTCCGATTGACTTAAAAATTGACTATTTTTATTTTGCAAAGCGCATACTAACTTCCAATAAAAATCTAAAGTTGCTCCGCTGCCACTTTTCTTTAATTCCACCAATGCATTTTCTGCACCTATTTCTCTTAGCATAGCAACATCAGTAATGCCAACTTTTATTAGCGCTCTTTCATGCTTGATAGTTAAATTGGGTAAATCCTTTAACCTATTTAACTTTCTTAAAGTACGATCTAACTTTTGATTGCGAATTTGCTGAATAGAAAGAATAATCAACTTTCTACACAACATATTATTACGCATCACCTGATCTGAAAGTGCATAATATTGAGAAAGTACAAATCTCTTATTCAACTCATTTGTTGTAAACGGTTCACAACCTAATTTACTTAATTGAATTGCAAGCTCATCCTCACCACGTAGATAAAGTTTTTTATTCTGCCAAATGGCAAACATTGTCTCTTCCTTGTGAAAGAAACCGTAACCTGTAAAAAGATTTTTAAAGGTAACATTTCCTACCAACTGATCTAATAGAAGGCAAACATTATTTATATGCTCGTCTTTTATATTCATATAAATCTCCTATGAATAACAATTTTAAAGATGGTCAGTAGAAGTACTTCTGATTTGGTTTATATCATGAAGTTTTTAATCTTACTAAGAATAAATTTCAGATTTGTGAAGCTGATCGTAAATTTGAAATTTATTTTTATGTAAACAATTAGTTTATATATAAATATAATATATTTAAAAATTTTCTTACTATTATACTTTGTATATAATTTAACCTAAAAATTCAATTAACAAGCTTTATCATAACTCCCTCATTTTGAGGTTTAACTCTGCTTTTTTTGGAATACAGATCCCATATTTTTCCAAATATGAATATTTTTCTTGACCTGTACATCAATACAGATATAATCACAAAAAACTTGAACATTCAAACAGGAATTTACTTATGGCGACTCAAGAAGAAAAACAAAAAGCACTAGCTGCAGCATTAGGACAAATAGAAAAACAATTTGGTAAAGGCTCAATTATGAAGTTAGGTGATACCAAAACGTTAGATGTAGAATCTATTTCTACTGGATCACTTGGCTTAGATGTTGCACTAGGAATTGGTGGTTTACCTATGGGACGAATTGTAGAAATTTTCGGACCTGAATCATCAGGTAAAACAACATTAACTCTTTCCGTCATTGCTCAAGCGCAAAAAGCGGGAAAAACCTGTGCGTTTATTGACGCAGAACACGCCCTTGATCCTATTTATGCAGCAAAACTTGGGGTGGATGTAAAAGAACTTTTTGTTTCCCAACCAGATAATGGTGAACAAGCACTTGAAATCTGTGATGCACTGGTTCGCTCTGGCGCAATTGATGTAATCATTGTGGACTCTGTTGCCGCACTGACACCAAAAGCTGAAATTGAAGGGGATATGGGGGATTCCCATATGGGGCTGCAGGCTCGTTTAATGTCACAAGCTTTGCGTAAACTTACTGGCCAAATTAAAAATGCAAACTGTTTAGTTGTATTTATTAACCAAATCCGAATGAAAATAGGTGTGATGTTTGGTAATCCTGAAACCACCACAGGCGGTAATGCATTAAAATTCTATTCTTCTGTTCGCTTAGATATTCGTCGCACTGGTTCTGTAAAAGATGGCGAAAATATTATTGGAAATGAAACACGTGTAAAAGTAGTAAAAAACAAATTAGCGGCACCATTCCGTCAAGTAGATTTCCAAATTCTTTATGGCGAAGGTATTTCAAAAGCAGGGGAATTATTAGAACTTGGTGTAAAACACAAGCTTGTAGAGAAATCAGGTGCGTGGTATGCCTATAATGGAGAAAAAATTGGCCAAGGTAAAACCAACTCAATGAAATGGCTCAATGAAAATCCAGAAAAAGCAGATGAATTAGAAGCTCGTTTACGCGCAGAATTAGTGGCTAATCCAGAACAAGCTTTAATGGCTGACATTGAACAATCTGAAAATAGTTCAGAATCAGAAAGTGATTTTGAATAAATCAAATCATCAACGCCAAAAGTGCGGTCATTTTTAACCGCACTTTATATCAATTCAATAAAAAATAAAGGAATCATTCCTTGTCATCCCTTGCTTTTAATTACATAGTTAATCTTCTTTCTCGCAGAGAATATAGTGAATTCGAGCTCCGCAATAAAATGCAGGAAAAGAACTTTTCGGAAGAAGAAATTGATGATGCATTATCTTTATGCCAGGCAAAAAATTGGCAAAGTGATCGTCGTTTTTCAGAAAATTATGTGAATTCACGTGCACAAAAAGGTTATGGTGTAGGAAGAATTCGACAAGAATTACTCCAATTAAAAGGTGTGTCTTCTGATATTATTGATGAAGTTTTAATGGAATCAGAAATTGATTGGTATGAAATGGCAGAGAACTTGTTACGTAAAAAATTCCCAAATTACAACGAACAGCAAACGCCTAAAATGAAACAAAAAATTTGGCAATATATGCTATCACACGGATTTCGTAGCGATGAATTTGCTGATTTAATTGGGCAAAACCAAAATGAATGGGATTAATGTAAAAGTTGAGAGCAAATTTTATATATCCAAATGCCCAATGTTGTCATAGCTAAACATCCGAATAAATGCATAGCCAGTACACTAAATCCATTTAACCATTTATCATTAAAAAATAATTCCACAACTTCGGAAGAAAAAGAAGAAAATGTGGTTAGCGATCCTAAAAAACCGGTAATTAAAAATAATCGCCATTCAGAACTAATTTGTGGAAATTGCCAAAAAAGCCCAAGTAAAACACCAATAATTAAACAACCAAGCAAATTAGCGATTAAAGTCCCAAAAGCAAATGAGGAAAATAAAGGATTAAATAACAATCCTATAGTCCAACGCAATGATGCACCTAATATTGCACCACAACTTATGAATAATAATGCCTGCATTAATAATCTAATCCAAATTGAGTTCGCAAATAACGAGCGACAGATTCTTCTTTATTTGAGCCAATAATTTCTAACTCAAGACAAGCTTTTTTTAAACGAATATCTGCATCTTGCATGATACAGCCTTTACCAGACCAAGAAAGCATTTCTACATCATTCATTCCATCACCAAAAGCAATACAGTCTTTTAACTCATATTCTCGTGATTCAAGTAAATGTTTTAATGCGTCGCCTTTTGAAACATTCTTATTCATTACTTCCAAACAAGCTAATGCTGAATAAACAATTGTCGTTACGTCACCAAACTTATCTCGTAAATAAGCTTCTACTTCAACTAAATCTTCTGGAGTTTTACCAATAAAAAAGACTTTTTCAGCACCACGGCCATGATGTTTGGAAAAATCAACTACGTTATAATCGAATCCCGATTCTTTATGGAACTGACGCATTGCAGGAATATCTTTATTAGTAAACCAACCTTCATCTTGATAGCTATTCATGCATACTTTGGAAGTATCAAATGGCGTTTTGTAAAGCTCGAGAACTAACTCTTCAGGCAAGCTGTTGCTATAAAGCAAATTACCCTGTAAATCCCGTACACGAGCACCGTTTGATGTAATCATAACCGACTAAATGTTCAGGTGTTAAAAGAGTGCCATCTAAATCAGACACCATTGCTCGAAAAGGTAAATTCATAAAAACCTCAAAAAATAAATTGCGGTTATCATATCACTAAATATACAAATTGCCCTTGTCTAAGATCAATGTATAAAAAACCGTAATAAAAATAACCGCACTTTATTAAGGATTAAGGCATTAAATCAACTGATATATTTCCTTTCATTTGACAGCAGCACGCTAAAACATAACCTTGTTTAATTTCGTCTTCTGTTAGCGGTCCGTTTGAACTCACTTCATAATCACCACTCACCACTAAAGTTTTACAAGAACCACAAATACCTTCTCTACAGGCGGCAATAATCGGTGCTTTATGTTCTTCCAAAGCAGCTAATAATGTTTTTCCAACAGGTACAGAAAAAGTTTGAGGTACTGGATTAGTAATAGAAAGCGTCACTTGTTTACTATTATCTAACATACAATTTTCTGCTGAAGAATGAAATTGCTCTAAAAAGAAACGCTCGGATGGGATACCAAGGAATTCTGTCATCGCACGTAAATCACGCATATAACTCTCAGGGCCGCAAGTAAGCACTGTATAATCAGCTATATTGGGTACAAGTTCAGATAACATTTGACTATTTAAACGTCCATCTATAAAACCATCATCCGCATCAACAGAAGCATTAATAAATAATTTTAACTGTGGAAATTGTTCTTTCAGTAATGCCCATTCTCGTTTAAAAATAACATCTTTAGGCGAATGGACACTATAGAATACAACCACATCTACATCCGGTTTATTTTTTAATAACCAGCGAGTCATAGACATGATTGGCGTAACGCCACATCCACCAGCCACAAGCAAATATCGATCACTTACAATGCGGGTACAGGTAAATTTACCCATTGGATCGGATAGCCAAATTTGATCACCTTCTTTAATTTCGGATGTAATCCAATTAGAACCAACTCCATTTTTAATACGGCGAACGGTTAAAGTAACAAAACGGCTCATTCCTGGCGTAGACGATAGTGTATAAGCTCGCACAATATTTGGCGTATTACGAATACTTACTAAAGCATACTGACCAGGCTCATAAGGGTAAAAATCTTGTGCTATTAATTCAATTGTATAGACATCATCAGTTTCCTGATGAATAGAATGCACCTGCATTTCGTTATAACACAACGGATTCTGATTATTTGACATAGAATTTTCTCTTTGAAGATAGAAAAAAGTGCGGTGGATTTTTAAAATGTTTATAAAACTAATACTACAAATTAAAAAATCGACCGCACTTTTCTATGAAATGTTATTTAGCTAAAGCTTCAGCCATATCTTGTTCAGGCGTAGTCAAACCGCGCAAACCGAATTTTTCATTTAATAATGCCATCACATTATCATTTAAAAACGCTGGAGCAGTCGGCCCTGTATAGATATTTTTAACACCTAACGCCAATAGGGTGAGCAAAATAACAATAGCTTTTTGCTCAAACCAAGAAAGTACCAGCGTTAATGGCAATTCGTTAACGCCAACACCCAGTTTTTGAGAAAGATTTACAGCAAGCATTATCGCAGAATACGCATCATTACATTGCCCAACATCTAACAAGCGAGGTAACCCATCAATAGCACCAAAATCTAATTTATTAAAACGATATTTACCACAACCTAAAGTTAAAATCGCACAATCTTCCGGTACTTGACGAGCAAAATCAGTGTAATAGCTACGTTCACCTTTGCTACCATCACAACCGCCCACTAAGAAAACATGACGTAATTTTCCACCAGCCACAAGATTAATCACAGCATCTGAAGCATCTAATAAAGTTTGACGACCAAACCCAACGGTAATTTTGTGTTCTAATTCATCATAAGGGAATCCTGCCATTTCTTGTGCTTTCGCGATAACTTGACTGAAATTACGATCTTCAATGTGCGTTACACCAGGCCAGCCCACAATGCTACGGGTATAAATACGATCTGCGTAATTACCAACATTAGGATCAATAATACAGTTAGAGGTCATAATTACAGGACCAGGGAATGTAGCAAATTCTTTCTGCTGATTTTGCCAGCCACTTCCATAATTACCAACTAAATGGTTGTATTTTTTCAATTCTGGATAACCATGGGCAGGCAACATTTCACCATGAGTATAAATATTTATCCCTGTGCCTTCCGTTTGTTCTAAAAGTGCTTTTAAATCTTTTAAATCATGGCCAGAAATTAAAATACATTTTCCTGCTACAGGCTTCACATTTACCGTTGCTGGAACAGGATGACCAAATGCTTCTGTTTCACCTGCATCTAATAAACTCATTACTTGAAAATTCATATTACCGATGCCAAGAGCCTTTTCTAACAATTCATTTAGATCACTTGGATTCGTTCCTAGCCACGCCATAAACTCATGGAATTGACGATATACCTCATTATCAAATTTACCTAAAACATGAGCATGTTCCATATAAGCAGCCGCACCTTTTAAACCGTATAAGCAAAGCATACGCACGCCATGTACTTCTTCCCCAATCAAAGTGCGGTCAGAATTTAGGGCAAAATTTGCTGCTTGTTTTGTTAAATCAGAAATCGTTGCACCTTCAAGCTGTAAATGAGCTAATGGATGGTTTATATCAATACTTGGATTTAGTGTACGGCAGCGTTTCATTAAATTATCGCGATAAGCGATGGCTTGTTGCGCATATTCAACTATACGTTGAGAATCAAAGTTTACATTAGTCAAGGTAGAGAAAAATGCTTGTGCCGTAAAAGCATCAATTTCATTATCGATAATAGCTAAATCTCTCGCTTGAATAGCCCAAGCAGATAAGCTTTGCAGAGTTGCAACAAGAAGGTCTTGTAAATCAGAAGTTTCCGCAGTTTTACCGCACATTCCTTGAGAGTAACTACAACCGTTACCCACAGGTGTACGCATTGTTTGTTCGCATTGTACGCAGTACATAATTAAGTCCTTTTGATTAGAATAGAAAGTTTCGTTATAAACCCGATAAAATCACTCAGATTTATAAAAAAATGATAAAACCTTTTTTCTACTAGATACAAAAGGAAATTTTGATTAATTAGAATTTGTTTGATCTAGATTAAGCCAACATCAATAACGAGTTAATCTATTTTTATTTAAAAGAATATAAATTCTAACAATACTAAAAACCACACAATAAAATTCTATATATTGGCATTACCAGTTGAAAAACGATAACAAATTTCATTTTATTTCTCTTATAATGAAATTGTTCGAACAACAAGCAGTATCTCGAATGATGTATGTTTATTCCCCAATGGATAGTCAAAAAACAAGGAGATTATTATGGCTTTCAATATGAAAAACAGACATTTACTTAGTCTTGTTCATCACACAGAACGTGAAATTAAATATCTCTTAGATCTCTCCCGAGATTTGAAACGAGCCAAATATGCAGGCACAGAACAACAAAAATTAAAAGGCAAAAATATCGCGCTCATCTTTGAAAAAACCTCCACCCGCACACGTTGTGCATTCGAAGTCGCCGCTCATGACCAAGGCGCTCAAGTCACCTACATCGACCCTAACTCCTCCCAAATTGGCCACAAAGAAAGTATGAAAGATACCGCCCGCGTATTAGGCAGAATGTATGATGGCATTGAATATCGTGGCTTTAAACAAAGTATCGTTCAAGAACTTGCTGATTATGCTGGTGTGCCAGTATTCAATGGTTTAACCGATGAATTCCACCCAACACAAATGCTTGCCGACGTACTTACCATGATTGAACATTGCGACAAACCATTAAGCGAAATTAGCTATGTATATATTGGAGATGCTCGCAATAACATGGGTAATTCACTTTTATTAATTGGCGCAAAATTAGGTATGGATGTTCGTATTTGTGGACCTAAAGCATTATTACCAGAAGCAAGTCTTGTGGAAATGTGCGAAAAATTTGCGAAAGAAAGTGGCGCTCGTATAACTGTAACTGAAGATATCGACAAAGCGGTGAAAGGTGTAGATTTTGTCCATACTGATGTGTGGGTTTCAATGGGTGAACCATTAGAAACTTGGGGCGAACGCATTAAATTATTACTTCCTTATCAAGTAACACCAGAATTAATGAAACGCACTGGTAATCCAAAAGTGAAATTTATGCACTGCTTACCAGCCTTCCATAACAGTGAAACCAAAGTTGGTCGTCAAATTGCTGAAAAATATCCTGAATTAGCTAATGGTATTGAAGTAACTGAAGACGTATTTGAATCTCCAATGAACATTGCATTTGAACAAGCAGAAAACCGTATGCACACAATTAAAGCAGTCATGGTAGCAAGTTTGGCATAAGGAGACAGTATGAGAATAGTGATTGCATTAGGCGGTAATGCGTTATTACGACGCGGAGAGCCGCTGACAGCCGAAAATCAACGACAAAATGTTCGCATTGCTTGTGAGCAAATTGCTAAGATTTGGCCAAATAATGAATTAGTGATAGCACATGGTAATGGCCCACAAGTGGGTTTACTCGCCTTACAAGGCGCTGCCTATACTGATGTACCAACCTATCCTTTAGATGTATTAGGTGCAGAATCAGTAGGAATGATTGGTTATATGATTCAACAAGAACTTGGTAATTTAGTTCCATTTGAAGTGCCATTTGCAACTTTATTATCTCAAGTAGAAGTTGATATCAACGACCCAGCTTTTAAAAATCCAACTAAACCAATTGGCCCTGTTTATACGAAAGAAGAAGCTGAACGTTTGGCAAAAGAAAAAAATTGGTCTATAGCACAAGATGGTGATAAATATCGTCGCGTTGTGCCAAGTCCATTGCCAAAACGTATTTTTGAAATTCGTCCGGTAAAATGGTTGCTTGAAAAAGGCAGTATCGTAATTTGTGCGGGTGGCGGTGGTATTCCGACCTATTATGATGAGCACCATAATTTACAAGGCGTTGAAGCCGTTATAGACAAAGATCTATGTTCGGCTTTACTTGCAGAAAATCTTGACGCTGATTTATTTATCATCGCAACTGACGTTTCTGCAACTTTCGTAGATTGGGGTAAACCAACTCAAAAAGCAATTTCTGTCGCATCACCTGAAGCTATGTCAGAACTTGGTTTCGCTGCAGGTTCCATGGGGCCGAAAGTACAAGCCGCGATCAACTTTGCAAAACAAACAGGAAAAGATGCAGTAATAGGCTCTTTATCTGATATTGTGGACATTGTGAAAGGAAAAGCTGGTACTCGTATTACGAAAAAAGCTGAAGGCATATCCTATTATGCTTAAATAATAAAAGAACTTTGAGAAATCATTCTCAAGGTAAAAAGTGCGGTCGGTTTAACCGATGTTTTTACCAACCGCACTTTAAACGTTACACATAAGGAGCTCGCTATGGATGCGTCCAAAAAGAAGAAAACGTTTAATTTCCCATCAGCGTTTACCATTTTATTTGCAATCTTAATTCTCGCTGTTGGATTGACCTGGGTAATTCCATCCGGTTCATATTCAAAATTAACATATAACTCCACAGATAATGTTTTTGTAGTTAAAGCTTACGGCGTTGACGATAAAACTTATCCCGCCACAACAGACACTCTTGATAATCTCAATATCAAAATAAAACTCTCCAACTTCACCGAAGGCGTGATCAAAAAACCAATCGCTATTCCTGGTACCTATCAACGTGTAGAACAACACCACAAAGGCATTGAAGACATCACAAAAAGTATGGTAGAAGGCACCATTGAAGCTGTTGATGTCATGGTCTTTATCTTCGTATTGGGAGGGATGATTGGTGTCATTAACCGTACTGGTTCTTTTAATGCTGGGTTGATGGCTCTCGCGAAAAAAACTAAAGGTAATGAGTTTTTTATTGTATTCAGCGTATCCGTCTTAATGGTGTTAGGCGGCACAACATGCGGTATTGAAGAAGAAGCGGTAGCATTCTATCCGATTCTGGTGCCAGTATTCTTGGCTCTGGGATACGATGCGATAGTCTGCGTAGGGGCTATATTCCTTGCTTCATCTATGGGAACTGCATTCTCTACAATTAACCCATTTTCCGTTGTTATCGCATCAAATGCGGCTGGTATTCAATTTACTGAAGGTATTGGTTTCCGTGCTCTAGGTTTAGTTTTAGGGGCAACTTGCGTAATCGCATATCTTTATTGGTACTGTAAAAAAATCAAAGCTGACCCAAGTTTTTCTTATACTTACGACGATCGCGAAGAGTTCCGTCAACGTTATATGAAAAACTTTGATCCAAACACAACTATCGAATTCTCAGCTCGTCGCAAATTAATCTTAACGCTTTTCTGTATTGCATTCCCTATTATGATTTGGGGTGTAATGGTTGGCGGATGGTGGTTCCCTCAAATGGCTGCGTCTTTCCTTGCCATTACTATCATTATTATGTTTATCAGTGGCTTGTCTGAAAAAGATATCGTGGAATCCTTCACAGAAGGTGCATCAGAATTAGTAGGCGTATCATTAATCATTGGTCTTGCTCGTGGCGTGAACTTAGTACTCGAACAAGGTATGATTTCTGACACAATCCTTGATTATATGTCTAATGTGGTTAGCGGTATGCCGGGTAGCGTATTTATCTTAGGCCAATTAGTCGTATTTATTTTCCTAGGTTTAATCGTACCGTCTTCTTCTGGCTTAGCCGTACTTTCAATGCCAATTATGGCGCCACTTGCTGACTCAGTGGGTATTCCACGCGACATCGTGGTTTCCGCTTACAACTGGGGACAATATGCAATGCTATTCTTAGCACCGACAGGATTAGTATTAGTAACACTCCAAATGTTGCATATTCCATTTGATAGATGGGTTAAATTCGTCATGCCAATGATTGGATGCTTATTGCTAATTGGTTCCATTTTATTGGTAGTACAAGTATCTTTATATAGTGTTTAACTAATTAGTCAAATTGCCGCCTAGATCACAGTTTTTCTAGGCGGTTTCTTTTATAATAAGTTATCTTTTTTGTTAGTATAAAAAGGATTTACTATGCTTAAAAAATGTTTCGATAATATCGATACTCGAATTCTTAAAGCATTACAACGAAATGGTCGATTACAAAATAATGAACTGGCCAACGAAATTGGTCTCTCCAATTCAGCTTGTTTACGTCGAGTGAATCACTTGGAAGAAAGTGGCGTAATTGATAACTATGTAGCCTTATTAAATCCTAAAAAAGTAAACTGTAATCTCATCGTTTATGCATTAGGCTCTTTCTTTGAAGAAGACCCAGAATTAAAAGAGCGGTTTATTTTTGAAGTGAAATTAATCCCTCAAATTACCGAATGCCATTTTATGGCTGGTAGCTTTGATTTCTTATTGAAACTCAATGTATCCGATCTCGATCAATTTAATTACATCAAAAACACCTATCTCAATTCTAGGCTTGGCATTAAAACCTTAAAATCAGAAGTTACACTAAAAACGGTTAAGTCAACAACTGAGTTGCCTTTATAAAAAAACTCGTATTATTGATACGAGTTTTTATAACAATTAACAAACTTCAGCCTGTTCTAATATAACTTTTTGTAAAACTTTAATTCCTGCTTCTATATCTTTCCAATCAGTAAATTCAAGAGGGTTATGACTAATTCCCAAATGAGATGGAACAAAAATCATACCTGTCGGACAAAGTGTTGCCATATGCATTGCATCATGTCCTGCACCACTTGGCATTATTTCGTAAGAATAACCAAGGGAATGAGCGGTTTCAGCTATTTGGTTTACCATATTTTCAGGTAATACTATTGGATTATCTTTTGAAATAAGTTGTAACTCAATTAATAATCCTCTTTTTTCTGAAACTTTACTAATTTCCTCTTGTAATAATTCAAATACAGAATCTCTAGCTTGTACATGTGTACCTCGAATATCTACTAATAATTCGCAATATCCTGGCACAACATTCATTACTCCTGGTTTAGCTGTAATATTACCTACTGTGGCTACTGTAGAATGTCCAGCTTGAATAGCCGCTTGCTCAATAGCAAGTGATAATTCAGCTCCTCCTAACAATGCATCATGACGATAATGCATTGCTGTTGCTCCTGAATGATCTGCTTGTCCTTTAATTTTAACAATTGCACGAATCGGAGCAGCAATACCTGTCACAACACCTATTGTTTTTCCTTCATTCTCTAAACGAGGGCCTTGTTCTATATGAAGTTCAAAAAAACATTTAAATTCCTTTGCATCACGTTTTGCTTGATTAACCAAATTAAAATTCATTCCTACTTCAGCCATAGCTTCTGATAAACCCTTTCCTTGTTTATCACGTAACGAACTTAATTTTTCTTGATTTACTATGCCGCACATAACTTTACTACCCAATGTAGCAAAATTAAATCTACTTGATTCTTCACAAGTAAAAATGATCAATTCTAAAGGATAACGAGTTTGAATATTCTGTTCACATAATTGCAAAAGAATTTCCAACCCAGCAACAGATCCCAAAGGACCATCAAATTTACCAGCATTCACAACAGTATCAATATGTGATCCGAATGCAACTACAGGTAAAAAATCTTCTTTACCTGCCTTACGAATAAAAAGATTTCCAATTGAATCTCGACGAATAGATAAATCATATTCTTTACATAATTCAATAATCATATTATGGGCCTTTTCATCCTCCTCTGTAAAAGCTAAGCGAGTCAACTCGTTTGGTACTGATGAAATAAAAGCCAGTTTTTCAATTAAATTTTGAACACGATTAAGATTAATTGACATAGTTTTCTCCTGACACGGTTTATTTTTTGATATTCGTCAAACAATAATAATTTTTCGTTGAAAATTAACCTTTTCTAAGCGTAATATCGGTATTGCTAAATGCCTCTAAAAAGGAGTGGAAAATGAAAAACATGTTACTGCTCAGTAGCTCAAAATACAAGAACACAGGTTATCTTGAACATACCGTACCTTGGTTGCAAAATTTCTTAGCTGATTATAGTGGTAAAACAATTGCTTTTGTGCCTTATGCAGGGGTACGTCGCACTTTTGATGAATATGAAAAAACTGTGCAAAATGCACTTTCTGATTTAGGGATGAATATTGTTTCCGTTCATCATGGTGAGCAGCATCGAGATATCATTGAACGATCAGATGCCATCGCTATTGGCGGCGGGAATACATTTTGTTTGTTAAAACAGCTTTATGAACACAATTTGATTGATATTATTCGTGAAAAAGTAAATAAAGGTACGCCTTATTTTGGTTGGAGTGCTGGGGCCAATGTAGCGGGCGCATCTATTATGACAACTAATGATATGCCGATTACTTATCCTCCTTCATTTCAAGCATTACAGCTTTTTCCTCATCAAATTAATCCGCACTTTATTTCAGGTAAAATGCAAGGCCACAATGGTGAAAGCCGAGAAGAACGTTTGGCAGAATTTTTACTCGTTAATCCAACTGCATTTGTATATGCATTACCTGAAGGTTCTGCGCTTCATATACAAAATGAAATGGCAACTGTGTTGGGTGAAAATCCTATTTTGTGCTTCAGTGAAAATATGGAATGTGGCACATTTGACATCAATACAACTTTTTCTTATTAACTTAAAGGGAACATATAATGGAATTATTCAAATCCATCGTTGCAGTGATTGGCATTATTGCCACAATTTATTTTCTGATAAAAAAAGCCGAAACCCGAACCGTTTTGATTGGTGTCGGCTTAATAATGTCCATTCTGACACTTAATCCAATGGGCGCATTAGATGCTTTTGCCAAAAGCATGACATCTGGCGGATTAATTATGGCTATCTGTTCCAGTATGGGTTTTGCTTATGTAATGAAATACACTCAATGTGATACTCATCTAGTGCATTTACTTACCAAACCATTAAGCGGATTAAAATTCTTCTTAATCCCGATTGCAACAGTCATCACCTTTTTCATCAATATTGCTATTCCTTCTGCTGCTGGTTGTGCAGCTGCGGTTGGCGCAACATTAATTCCCGTTTTAAAAAGTGCGGGTGTTCGACCAGCTACTGCTGGGGCAGCTATTTTAGCAGGGACTTTTGGATCAATGATGAGCCCGGGTTCTTCTCACTCAGCAATGATTAGTGAAATGTCAGGCTTAACTATCGCTCAAGTAAACCTTTCACATGCGCCATATAACATGATTGCGGGAGCAATAGGTGCGGTTGTTTTAACAATTCTTGCGCTTGTTTTTAAAGATTATGGTGAACAACATCGCCAAGCTTATCTTGCAGAACAAAAAGAAAGTGAAATTAAAGTTGTTGAAGGCGTCAATGTACTTTATGCCCTTGCACCATTAATACCATTAGTTATTTTAGTGATTGGTGGAACATCATTACAACAAGTGCCAGGTCTTGAATGGACTAAAATGGGCGTTCCTCAAGCAATGCTGATTGGTGCAATTTATGGCATTATCGTCACTCGTATTTCCCCAGTAAAAATCACTGAAGAATTTTTCAATGGTATGGGAAATTCTTATGCAAACGTACTTGGTATCATCATTGCAGCCAGTGTTTTTGTAGCAGGATTAAAATCTACGGGCGCAGTGGATGCTGCAATTTCTTTCTTAAAAGAATCCAACGAATTTGTACGTTGGGGTGCAACAATTGGACCATTCTTAATGGGGTTAATTACAGGCTCTGGCGATGCTGCAGCGATAGCCTTTAACAGTGCCGTCACACCACATGCTGTAGAACTCGGCTACACTCATGTAAATCTTGGTATGGCAGCAGCAATTGCTGGTGCAATCGGTCGTACAGCTTCACCAATTGCAGGTGTAACCATTGTTTGTGCAGGCCTTGCGATGGTAAGCCCAGTAGAAATGGTAAAACGTACCGCACCAGGCATGATACTTGCTGTTTTATTCTTAGCGTTATTTATGTTGTAAAAATAGTAAAAAATTGACCGCACTTTTTTTAAGTGCGGTCTGTTTTTATAGACTTTTAAAGGAGAAAAAAAATGAACTTAGATTTAAATCAACTTGTTAAATGGCGTCGTGAATTTCATCGTTTTCCAGAAATTGGTTGGAGTGAATTTTGGACAACTTCTCGCATTGCGGATTACTTGGAAGACTTAGGTTGTTTTGAAATTTTTCTTGGTAAACAAATTATAAACCCTGACTTTGTTCGTGGACGAAAACAAGCCGTAGTAGATAAAGGCTTAGCTAATGCAAAAGCCTATGGAGCCAATGAAAAATGGCTCGAAAAAATGGAAGGGTATACTGGTTGTGTGGCATTATTTGATTCAGGTAAACCAGGAAAAACCATCGCGTTACGTTTTGATATCGACTGTGTGAATGTAACGGAAACTCGCTCACCAGAGCATATTCCAAATAAAGAAGGTTTTGCCTCAATTAACGATGGATTTATGCATGCTTGTGGACATGATTCACATATTACAATAGGTTTAGGCGTTGCATTATGGATCGCTCAGAACAAAGATAAACTCACTGGAAAAGTAAAAATTGTATTCCAACCAGCAGAAGAAGGTGTTCGAGGTGCAGCAGCCATTGCACAAAGTGGAATAATTGATGATGCAGATTATTTTGCTTCTTCACACATTAGTTTTTGCGCGAATACAGGCACAGTTATTGCTAATCCAAGAAATTTTCTTTCCACTACAAAAATTGATATTCGCTACAAAGGTAAACCTGCACATGCAGGTGCTGCGCCTCATTTAGGTCGTAATGCTTTATTAGCTGCAGCTCATACAGTCACTCAACTTCATGGTATTGCACGCCATGGTGAAGGCATGACAAGAATTAATGTGGGTGTGCTAAAAGCGGGTGAAGGACGAAATGTCATTCCATCCTCTGCTGAATTACAATTAGAAGTGCGGGGAGAAAATAAAGCAATTAATGAATACATGACTGAACAAGTCATGCAAATAGCCAAAGGTATCTCCATAAGTTTTGATGTCGCGTATGAAACTGAAATTGTAGGTGAAGCCGTGGATATGAATAATGATGTTGAACTTATAAAACTCATCGAAGAAATATCCCTTGAACAACCACAAATAAATAACGTAAATTCAAATTATGCTTTCAATGCAAGTGAAGATGCGACTATCTTAGGTAGACGTGTACAAGAACATGGAGGCAAAGCTATTTACTTCATTCTTGGTGCAGATCGCACAGCAGGTCATCATGAAGCTGAATTTGATTTCGATGAAAATCAATTGCTTACTGGGGTTAATATTTATACTTCTTTAGTACAAAGATTATTAGCTTAATTAAATAAAAATATTTTTACTCCTTTCTTTTAAGAATCCTCTATTTTTCTTAAAATAAAGGCAATATCTACCCACCTTATAAGGAAAACTTAATGATTAATAGACGTCATTTTATTCAAATCGGTGCAAGCAGTATTCTTGCATTAAGTGCAAGCCGTTTTGCGACAGCAAAAGATAAACATGATGTAGATTTACGTATTGTTGCGACTACTGACGTTCACAGCTTTTTAACAGACTTTGATTATTACAAAGACGCATCAACCGAGAAATTCGGTTTTACTCGTGCAGCAAGCCTTATTCGTCAAGCTCGTTCTGAAGTAAAAAATAGTGTATTAGTAGATAACGGTGATCTAATTCAAGGTAATCCAATTGCAGACTATCAAGCTGCACAAGGCTATAAAGAGGGTAAATCTAACCCTGCGGTTGATTGCTTAAATGCTATGCACTATGAAGTGGGAACTTTAGGTAACCATGAGTTTAACTATGGTTTAGATTATTTAGCTAACTGTATCAAACAAGCTAAATTCCCAATTGTAAATGCCAATGTAGTAAAAGTCGGAACTGAAGAACCTTATTTCATACCTTATGTTATTCAAGAAAAATCAGTTATTGATAATCAAGGTAAAACACATAAATTAAAAATTGGTTATATAGGTTTTGTACCGCCACAAATTATAGTTTGGGATAAAGCGAACCTTCAAGGCAAAGTGGAAACCCGTGATATTGTAAAAACAGCACAAAAATATGTCCCTGAAATGAAGAAAAAAGGGGCAGATATTATCGTTGCATTAGCTCACACTGGCCCGTCGGATGAACCATACAAAGAAGGTGCTGAAAACTCGGCATTCTATTTGGCAGACGTTCCACATATTGATGCGGTTATTTTTGGTCACTCACACCGTTTATTCCCAAATAAAGAATTTGCGAAATCACCAAATGCGGACATCGTAAATGGTACCGTAAAAGGCGTACCAGAAAGTATGGCTGGCTATTGGGCAAATAATATCAGTGTGGTAGATTTAGGTTTAACAGAACACAAAGGTAAATGGATTGTGACTTCAGGCAAAGCGGTGCTTCGTCCAATTTATGATGTAGAAACCAAAAAAGCACTTGCAAAAAATGACCCAGAAATTACCGCACTTTTAAAACCAGTTCACGAAGCGACACGTAAATTTGTTTCTCAACCTATTGGTAAAGCAACAGATAATATGTACAGCTATCTTGCATTAGTACAAGATGATCCAACCATTCAAATTGTTAACCAAGCGCAAAAAGCTTATGTAGAAAAAGTTGCACCAAGTGTTGCAGCAATGGCTGGCTTACCTATTTTAAGTGCAGGCGCACCATTTAAAGCGGGTGGTCGTAAAAATGACCCAACAGGTTATACCGAAGTAAATAAAGGTGAATTAACTTTCCGTAATGCGGCAGACTTATATCTCTATCCAAATACATTAGTGGTTGTTAAAGCCACAGGCGAACAATTAAAAGAATGGTTAGAATGCAGTGCTGGTATGTTTAAACAAATTGACCCTACAAGTGATAAACCACAATCATTAATAGATTGGGAAGGTTTCCGCACTTATAACTTTGATGTGATTGATGGTGTCAATTATGAATACGATCTAACCAAACCTGCTCGTTACGATGGCGAATGTAAGTTAATCAACCCAGAATCGCATCGTGTAGTAAATCTCACTTATCAAGGTAAACCAGTTGATCCAAAAGCAGAATTTTTAATTGCAACCAATAACTATCGTGCTTACGGTAATAAATTCCCAGGCACTGGCGATCAACATATTGTTTACGCATCACCAGATGAAAACCGTCAAATTTTAGCTGATTACATTAAAGTAACTAGTGAAAAAGAAGGTTCTGTAAACCCTAGCGCGGATAAAAACTGGCGTTTTATGCCTATCACAGGTAACGATAAATTAGATGTCCGTTTTGAAACATCGCCAAGCGAACAAGCGGCGAAATTTATCGCTGAAAAAGCACAATACCCAATGAAACAAGTGGGTACTGACGAAATCGGTTTTGCAGTGTATCAAATTGATTTATCTAAATAATAATTAGGAAAATAAAATGCCATCTAAATATTAAAATTTAGGTGGCATTTTTTCTTCCTAAAGAGCGGTTAAATTTTTGAGTATTTTTGCTTAATTTTTAATTCATTCTCTTTATGTTTACCGGTAATATAGCAACCGACCACATTCCCAAATTCATCATTCAAAACTATTACTTTTATACAAGGAGATTAAATAATGAAAAAATTATTAACCACTATCCTTTCTGCTACAGCTATTCTTTTCCCTTTAACAACATCTGCAAATACTACGGATAAAGTAGAACAAAGTGCGGTACAACCAGAAAAAGCAAAAGGGATTTGGATTGATGTACGTTCTGCGGAAGAATTTAATAGTGGTCATTTACAAAATGCAGTTAATATTCCGCACGATCAAATTATTGAAGGAATTAAAGCTGTTAGCTCAGATAAAAATGCCCCTATCAATCTTTATTGCCGTAGTGGTCGACGCGCAGAAGTTGCATTAAATGATTTGAAAAAAGCTGGTTACACTAACGTTACTAACCATGGTGGCTATGATGATTTAGTTAAAAAAGGTTTGAAATAATAGCACTCAGTTTCTTATAAAATCCCCTAAATTTCTTACTAAAACATTTAGGGGATTTTTTATTCAAAATAGAATCAAATAAAAACACCCTGTGGATAACTCATAAATAATCTGTCATAAAACTGTTTTTACTCACTTGGTAACTTTGAGAAAAAATAAAGTTGTTAATAACTTTCTATTTTACACACAAGATTTTTAAAGAAAATGATCGCATTTTCACAAGATCTTTAGATCCTATAACACCAGTTTCCATAAGGATCAAATAAGGTTACTCACAACCATAAAGGATTTTAATAATAACAATAATAAGATCTTTATATATAAAAAGAGATCTTATTTACTAATACAAACGTGATCTTTCAAAGGATCAATAGATCTATTCTTTTTTTGTCAGGTGTTTTAAATTTCTGTAAAATAACGCCAATTTTTTGATCCGAATAATATAGAGATAGATATGTTTTACACTGAAACTTATGATGTGATTGTGATCGGTGGTGGCCATGCGGGTACAGAAGCCGCGCTTGCACCAGCTCGAATGGGATTAAAAACCCTTTTATTAACGCATAATGTAGATACTTTAGGGCAAATGTCTTGTAACCCTGCAATTGGTGGGATCGGTAAAGGTCATTTAGTAAAAGAAGTGGATGCAATGGGCGGTTTAATGGCTCATGCTGCAGATAAAGCGGGGATCCAATTTCGCACTTTAAATAGCAGTAAAGGTCCAGCAGTGCGTGCTACTAGAGCTCAAGCTGACAGAGTTCTATATCGTCAAGCTGTTCGTACAGTATTAGAAAATCAACCTAATTTAGATATTTTCCAACAAGAAGCGACAGATATTCTGATTGAGCAAGATCGAGTTACAGGCGTTAGTACAAAAATGGGATTAACTTTTCGTGCTAAATCAGTGGTATTAACTGCAGGTACTTTCTTAGCTGGTAAAATTCATATTGGATTGGAAAATTATGAAGGTGGTCGTGCTGGAGATCCTGCTTCTGTAAATCTTTCACATCGATTAAGAGATCTCGGATTACGTGTGGATCGCCTTAAAACAGGTACACCACCACGTATTGATGCGCGTACGATCAATTTTGATATTTTAGCTAAACAGCATGGTGATGCCGTATTACCCGTATTTTCTTTTATGGGATCTGTTTCTGATCACCCACAACAAATTCCTTGTTATATTACTCACACCAATGAACAAACTCATGAAGTGATCCGTAATAACTTGGATCGCAGTCCAATGTATACCGGAGTGATTGAAGGGATTGGTCCACGTTATTGCCCATCCATTGAAGATAAAGTTATGCGTTTTGCGGATCGTAATTCACATCAAATCTATTTGGAACCAGAAGGCTTAACCAGTAATGAAGTGTATCCAAACGGGATCTCTACCAGTTTGCCGTTTGATGTGCAAATGGGCATTGTGAATTCCATGAAAGGTTTGGAAAAAGCTCGCATCATTAAACCGGGTTATGCCATTGAATATGATTATTTTGATCCACGTGACTTAAAACCAACGTTAGAAACTAAATCGATTTCGGGTTTATTCTTTGCAGGTCAAATTAACGGTACAACTGGTTATGAAGAAGCGGCGGCACAAGGCTTATTGGCGGGGATTAACGCAGGTCTTTACGTACAAGAGAAAGAGGCATGGTATCCACGTCGCGATCAATCCTATACTGGCGTATTGGTTGATGACCTTTGTACGCTTGGTACCAAAGAACCATATCGAGTATTTACTTCTCGTGCTGAATACCGTTTGTTATTACGTGAAGACAATGCAGACATTCGTTTAACGCCAATTGCCCATGAATTAGGTTTAATTGATGAGGCTCGTTGGGCGCGCTTTAATCAAAAAATGGAAAATATTGAACAGGAACGTCAACGCTTACGCAGTATTTGGTTGCATCCGCGTTCTGAATATTTAGAAGAAGCGAATAAAGTACTTGGCAGCCCACTTGTGCGTGAAGCCAGCGGTGAAGATTTATTACGCCGTCCAGAAATGACTTATGATATTTTGACTTCTTTAACGCCATACAAACCAGCAATGGAAGATAGAGAAGCCGTAGAACAAGTGGAAATTGCCATTAAGTATCAAGGCTATATTGAGCATCAACAAGAAGAAATCGAAAAACAAAAACGCCATGAAAATACGGCTATCCCGGCTAACTTTGATTACAGCAAAGTGTCTGGTTTATCTAATGAAGTACGTGCGAAGTTGGAACAGCATCGCCCAGTTTCCATTGGTCAAGCGAGCCGAATTTCAGGTATAACCCCTGCAGCAATTTCAATTATTCTGGTGAACTTGAAAAAGCAAGGGATGTTGAAACGTGGGGAATAAGATTTTCTGTGTTTGAAAGTAAAAGTGCGGTGAATTTTCACCGCATTTTTTATAGACTAGTTTAAAAAAATATAATTAATGGGTAAGAGCCTGTTTCACTGCTACATCTAATCTTGCTGTTGGACGGCCAAGCAATTTTTCAAGGGTTTTGTCTTCTGAAAATAATGCACCGTTTGACGCATCCACATCCCATTGTGCAATTAAGCCTGCAAAGCCTTCGTCTAATCCTGCTTGCACAAGTGCTGCGGCATAATCTGCTGCAGGAATATCCACGTAAGGGATTTCTTTACCTGTTTGTTTACTGATTTCTGCGGCAAGATCAGCTAATGTCCAGCTGGTTGAACCGGCGAATTCGTAAGTTTGATTTTCATGGCCTTCACCTAACGCGACATTGACTGCTGCTTCCGCAAGTTCTGCACGAAGTGCGGATGAAATTTTTCCTGTTTTTGCCGAACCGTAGAAAGCATTGTTTTCTAATGCGCTCGGAATTGATTCTGTGTAGTTTTCGGTGTACTAGCCATTGCGTAAAATGGTGTAAGTGATACCGGAGGCTTTTAATGCGGCTTCGGTTTCAACGTATTCACCTGCAAGGGATTTTACCGTATTGTCGTTAGTGACACCGAGTAAGCTGGTGTAAATAATGTGTTTCACGCCTGCTTTTTTTGCCGCTTCAATCACGTTGTTGTGCTGTGCAAAACGCTGACCGATTTCATTGCTTGACACCAAAATTAACGTATCCACGCCTTGTAATGCTTCTACTTGTCCTTCTGTTTTTGAATAATCAAATTTGCGGGCTACTGCATCTGAAATTTTTTCTGGAGAGCGTACAAGCGCAATGACGTTTGCTTATTTTGCTTTTAATAAGTCTAATGCGATTGCGCCAAATTGACCTGTTGCACCAGTAATTGCGATAGTTTTAGTTGTCATGATATTTTCCTTTTCGTTAAGTTGAAATGATGTTTGAACATTTGATTGTTCGCTTGATGTGGCGTATTATATTTTAATACTTACTTTTGAGAAGTACTTACATAAACGTAAGTTTTGAAATTTTTTAAAAATAATTTTTAAATTATTGATTTTTAAGGAATTAAAAATGGAAAAAATTTTTGTTCGGGGAAATGTATTGGCTTCAGCTTGTCCATCTCGCCAAATTTTGCAGCATTTAACAAGCCGCTGGGGAGCATTGGTATTAGTAAGTTTACATTCAGGCACCAAGCGTTTTAGTGAACTTCGCCGTGCGATTGATGGCGTAAGCGAGCGTATGTTGACTAAAACACTGCAGGAATTGGAAGCTGATGGGATGTTAATCCGTAAATCCTATAATACCGTGCCACCGCAAGTAGATTACACATTAACAGAATTTGGGGTAGAGGCATCTAATAAGATGTTTGAGTTGGTGGATTGGTTGGAAACAAATTTGACAGGAATTTTGGTTGCAACAAAAAAACATTAAGGAAATCTACCGCACTTTTAAGTAAAATAGCGTAATTTTCCAAAGAGACAATAAATATGAAAGCCAAATTAGTCAGTTTACTTGCACAAGCAAATATAAAAATAAGTGATAAACAAATTCAGCAGTTGATTGATCTGGTCAATTTACTCAATAAATGGAATAAAGCTTATAATTTGACGTCAGTTCGTGATCCACAAGAAATGTTAGTCAAACATATTTTAGATAGTCTTGTAGTAAGTCCTTATTTACAGGGTGATAGTTTTATTGATGTCGGTACTGGCCCTGGCTTGCCTGGTTTACCTTTGGCAATTATAAATCCTTCCAAACAATTTGTCCTCCTTGATAGTTTAGGTAAGCGCATTAGTTTTATTCGAAATGCTATACGTGAGCTTGGACTAACTAATGTAATCCCAGTTTTAAGTCGAGTAGAAGAATACCAACCTGAAGATAAATTTGATGGTGTATTAAGTCGTGCTTTTGCTTCGTTAAAAGATATGACAGATTGGTGTCATCACTTACCAAAAGAAAATGGATATTTTTATGCATTAAAAGGTATTTATCAGGAAGATGAAATTAATGAATTGAATGAAAAATATACTATTCAAGAAGTGATTGAATTACATGTTCCAGAACTTATAGGTGAACGACATTTAATCGTTTTGCGTTAAAAAGTAACAAATAGATAAATTATTTTCTAAAAGTGTGATTTATATAACACTTTTTATGTGTTTTTAAGTTGAATCTAAAGCCAGCAAAGGTATAATCGGCGAGCTAAAATTATTTTGTAAAAGTGATGTCACGCATTTTATCTCACGCTAAAAAAAACTACAGAAAAGCTATTGTTATTGAGAGTCTTTTGCTTGTAGTTTTTTATTTGCTTATTTATGGATGGCAACGCCAAAGTGCGGTAGATTTTGGCTACGGTTTTTTAAGTGCCTTTTTGCCTTTTTGTACATTCATATTTATCATTTTTTACAGAAAACAAAATTTTTCAACAAAACTGACCGCACTTTATCGTGCTGAAGCAATAAAGTTCATTCTAACGATGGTTTTTATCATTATTGCCATCAAATGGTTATTCGTTATCAATTTTATTGCATTTTTTGTTGGTTTTTTATTGGCATTAGTGCTGAATAATATTATTCCACTTATTCTCAATAAAATTTAACTTTGGGTTATTCTTCTTCAGAACAAAGGATCGATTATGTCTGGACAAACTTCAATTGAATATATCCAACACCATTTAACTTATCTTACAACAGGTGAAGGTTTTTGGACGTTTAATCTTGATACGTTTTTCTTCTCTGTGTTGTGCGGTTTCCTTTTCTTAGCTATTTTTCGTAAGGTGGCTAAAAAAGCAACAGCAGGTGTGCCGAGTAAACTACAATGTGCTGTTGAAATGGCTGTAGAATGGATTGATGGTGTGGTAAAAGAAAATTATCACGGTAAACGAGATGTGGTAGCTCCGTTGGCTTTAACCATTTTCGTATGGGTGATGATTATGAATACTATTGATTTGGTACCTGTGGATTATATTCCTCAGTTGTTTGCTATTATTACAGGTGATCATCACATTCCTGTACGAGCTGTACCGACTACGGATATGAATATGACATTTGCAATGTCGATTTCAGTATTTATATTGATCCTTTTTTATACGATTAAATCTAAGGGTATTAAAGGTCTCGCAAAAGAATACACTTTACACCCTTTTAATCATTGGGCATTTATCCCTGTTAATCTTCTTCTTGAATCCGTGACGTTGATCTCAAAGCCTGTTTCATTAGCACTTCGTTTATTCGGAAATATGTATGCTGGTGAGCTGATCTTTATTTTGATTGCCGTGATGTATTCAGCCAATGCGTTTGTGGCTGCACTGGGTGTGCCATTGCAGTTGGTGTGGGCGATTTTCCATATTTTGGTTATCGCATTACAAGCCTTCGTCTTTATGATGCTTACTGTGGTTTACCTGAGTATTGCATATAATAAAGCGGAACATTAATTTTTATTTTTTATTTAACAACTCAACTCTCAACAACGGAGAAAATTTATGGAAACTGTAATTAGTGCAACAATCATTGCTTCTGCGATTATGCTTGCTTTTGCTGCGTTAGGTACTGCGATTGGCTTTGGTCTTCTTGGCGGTAAATACCTTGAGTCTGCCGCTCGTCAGCCTGAATTAGCTAATTCACTACTTACTAAGATGTTTATTGTTGCAGGTCTTCTTGATGCGATTGCGATGATCGCGGTAGGTATCGGTTTATATTTCGCATTCGCAAATCCATTTGCTGCATTATTAGGTTAATAAACAACAAATTTCCTAATTAACGAAGGAGGTATGTTGTGAATATTAATGCAACATTAATTGGTCAAACCATCGCCTTTATTATTTTTGTATGGTTCTGTGTGAAATTTGTTTGGCCACCAATTATTAATGCGATTGAAACACGTCAAAGCCAAATTGCGAACGCTTTAGCGTCAGCTGAAGCAGCTAAAAAAGAGCAAGCAGATACGAAAAATCTTGTTGAACAAGAACTTTCAGCTGCAAAAGTACAAGCTCAAGACATTTTAGATGCAGCGAATAAACGTCGCAATGAAGTATTAGACGAAGTGAAAGCAGAAGCAGAAGAACTAAAAGCAAAAATTATTGCTCAAGGTTATGCAGAAGTAGAAGCAGAACGTAAACGTGTTCAAGAAGAATTACGTCTTAAAGTGGCTTCATTGGCAGTGGCTGGTGCTGAGAAAATTGTGGGTCGTTCTATTGATGAAGCGGCAAACAGTGACATTATTGATAAATTAGTTGCAGAGTTATAAGAGGCTTAGCTTATGTCAGAATTAACTACAATAGCTCGCCCTTATGCAAAAGCTGCATTCGACTTTGCCATTGAACAAAGTGCGGTCGAAAAATGGACTGAAATGTTAGGTTTTGCTGCAGCCGTAGCTGAAGATGAAACGGTAAAAGCTTACTTAAGTAGTTCTCTTTCTGCACAGAAATTAGCTGATACAGTAATTTCTATTTGTGGCGAACAATTGGATCAATATGGGCAAAATCTTATTCGGTTAATGGCTGAAAATAAGCGTTTGAGTGCTATTTCTGCGGTGTTTGAAGAATTTAAACATCACGTAGAGGAGCACCAAGCTATAGCAGAAGTTGAAGTAACATCTGCGCAACCATTGAATGCAACACAAATCGAAAAAATTGCAGCTGCAATGGAAAAAAGATTAGCTCGCAAAGTGAAATTAAATTGCAACGTGGATAACGCACTTATTGCTGGTGTGATTGTTCGTACTGAAGATTTTGTGATTGACGGAAGTAGCCGTGGGCAACTTACTCGTCTCGCAAACGAGTTGCAATTATAAGAGGAATACAAGATGCAACTAAATTCGACTGAAATTAGTGAATTGATTAAAAAACGCATCGCTCAATTCGACGTGGTCAGTGAAGCGCGTAATACAGGGACAATTGTTTCTGTAAGCGATGGTATTATTCGCATCCACGGTTTAAGCGATGTGATGCAAGGTGAAATGATCGCCTTACCAGGTAATCGTTATGCGATGGCACTTAACCTTGAACGTGATTCTGTTGGTGCTGTAGTTATGGGACCTTACGCAGATTTAGCGGAAGGTATGGAAGTTCAATGTACAGGTCGTATTCTTGAAGTACCAGTTGGTCGCGGTTTATTAGGTCGTGTAGTTAATACGCTTGGTCAACCAATCGATGGTAAAGGCGAAATTGAAAATGATGGTTTCTCACCAGTAGAAGTGATTGCACCAGGCGTTATCGATCGTCGTTCTGTTGATCAACCTGTTCAAACCGGTTATAAAGCTGTTGACTCAATGGTGCCAATCGGCCGTGGTCAACGTGAATTAATCATTGGTGACCGTCAAACAGGTAAAACTGCGTTAGCAATTGACGCTATTATTAACCAACGTAATTCTGGTATTAAATGTATCTATGTTGCGATTGGTCAAAAAGCCTCTACTATCGCAAACGTCGTGCGCAAATTAGAAGAACATGGTGCGCTAGCAAATACTATCGTGGTAGCCGCATCTGCATCTGAATCAGCAGCGTTACAATATTTAGCACCTTATGCTGGTTGCGCGATGGGTGAATATTTCCGTGATCGAGGTGAAGATGCGTTAATTGTTTATGATGATTTATCAAAACAAGCCGTAGCTTATCGTCAAATTTCATTATTATTACGTCGTCCACCAGGTCGTGAAGCCTATCCAGGTGATGTGTTCTATTTACATTCTCGTTTACTAGAACGTGCTTCTCGTGTAAACGAAGATTACGTAGAAAAATTCACTAAAGGTGAAGTGAAAGGAAAAACAGGTTCTTTAACCGCACTTCCTATTATTGAAACCCAAGCTGGTGACGTATCTGCGTTTGTTCCAACCAACGTAATTTCTATTACCGACGGTCAGATCTTCTTAGAATCTAACTTGTTTAACTCAGGTATTCGTCCTGCGGTAAACCCAGGTATTTCGGTATCTCGTGTTGGTGGTTCAGCGCAAACTAAAGTTATTAAGAAATTAGCGGGTGGTATTCGTACCGCGCTAGCTCAATATCGTGAATTAGCAGCGTTTGCACAGTTTGCATCAGATCTTGATGATGCGACTCGTAAGCAACTTTCTCACGGTGAAAAAGTAACTGAATTATTAAAACAAAAACAATTTGCTCCATTATCTGTTGCAGAACAAGCGGTTGTATTGTTTGCTGTTGAATTTGGTTATTTGGATGACGTGGAATTATCAAAAATTGCAAGTTTTGAGACCGCACTTTTAGATTATTCTAACCGTAATCACGCAGAGTTTATGCAAGAGCTTACTAAAACCGGTAACTATAATGACGAAATCAAAGATACATTAAAAGGTATTTTAGATAGTTTTAAAGCGAATAGTGCTTGGTAGTAACGGAGAGATAAGATGGCAGGTGCAAAAGAGATAAAAACCAAAATTGCCAGTGTACAAAGTACACAAAAAATTACTAAGGCAATGGAAATGGTGGCGACATCGAAAATGCGTAAAACGCAGGATCGTATGGCTGCATCTCGTCCGTATTCTGAAACTATCCGTAACGTTATTAGTCATGTGTCTAAAGCAAGTGTCGGTTATAAACATCCGTTCTTAGTTGAGCGTGAAGTGAAGAAAATCGGTATCTTGGTTATTTCAACAGATCGTGGTATGTGTGGTGGATTAAATGTTAATTTATTCAAAACCACACTTAACCAAATCAAAAATTGGAAAGAACAAAATATCTCTACAGATTTGGGCCTAATAGGTTCAAAAGGGATTAGTTTTTTCCGTTCCTTTGGATTTAATATCAAAGGTCAACTTTCTGGTTTAGGCGATACGCCCGCTCTAGAAGAATTAATTGGTGTCGCAAATACAATGTTTGATGCTTATCGTAATGGTGAAATTGATGCAGTTTATATTGCATACAATAAATTTGTTAATACGATGTCGCAAAAACCTGTTGTACAACAATTAGTTCCTTTACCAGAATCTAAAGACGATCATTTAAATGAAAGACAACAGACTTGGGATTATCTTTATGAACCAGAACCAAAAGTACTATTAGATAGTCTTTTAGTTCGTTATTTAGAATCCCAAATTTATCAAGCGGTTGTAGATAATTTAGCTTCAGAACAAGCGGCTCGAATGGTAGCAATGAAAGCAGCAACTGATAATGCAGGTAATTTAATTAATGATCTGCGGTTGGTGTATAACAAAGCTCGTCAAGCAAGTATCACAAATGAATTGAATGAAATCGTAGCCGGTGCGGCAGCGATTTAAGAAAAGAGGAACGGTAATGTCAGCAGGAAAAATTGTACAAATCATCGGTGCGGTGATTGACGTTGAATTTCCACAAGATGCAGTGCCAAAAGTTTACGATGCATTAAAAGTTGAATCAGGTTTAACACTTGAGGTGCAACAACAATTAGGTGGCGGTGTGGTACGTTGTATCGCATTAGGTGCTTCTGACGGTTTAAAACGTGGTTTAAAAGTAGAAAACACGAATGATCCGATTCAAGTACCGGTAGGCACAAAAACCCTTGGTCGTATTATGAATGTATTGGGTGAACCAATTGACGAACAAGGTCCAATCGGTGAAGAAGAGCGTTGGGCTATCCACCGTTCTGCACCAAGCTATGAAGAACAATCAAACAGTACGGAATTATTAGAAACTGGTATCAAAGTTATCGACTTAATTTGTCCATTTGCTAAAGGTGGTAAAGTTGGTTTATTCGGTGGTGCAGGTGTAGGTAAAACCGTAAATATGATGGAATTAATCCGTAACATCGCGATTGAGCACTCAGGTTACTCTGTATTTGCGGGTGTAGGTGAACGTACTCGTGAAGGTAACGACTTCTATCATGAAATGAAAGATTCTAACGTATTAGATAAAGTATCTTTGGTTTATGGTCAGATGAATGAGCCACCAGGTAACCGTTTACGTGTTGCGTTAACTGGTTTAACCATGGCAGAAAAATTCCGTGATGAAGGTCGTGATGTATTATTCTTTGTGGATAATATCTATCGTTATACCCTTGCTGGTACGGAAGTATCTGCGTTATTAGGCCGTATGCCATCTGCGGTAGGTTACCAACCAACATTAGCAGAAGAAATGGGTGTATTACAAGAACGTATTACATCAACCAAAACAGGTTCTATTACCTCTGTACAAGCGGTATATGTACCTGCGGATGACTTAACTGACCCATCTCCAGCAACAACTTTCGCACACTTAGACTCAACAGTTGTATTAAGTCGTCAAATTGCATCTTTAGGTATCTACCCAGCGGTTGACCCATTAGATTCAACTTCGCGTCAGTTAGACCCGCTTGTTGTTGGTCAAGAGCATTATGATATTGCTCGTGGTGTACAAGGTATTTTACAACGTTATAAAGAATTGAAAGATATTATCGCAATTCTTGGTATGGACGAATTATCTGAAGAAGATAAATTAGTGGTAGCACGTGCACGTAAAATTGAACGTTTCTTATCACAACCGTTCTTCGTTGCTGAAGTATTTAACGGTACTCCGGGTAAATATGTTCCATTAAAAGAAACCATTCGCGGCTTTAAAGGTATTTTAAGCGGTGATTACGACCATATCCCAGAACAAGCGTTCTATATGGTAGGTTCAATCGACGAAGCGCTAGAAAAAGCCAAAAATATGTAATCACTTCAAGTCATTTGAAGGAGAACAAAAATGGCGACATTTAATTTAACAATAGTAAGCGCAGAGCGAAAAATCTTTGAAGGTGAAGTAAAACAAATCCAAGCAACAGGTGTTGAGGGGGAATTAGGTATTCTCCCTGGACACACACCATTGCTAACGGCAATTAAGCCAGGGATTGTTAAATTTACCCTTCAAGATGGAAATGAAGAAGTTATCTATGTTTCCGGTGGTTTTTTAGAGGTTCAACCAAATGTTGTTACGGTACTAGCAGATGTTGCTATCCGTGGTAGTGAATTAGATGCTGATCGTATTCGCGAAGCAAAACGTAAAGCTGAAGAGAACATTGTATCTCATGCATCAGATGTAGATCATGATTTACTGGTTGCGAAACTTTCTAAAGAGTTAGCAAAACTTCGAGCTTACGAGTTGACTGAAAAACTCTTGAAAACAAGACGGTAATAAAAAGTGCGGTGAATTTTCACCGCACTTTTTGTTTATTTCCTTAAAGAAATTTTACATAGTTATTTCGCTTAAATTCAGGTCTAAATAATTCTTCTAGTTGCCCAAAATAGAGCAACAAATCCTGCTCTCCTGCTGCGTAGGGGGCTATTTCATAGACATCATAAATAAAATGTACACCTCTTGAATCTAAGTAAATATTGTTCGATAAATTAAAATTATCGGCTCCAATAACAGGTTCATATTCCTTATTGCTATTATTATATTGCTCCCATAAAAGCGTTTTTACTTTCGGTAAATCTTTTTCATTAAATAAATCATTTAATGTTAAAATATGGCGTGTAGTTAGATCAATCGTGAAATAGCGATTACCTTCTATCCCATGAGCACCACCTTCATAGTCATAAAAACTAATAACAAAGGTTGCAAGTTTTTCTTTTTGCCCAACAAAATCTGTCCACATAGAATGAGAAATACCAAAAGATGGTGTTTCTTTTACTTCTTTTTTGTCTTCCTCAAAAGCTGTTTGATAACGTGCTACAAATTGTTCACGAGAAATATTTTTCATTTCTTCGTTTTCAGTCAATTTTTTCCACAATAGATCATTAAGCCAATCAATATTGGTTTTTATTGTTGAAATTGAATACTCAATTTTGGTTTCTTCAGGCTGGTAATCTTCTTTCGATTTAGGATGTTTAATAATTTCAGATTGATTAAATATTTCATCATTTTCCACAAAAATTGCTGGGACTGTTTTTTCTATTTTCTCTTTTAATTTGGTATTTTCAGTACTGAGTTGTGCTACTGTTTGATTTAGTTGTTTTATTTTTTCTTCAGCATCTTTATCTTGGCAGCCTGTGAGTAATATGACAGAACTAATTAATGCAGCAATGAGCGTTTTTTTCATACTCTTTTCCTTTTTAAATCATAAATCAAAAACATTCTTATCGCGTAGAGTATGGTCATTGCCTTTGCGACGTAAAAATCCCATTCGGTCAAAATATTCCATCAGTTGAACGGTAAGTTTGCGCCCGAAATTCAATTTATCACGTACTTCATTTACGGATACTTTACCTTGTTCTTCTGCGATTTGTTTAATAAGTCTTGCATAAGCATAGATGGTTTCAGTTAAGAAAAATCTATCTTTTACGATTGGCGTGAGGTAACCAAGTTTCCCCGCTTTATACATAAAATTACGCATAATTGATTCATCAATAGCGAGCGCATTTGCCATATCGCGCACCCAAATTGCTTGACCGTTTGCTTTTTCAAACTCGTTTAATACATCTGTCCAACGTGATTTTTCTTCAGTATTAAACTGAATTTTATGCGTTGGTAGATGAATCCAGCCACGCGTTTGTTGTAATCGGCCATCATCAAGCATTTCATCGATAAAATGATGAATCAGATTTTCTGGCTGATTCAATGTTGCCATTCGATATAATCTGGCTTTGCTTACACCAAGTTGATCATTATGTTGCTCGTGATAAGTATCAAGTGCGGTTAAAATTTGCTGCGTTTTTTCTTGTTCGTAATTAGTATTAAAACACCAATCTTGATAGCGTACGGCATCCCGCTCGGCGAGTGCTTTATCTAATTGCAAGGAAGTCAGTTGTTCCGTCCACATTAATTGGCGTGCTGTTGTCGCATTATGTAGAAGGGTAAGCGCAATGCGTTGCGAAGCATTCTCTGCCAATGCTAAATTCGCTAGGAAATTTAACCGCACTTCAGTACGTTTATGACGTTTTGGCGAGTTAATTTCCAACACTCGTGCGCCAGCAATTAAGGTTTTTGTATCGCCACTGCGTAAAATAAGTTTGTCTCCAAAAGCCAAGAATAATGGTGAATCTAATATGATTTCAGCCAAAGTGCGGTCATTTTTAGCGGCATTTTTTCCCTGTAATAAGGTGAGCTTACCCGTAGTACGACTTGCTCCGTGATAAATATGCACAGGTTGGCTTTCATTTAATGGTACTTCAGCCAAAATTTGTATACTGATGCGATCTGTTGGTGGAAGAGGTTCATCCTGCAATAACCAATCACCTCGTTTCATTGGTGTGCGGTCTAAATCAGCATTTAAATTTAACGCTAAACGTTGCCCCGCAATACCTTGTTCGCTTGATGTATTTTGTGCGTGAATCGCTTTTACACGAACTTTCTGTCCTGTGGAAAGGTAAAGTTCATCATTTACTTTCACTGTTCCTGAAAAGGCTGTGCCTGTCACGACGGTACCCGCACCTTTTACACTAAATACTCGATCTATTGCGTAGCGGAATGGTTTTTGAGTATCAGCTAATTCAGGTAGATTAGCTAAGTAATGACGTAATTCATTAATTCCTTGTCCCGTTTCTGCTGAGGTAACAAAGTAGTTTACATCGCGTAAAAAACTGTAATCTTGTTTAATTGTTTGGATTAACGATTCTATTTGCTCTGAATTTGTACGATCTGCTTTTGTGATGACAACAATAATTTCGTGGAATTGAAGCTGGCGTAATATCGCTAAATGTTCTTTCGTTTGCGCTGCAACGCCTTCATCCGCAGCGACAATTAGCATTGCATAATGCACACCACCTAAGCCCGCTAGCATATTTGACAAGAATTTCTCGTGCCCCGGTACATCAATAAAACCAAGCACTTTGTTTTCTAACGGCAGATAGGCATACCCCAAATCAATGGTCATTCCGCGTTTTTTTTCTTCTGGTAAATGCGCGGTACTTGTGCCAGTTAATGCTTTTAATAATGCTGTTTTGCCGTGATCAACGTGACCTGAAGTAACAATAATCATAGTTCATCCAATGTATTTAATAATGTTTCAATATCTGCGAGGCTACGTAAATCTAGCCAAATTTTTCCGTTTTCCATTCGCCCAATAATAGGTTGAGAAAGTTGTTTAAGGCGAGCTGAAAGTGCGGAAAGTTTTACGTTTGTTTTTTCTGCAATCGTAACAGCTATGGAAGGGATTTTTTCCATCGGTTGTGAGCCACTACCGATTTGTGCTTGGCTAGCTTCAATTTGAATCTCAAATTGTGAATTTAAGCGAGATTCTAACCGCTCTTTTAGACGCATAGCATTTATTTTGAGTTGTTCTAATGATTGCGTGAGTAAGCGCAAAGTTGGTAACTTTTCAGTTAATTTTTCAGGATTTAAATATAAACGTAAAGTGGCTTCTAAGCCTGCTAAAATGACTTTATCGCAACGTAATGCACGCTTGAGAGGATGTGCTTGTAATTGTTTGATCCATTCTTTTTTACCCACGATAATGCCTGCTTGCACCCCACCAAGTAATTTATCGCCAGAGAAAGAGACCAAATCTACACCTTGTGCAATTTTTTCTTGCACGGTAGGTTCTTTTGGCAAGCCATATTGGCTTAAATCAATTAATGCGCCGCTGCCTAAATCCGTTACTACGGGCACATTCATTTCTCGGCCTAGTTCCGCAAGTTCTTCTTCTGAAACTGAAGAGGTAAAACCACAAATTTGATAATTGCTACTATGCACTTTCATTAAAAAAGCCGTATTTTCAGTGATAGCATTACGATAATCTTTCAGGTGAGTACGATTAGTGGTGCCCACTTCCACTAAATGGCATCCAGCTTGTTCCATTATATCTGGAATACGAAATGCACCGCCAATTTCAATTAATTCGCCACGAGAAATAATTACTTCTTTACCTTGAGCAAAGGTCGCTAACATTAACAATACCGCAGCAGCATTGTTATTCACTATACAGGCCTCTTCCGTACCTGTGAGTTTGCATAATAATTCGCTGATGTAATTATCGCGATGACTACGCTTACCTTCATCTAAATCATATTCAAGCGAAACATTTTTCTGCATCGCAGAGAGCGCTGCCTGTTGTGCTGCTTCAGACCAAAGTGCCCGCCCAAGATTTGTGTGCAACACCGTACCAGTCAGATTATGCACCGCTTTGATTTGTACTTGATTTTGTTTTTGTAGGCGAGAATGAATTTCTACAAAAATGCGGTCAAAATTAGAAAAATATTCAGGAAGTTGATTATTTTTTTGAATAAATTGACGAGCTTGCGTTAATAATTCTCGACACATTGCCACGACTGCTGTGTGACCAAATTCGGTAATAAGTTGTAAGCCTTGAGGTGTTTTGAGAATTTTGTCAACGGAAGGAAGTTGTTGAAAAAGTGCGGTCATTTTTGAATCCGTTTAAAATAACGTTGAATTGCCGATTAATTTACGCTAAAGTAACTGCAATTTCAACCACGGAGGGGCGTCATCTCCGGTGAGGTGGCAGGATTTCAAATCCTGTTGAGGACGCCAGCGTTCTTGGGTGGGTTCGACTCCCATTCCCCTCCGCCAATTCTATATATTTCATTTTTATCATTTCTATTGTCTATAAAAATAAGAGCGGTCAAAACCGTTTTTAATTTTGACCGCTCTTTTCGATTAATACTCGATTATTTTGCCGGAATGTCGGCTAATACTTTTGTCAATAAATCCCAATAGGTTTGTACCGTTGCAATTTCCACTTTCTCATCTGGTGAGTGAGCATTTCGGATTGTTGGCCCGATAGAAATCATTTCTATGTGTGGATAATGTTCTTTTAAAAGCCCACATTCTAATCCTGCGTGAATGACTTTCACTACAGGTTGATCGCCTAGCACTTCAGCATAATGTTTGCGAGTAACGTCTAAGATAGTTGAGTCATTTACAGGTTGCCAGCCTGGATAAGGCGCAGAAAACTCAACTTTTGCATTTGCTAAGATTGCAAGTGAGCTGAGCATTTCAGTCACGTAATATTTACCGCTTTCAATTAATGAGCGAACTAAAATGGTGCTTTTTACAACATTACCTTCTGTTTTCAATACGCCAACGCTTAATGAGCTTTCTACAACATTTTTAACTACATCACTATTGCGGATTACGCCGTTTGGCAATACGTTGAGTGCGTTAATTACTGTTTGAGTACTTTGTGCGGTGAATACGGCAGGGGCTTTTTCTGCTGATTCTACAAAAAGTGTGAAATTAGGTTCTGCAATTGCTAATTCTTCTTTAAGAACAACCGCTAGATTTTCTACCGCGCTTTCTATGGCTTTTACATCACCATTAAAGGCTAATACGGCTACAGCTTCTCGAGGAATTGCATTACGAATTGAGCCACCACGAATTTCAGAGAGAGCAAAGTGCGGTTCATTTTGAGAGAGTTTTGCTAATACTCGAGCTAACACTTTGATTGCATTAGCACGCCCTGTATGGATATCGCCACCAGAGTGACCGCCACGTAAACCTTTAAGGGTAATTTGTGCGCAGTGCTCAAACGTATTAGTTTCATATTGAACTGGAATTTCAAAGTTTGCGTTAATGCCACCCGCACAACCAATGTAAATTTCGCCAATTTCTTCGGTATCTGTATTGATTAAAATCTCAGATTGTAACCAGTTATGACGTAAGCCTTTTGCGCCATCCATTCCCGTTTCTTCTGTCATTGTTAAAAGCACTTCAAGAGGTGGATGAGCTAAATCATTGCTTTCTAACACCGCTAAAGTAGAGGCTAAACCGATACCATTGTCAGATCCTAACGTTGTACCTCGTGCTTTCACCCATTCCCCGTCAATATAAGGTTGAATCGGATCTTTGGTAAAATCATGTGAGTTGCCTTCATTAGCCTGTGGCACCATATCTAAGTGCGCTTGTAGAACAACAGGTGTATGATTTTCCATTCCTTTTGTTGCGGGTTTACGAATGAGGACATTCCCCACTTCATCGCGTTCAACAAAAAAATGATTTTCTTTCGCCCAATTTACAATAAAGTTAGCTAACGCATCTTCATGATGAGAAGGGTGAGGGATTGCACAGATTTGATCGAACCATTTCCACAGTAATGCTGGTTTAAGTGTTGTAATTTCAGACATAGTCACTCCTTTTTACTGAAAAATTTCATGAAATAATAGCATAAAACGCCATTTCGGGTTATCCTTACGCAATTTTTATTTATCGATAAATTTCTAAGGTGCAATTATGAGCGAAAAATATGTGGTGACTTGGGATATGTTCCAAATGCATGCCCGTAAATTATCTGAACGTTTACTTCCGGCTTCTCAATGGAAAGGTATTATTGCGGTAAGTCGTGGTGGTTTATTTCCAGCGGCTGTTTTGGCTCGTGAGTTAGGTCTTCGCCATATTGAGACTGTTTGTATCGCAAGTTATCACGATCATAACAATCAAGGTGAATTACAAGTTCTTCATGCAGCTCAAGTACCAAATGGTGGTGAAGGGTTTATCGTGGTAGATGATTTAGTTGATACGGGTAATACAGCGCGTGCGATTCGTCAAATGTACCCTAATGCAAAATTTGTGACGGTATTTGCAAAACCTGCAGGTGCAGAATTAGTAGATGATTATGTGATTGATATTCCACAAAATACTTGGATTGAGCAACCTTGGGATTTAGGTTTAACCTTTGTTCCACCTCTATCTAGAAAATAATTTTTATACAGATACAGAATAAAAGAGCGGTCAAAATAAAAGAAGTTTTGACCGCTCTTTTGTATGAGAATTAATTTATAAATTATTCTTCATCTTCTTTTGCCCATTCTAATGAGCGTTTAACTGCTTTTTTCCAGCCTTTGTAGCGACGTTCGCGTTTTTCATTGTCGCTGTCTGGACTAAAGGTGCGTTCTACACGGGCTTTATCGCGAAGCTCGTCTAAATCTTTCCAGAAGCCCGTTGCTAAACCAGCAAGATAAGCGGCACCTAGAGCGGTTACTTCTTTCACAACTGGGCGCTCAACATTTACATCTAAAATATCAGCTTGGAATTGCATTAAGAAGTTATTGTTTGTCGCGCCACCATCCACACGGAGATATTGTAAGCGTTCACCAGAATCTGATTGCATAGCCTCTAAGACATCGCGGGTTTGGTAAGCAATAGATTCTAAGGTGGCTCGAACAATATGATTACGGTTTGCACCGCGAGAAAGGCCAAAAATCGCACCGCGCGCATATGGATCCCAATATGGTGCACCTAAGCCCGTGAAAGCAGGAACAACATATACGCCATTACTATCAGTCACTTTTTGCGCGAAGTATTCAGAGTCAAAACTATCGTGAACAATTTTGAGTTCATCACGGAGCCATTGGATTGATGCACCAGCGATAAATACAGAACCTTCTAAGGCATATTCTGGTTCGCCTTTTGCATTACAAGCAATGGTTGTGAGAAGTCCATTTTGGGATGTAATGGCTTTGTTACCTGTGTGGAGCAACATAAAGCAACCTGTGCCGTAAGTGTTTTTGGCTTGGCCCGCATGTACGCAAAGATGTCCGTAAAGAGCGGCTTGTTGGTCACCTGCAATCCCCGCAACAGGAATACGAACACCGCCTTTACCACCGATATTGGTTTGGCCGTAAATTTCAGAAGAGTTGCGTACTTCAGGTAACATTGAACGTGGAATATTCAAGATTTCAAGCATCTTGTCGTCCCATTGTTTGGTATGAATGTTGAATAACATGGTACGAGATGCATTGGTGTAATCGGTTACGTGCACTCGGCCTTGAGTCAGTTTCCAGACAAGCCAAGTATCAACGGTACCAAATAATAATTCGCCTCGTTCTGCTTTTTCTCTAGCACCTTCAACGTTATCCAAAATCCATTTTACTTTTGTACCAGAGAAGTAAGGGTCAACCACTAAGCCAGTGGTATTACGAATGTATTCTTCATGACCATCGGCTTTTAATTTATCAGTAATGTCTGCTGTACGGCGACATTGCCATACGATTGCGTTGTAAACAGGCGTACCAGTAGCTTTTTCCCATACAATGGTGGTTTCACGTTGGTTGGTGATACCGATAGCGGCAATTTCATCAGATGTAATGCCTGCTTTGGCAACGACTTCGTTTAAGGTTGAGCTTTGAGTTGCCCAAATTTCCATTGGGTTATGTTCTACCCAGCCGGCTCTAGGGTAGATTTGGGTAAATTCACGTTGTGCAATTTCAACCACATTCGCATTATGATCTAATAATACTGCGCGAGAGCTTGTTGTGCCTTGGTCTAATGCAATGATATATTTTTTGTCTGTCATAGTATTACTCCTTCAAATAATTATTCGCAGCCGCAATTACAAGGTAAATTGCCGCCAATTGCTTTTTTGTATAACCATGCACCAGCTAATGCGCCTAAAACAGGTGCAACCATTGGAACGATAAAATAAGGAATTTCTCGTCCGCCAGTTAGAGCGAGTTCGCCCCAGCCAGCGAGATAAGCAAAGAATTTTGGTCCGAAGTCACGTGCTGGATTCATGGCAAAACCTGTTAAAGGGCCCATAGCACCACCAAGAACTGCGATTAATACACCAATTAATAATGGGGCAAGTGGACCACGAGGTACACCGTTTCCATCGTCAGTTAATGCCATAATTAATGCCATAAGAATCGCAGTAATCACAAATTCCACAGCAAAGGCTCCACCAATGCTTAAACTTGGATGAGGATAAGTGGAGAATGTACCCGCAAGGCTTAAACTTTCTTGTGTACCACGAACAATGTTGTGGGCTGTTTCATAATCGATAAAAACATTACGGTATAAGGCATAAACTAATGCTGCAGCAAAGAATGCGCCTAGCATTTGTGAAATGATGTAAGGAATTACTTTTTTGCCGTCAAAGCAAGCAAATTTCCAAAGGGCAATGGTTACTGCTGGGTTTAAATGTGCGCCAGATAAACCGGCTGTTGCATATACTGCAAGTGCAACGCCCATTCCCCACATAATGCTGATTTCCCACAAGCCAAAACTAGCGCCTGCTACTTTTAGTGCTGCAACGCAGCCCACACCAAAGAAAATCAATAAGGCTGTACCTAAAAACTCGCCAATACAGTTCGCTTTTAATGATTTATCCATAGATCACTCCTTAGAAATGCGGTTGAAATGAAGAGTGTTTTCCCTAAATAAAGGGGAAGAAGAATTTATTAAGAAAGAATACGGAGTGTTTTGAAATAGCCTCCTTATTTGTATTCTAGGTTAGAACACCTAGATTGATTATGATGTTACTCTGTTAGAGTAGAATTTTGGCTTCTACGATATAGAAACCTATTTAACCGTGGGTATGTTTACCCACGGTTATGAGGGATATTATTTTTTCCCTTTTAAGAATTCCACGCCAGTATCTGGGAAATCAGTAAATACGCCTGTTGCACCTGATTTATTCAATAATGCATCGTACATTTGATTTACGTCTGTGAAGAATTCTGGCAATGCGTCTTTACGCACAGTATATGGATGAAGTTCAACTTTGTATTGAGCAAGCTCTTTTACTAATGGTGTGTATACAATGTTGCCTGGTTTAGATTGTTGTTTATCTACTAACATATACCAACCTGGACCAACACCATCAGCATATTTCACCACTTCTGCCATTGCACCTGGTTTAAACATCCAGTCGTAATCATAGTTTACCCATTTACCTTTCGCATCTTTTTCTTGCGTTTCTTTCCAATCCGTATAAGCCACTAATTGAACTAGTTTCAAATCCATGCCCATTTTTGGAAGTAATTCTGTTTTGATACGTTTTAATTCATTAAAGTCGAAAGTTTGTAAGTAAACCATATCGGTTTTCTTATCATAGCCATATTTTTTCAACACTTTGAGCGTTTCAGCGGCAATATCTTTACCATTTTGATGGTGGAACCAAGGTGCTTTGATTTCTGGATAAATCCCTACCTTTTTGCCAGTCGATTTTTCTAAGCCTTGGATAAATTCAATTTCATCTTCAAAGGTGTGAATTCTGAAGTGTGATTTCCAAAGTGGGAAACGACCAGGATAAACTTGTGCTTGTTTGCCATCTTTGGTTTCAAAGTTTTCTGTCATTTCTAAACTTTGAATTTCTTTTAAGGTAAAGTCGATGACATAGTAACGACCATCTTTACGGTGACGATGTGGGAATTTTTTCGCTACATCAGTCAAGCCATCTAAAAAGTGATCGTGAATAACCACTAAACGACCATCTTTAGTCATGGCTAAATCTTGCTCTAAATAATCAGCATGTTGTGCAAAGGCAAGAGCTTTAGATTCTAAAGTATGCTCTGGTAAATAACCGCTAGCACCACGGTGAGCAATAATGATTTTGTCTGATTTCATTTGGGTGTTTGCCATGCTTGATGAATGGCTGCTGCAACCGGCAAGTACGCCAGCTGCTAATAAAGAAAGGGCTAAGGTTTTGAGTTTCATGGTGTGTTCTCCTTGATTTACTTATTACATCTTGGTTTCATGTCGTAAAAATAGATTTCACTAATTTCACGGTCATATCCTGGATAAAATCCTTTTGGCATCCCTAACACAATTTGTTTGCCTCGGTTTGCATGGACAAGTAGTTGTTTAGTTTGCGGATTAATATTCAATCCTTCGACTTCGCCGACATCTCGAATATCATCTAAGGTTTTTTCTAAAACAACTCGAGCTTCATTATTTTTATCTGAGATTTCTACACGATAAATATGATCGGGTTCTTTTTCATCTGCTGTGCCGTCATCAGCGGTGACATAGAGATCGCCGTTGTAGGCATAAACCCCTTGAATCCATTGTGGAACAGGTTGTAAATGCACTTTACGTTTATATTTACCGGTTGAAAGGTCATATTCATATAAATAACGGCCGCTTTCTTCACCTACCCAAGATGCCATCCAAACTGAATTGTGAACGGTATCTACGGTGATGCCGGAAACTTCAACTTGACCAGACTCAGGCTTAAAATCAACTGATCTTTTTAATGCGAGTGTGTCAGGGTCATGAATGGCAATTTGAATATTTTTCCCTACGCCAGCATCAAACCATTCAGAAGAAACATAAAGTTCATTGTTGTAGATATCAATATCGCCAATGTGGTTAGCTTCTTTTTGATAGCCCATAAAAGGATCTTTATTTTCCTTGATTAGTTTTCCATTCATATCATATTTAGCGAGGGTTTTGCTTCCCGATACATAAAGATGCTTTCCATCAGTTGTAATACCTTGACGGCCATTTACTTCTAATACTTTATCCAATTTATAAGTATATTTAGGTAAAGCTGAATGATAAGGAGCTTCGCAAGTTTGATTTGCCGACACAGATATCGCAAAAAGTGTGCAACCTAATCCAATAGTAATCGATGATAATTTCATAATTATTGTCTCCTTAAATATATGATTTATTTTGTGGGAAAGGAATCAAGATTGTCTCAACCAGAAACTAAAATTAATTTTAGTTACAAAAAAGGCGGCTAAGCAATTTGCCCGCCGCCTTTTTTAAGCTAATTATTTAGTACCGTAGGTATCGCCTAATTTCGCTTTGTGTTTTCCTTCTTCAACCATTACGATTAAGAGTAATAACACCGCTAATACGCCACCGCCGATCATTACGTAGAAACCACCGTCCCATCCGTAATGTTGAGCTGCCCAACCGATAACTGCAGATGCAGAAACTGTACCACCTAAGTAACCGAATAAACCAGTGAAACCTGCTGCAGTACCTGCTGCTTTTTTCGGCGCTAACTCAAGAGCATGTAAACCGATTAACATTACAGGACCATAGATTAAGAAACCGATTAAAGTCATTAAAATGAAGTCAGTTAATTGGTATGGGTTTTGATACCATGCGCTGTAGTTCGCTAATTCAGCTTCTGGTGTTGCTGGGTTCATCCAGTACGCAACAACCGCTGCAGTGGTTAAGATCATGAAGATGAAACCTGTTAAACCACGTTTACCTTTGAATACTTTATCTGATACCCAACCACATAATAATGTACCTGGAACTGCTGCTAATTCATAGATTGTGTATGCCCATGCGGTACCTTTGATATTGAAGTGTTTTACTTCGCTCAAGTAAACCGGAGACCATTTTAATACGCCGTAGCGGATTAAATATACGAATACGTTAGCAATCGCGATGTACCATAACAATTTGTTTTTTAATACATAAGTTACGAAGATTTCTTTTGCAGTTAAATCGTTTTCGTAAGTTTTTTCGTTATAGTCATCAGGGTAATCATTACGCCATTTTTCGATTGATGGTAAACCACAAGATTGTGGAGTATCACGCATGACGAAGTACACAGGAATTGCACAGATCATTGCTGCAATACCAGGGTAGTATAAAGATTGTTGCCAGATGTCTTTTGCTTGCGCTTCAATACCGTGAGTGCTGAAGAAAATTGCACTAGCTAATAACACCATTGCACCAGGCATCATACCACCGATATTGTGCGCAGTATTCCAAATTGACACGATAGTACCGCGTTCAGATTTAGACCACCAGTGCACCATAGTACGACCACATGGAGGCCATCCCATACCTTGGAACCAACCATTTAAGAAGATCATCGCCCACATGATAGCGATGCCAGAAGTTGCCCATGGGAATAGACCCATTAAGGTCATACATAAACCAGATAGTAATAAACCAAATGGTAGGAATACACGAGGGTTAGAACGGTCAGACATACCAGCCATTACGAATTTTGATAAACCGTAAGCAAGACCAGCTGCAGAACCGATTACACCAAGCTCAGCTTTTGTATAAAGGCCAGCTTGAATTAAACCAGGTTGTGCTAAGTCAAAGTTTGCACGCACGAAATAGTATGCGGCATAACCAAAGAAGATCCCTGCGAATACTTGCCAACGTAAGCGTTTATACGTGGAATCAATTTTTTCCGCCGGAAGTTCCGCAATATGCGGAGCGGGTTTGAATGGTCCAAACATAATTTTTTTCTCCAACTTTTAATTATGTGTAAGTTTTATTCACCCTTTATTAGACAGTAAGGGATAGGCGCATAATAAAAGAAAATAAAAAATAAGGAAGTAAAAAAAGTAAAAAATGTGAAGTGTTTCACAAAATTTTTACACCATTTGAGCGAATGCGAAAATTATTGTGATCAGTATCACAAAATTGTTTTCTTTTGCGCTCAAAATGTTGTTAATTTGGCCGCACTTCTCTACAATGCCTGTGATTTTTATATTACTTTTTTGTTAAATTTTGGGAATTGGGGGTAAACATGGGATTATCGCCTAGCATGTACAAAGATGTTGGAGATTTTTCGCCACTTAGTACCGATGTCATTATTATCGGTGGTGGCGCAACGGGGGCAGGTATTGCGCGTGACTGTGCACTTCGTGGCATTGATTGTATTTTATTGGAACGTAGAGACATCGCAACGGGGGCGACAGGACGTAACCACGGATTATTACACAGTGGCGCACGTTATGCCGTGAACGACCAAGAATCTGCTGAAGAATGTATTAAAGAAAACCGTATTTTGCGCAAAATTGCGCGTCATTGCGTAGATGAAACGGAAGGCTTATTTATCACTTTGCCTGAAGATTCTCTTGACTATCAAAAAACCTTCCTTGAGAGTTGTGCAAAATCTGGAATTGATGCGCAAGTCATTGATCCGGATTTAGCTAAAATTATGGAGCCTTCTGTAAACCCTGATTTAGTGGGCGCAGTTGTTGTGCCAGATGGTTCAATTGACCCATTCCGTTTAACGGCCTCTAATATGATGGATGCAACAGAAAATGGCGCAAAAATGTTCACTTATTGCGAAGTAAAAAATTTGATTCGTGAAGGTGGAAAAGTGATTGGTGTGAATGTGTACGATCACAAAAATCGTAGAGAACGCCAATTTTTTGCACCGCTTGTTGTGAATGCTGGTGGTATTTGGGGACAAGGGATTGCGGAATATGCCGATCTCAAAATCAAAATGTTCCCAGCGAAAGGTGCATTGCTCGTAATGGGCCATCGTATTAATAAACTTGTAATTAACCGCTGCCGTAAACCAGCTGATGCGGATATTCTAGTTCCAGGCGATACAATTTGTGTTATTGGTACAACGTCAAGTCGTGTTCCTTATGATCAAATCGATAACATGCAAGTGACGCCAGAGGAAGTGGATATTCTTTTCCGTGAAGGTGAAAAACTTGCACCGAGCTTGCGTCATACTCGCGTATTACGTGCTTATGCTGGGGTGCGTCCATTAGTTGCAAGTGATGATGATCCATCAGGTCGTAATGTGAGCCGTGGTATCGTTTTACTTGACCACGCAGAACGTGATGGCTTAGACGGCTTTATTACAATCACTGGTGGTAAGTTAATGACTTATCGTTTAATGGCTGAATGGGCGACCGACCTTGTTTGTAAAAAACTCAATAAAACGGCTCGTTGTGTCACTGCGGAGCAACCTTTGCCAGGCTCTACTGAAAGCCGTCAAGAGACCAATCAAAAAGTCATTTCATTACCAAGTACTATTCGTTATTCCGCAGTGTATCGTCACGGTTCACGCGCGACTCGTTTGCTTGAAAAAGAACGTTTAGATCGTTCAATGGTTTGTGAATGTGAAGCGGTGACTGCAGGTGAAGTGCGCTACGCGATTGATGAACTCGGTGTAAATAACATTGTGGATTTACGCCGCCGTACACGTGTTGGTATGGGGACTTGCCAAGCTGAACTGTGTGCATGTCGTGCTGCAGGCTTAATGAACCGTTTTGAAGTGGCAACACCAACTCAATCAACCACTCAACTTTCTGCCTTTATGGAAGAACGCTGGCGCGGTATTGAGCCGATTGCTTGGGGTGAAGCTATTCGCGAAGCTGAATTTACATCTTGGATGTATGGTAGCGTATTAGGTTTAAATGATGTGAAACCGCTTGATGAACAAGCACAACAAGGGACGGATAGCAATGAATTTTGATGTAGCCATTATTGGCGGTGGTTTGGCGGGTTTAACCTGTGGCATCGCCCTTCAACAACGCGGCAAACGTTGCGTGATAATCAACAACGGTCAAGCAGCCATTGATTTTGCATCCGGCTCTTTAGATTTATTAAGCCGTATGCCATCAACTCCAAATGGGGAAGGTCGCGCGGTAGAAAATTTAAAAGAAAATATCACCGCACTTCGTAATGAATTACCAGCTCACCCTTATAGTTTATTGGGCGCAGAGAAAGTACTTGCTAAAGCACAAGATTTTGAACGTTTAGCCAATGAATTAAATCTTGATTTAATTGGTTCTACGGAAAAGAACCATTGGCGTGTAACAGGCTTAGGCAGTTTACGTGGTGCGTGGCTTTCACCAAATAGTGTGCCAACAGTGCAAGGCAATGAACGTTTTCCGCATAAACGTATTGCAGTGCTTGGTATCGAAGGTTATCACGATTTTCAACCAAAACTTTTAGCGGCAAATTTGGTGTTAAACCCACAATTTGAGCATTGTGAGGTGACCAGTGATTTCTTAAATATTCCGCAATTAGATGAACTTCGCAAAAATGCTCGTGAGTTCCGTAGTGTAAACATCTCTCAACTTCTAGAGCACAAACTTGCGTTCAATGATCTTGTTAAAGAAATTATTGAATCAGCTCAAGGTGCGGAAGCAGTATTTTTACCGGCTTGTTTTGGTTTAGAAAACCAAGAATTTATGACCGCACTTCGTGATGCAACTAAGCTCGCATTATTTGAATTGCCAACGTTGCCACCATCATTACTCGGTATGCGTCAACGTATTCAATTACGCCGTAAATTTGAATCCCTTGGTGGTTTAATGATTAACGGTGATAGCGCATTGACTGCAACATTTGAAGGAAATCAAGTACGTTGTATCAACACTCGCTTGCTCGAAGATGAAGAAATTACTGCAGATAATTTCGTACTAGCTTCAGGAAGTTTTTTCAGTAAAGGGCTCATTTCTGAATTCGATAAAATTTATGAGCCGGTTTTTGAATCCGATATTATCGGTGTTGAAGGGTTTAACGATAAAGATCGTTTCACTTGGACTGCTCATCGTTTTGCTCATCCACAACCTTATCAATCTGCTGGTGTGGCAATTAATGCTCAATGTCAAGTGCAAAAGAGCGGTCAATATTTAACGAATTTATATGCTGTCGGTAATGTGATTGGTGGTTTTAATGCGCTTGAGCTTGGTTGTGGTTCGGGTGTCGCAGTTGTAACTGCCTTGGCGGTTGCTGATGAAATCTTGGCGAAATAGGGGGGAATAATATGGATAATAATATTCAACGACTCATTGATAGTGCAAAACAATCCCTTAATTCACCTGAAAGCCATAAATATATCGACGAAAGTTTTGAAAGCTGTATTAAATGTACGGCTTGTACCGCTGTTTGTCCGGTTTCACGCAACAACCCGCTTTATCCAGGCCCAAAACAATCAGGCCCAGATGGTGAGCGTTTACGCTTAAAATCCGCAGAACTTTACGATGAAGCACTTAAATATTGTACTAACTGTAAACGTTGTGAAGTGGCTTGTCCGTCAGATGTGAAAATCGGTGATTTAATTGTGCGTGCGCGTAATAATCACTTAGCACAATCTAAAAAGCCGTTAATGAATAAATTGCGTGATGCGATTTTAAGTAACACTGATGTAATGGGGAAAATCAATACTCCATTAGCGCCGATTGTAAACACCATCACAAGCCTAAAAGCGACCAAATTTATGTTGGAAAAAACGCTTAAAATTAGTAAAGAACGTACTTTACCTAAATATGCGTTTGGTACGTTCCGTAGCTGGTATATGAAAAATGCGTTACAAGACCAACAAAAATTTGAGCGTAAAGTCGCGTATTATCATGGTTGCTACGTGAACTACAATAATCCGCAGCTTGGTAAAGAATTTCTTAAAGTGTTCAATGCGATGAACATTGGGGTGATGTTACTGGAAAAAGAAAAATGCTGCGGTTTACCATTAATGGTGAATGGTTTCCCTGAACGTGCTCGTAATATCGCACAGTTCAATACCGATTACATTGGAAAAATGGTAGATGAAAATGGATTAGACGTGATCAGTGAAGCATCAAGCTGTTCACTTAATCTGCGTGACGAATATCATCATATTTTAGGCATTGACAATGCTAAAGTGCGTCCGCATATTCATATGGTGACGCCGTTCTTATACCAACTTTTCAAAGAAGGTAAAACCTTACCGTTGAAACCACTCAAACTTCGAGTGGCTTATCACACCGCTTGTCACGTAGATAAGGCGGGCTGGGCACCTTATACTTTGGAAGTGTTGAAAAAAATTCCTGGTTTAGAAATCATTATGTTACCTAGCCAATGCTGTGGTATTGCTGGGACTTACGGCTTTAAATCAGAAAACTATGAGGTTTCACAATCTATTGGTAAAAACCTATTTGATAATATTAATGAAGGTGGGTTTGATTACGTCATATCTGAATGCCAAACCTGTAAATGGCAAATTGATATGTCATCCAATGTGACCTGTATTCACCCATTAACCTTACTCTGTATGTCGATGGATGCTTAGAAATAAGAAAAATGCACTTTGTAATTTAAAGTGCATTTTTTGTTTTTTATCAGTATAAAAAAGTGCGGTAAATTTTTTACCGCACTTTTGGTTTTAGATATGATTAGAATTCAAATTGAACTGACATTCTATAGTTTCTACCTGGGGCGTAGAAACGGTTTATACCTAAGCCTGTTGATTGTTCTATAACATTACTTGTTCCAAATGAACGAATTGAACGAGCAGACTCCCAAGTGATGTATTTACGATTTGTGAGATTATATACACCAGCTCTTATGGTTAAGTTTTTAATTGGTTGAACATATCCAATAAAATCAAGGATTGTATAAGATTTACTACGCCATTTTACGGTTGTATCACTTTCACCACGTTCTTTAGCATAGATATTATAAGTATCTTGTGGATTTTTACTTGCTACATGTGTCGTATAAAAATCGAAACCAAATTTATGATCTGGATGATCATATCCTAGTCCATACACCATCGTTTTAGGCTGAATTGCATTCATAGGAATATTGCCATTCATTCTTCCTTTTTGATAGGTATATTTATAGCTTAAGTTAAACCCATTCATAAATTTTGCCATCTTACCAAGGAATAGTTTTGAATTAATTTCAATACCTTTTACAGACGCATTATCTCTATTTATATTTTGATAAAGAGAAAATGGTAATGAGTTACCTCCGCTACCTAAAGTAAAATCTTTTTCTCCTTTAAATATTAGGTCGATAAAGTTTTTATAGTTAGTTTTAAATATACTTGTAGAGATAAATCCCCAATCATCATGATGTAAAGTTAATGCAATTTCTTTTGTTTTTGCTATTTCTGGTTTTAAATCAGTATTTGGCAGAATAGTAAAATCTGGATGTTTAAAAGTGAAATACATTTCATCTGAAGTTGGTGCTCTAAAACCTTTAGAGTATCTAAGTTGTAAACGAAGATAATTTGTTGGATCAATCGTTGAAACAAAACTATAAGAATGTGCTTTATATTTTTTCTTTTGGCTTGCAATATAATTTATATTATCTATAGCATTTTGTTTAATTTGCTCTTCTGTTGGATCAGAATAATGACCTGGATTCCACCAAATCTCAGGGCCTTTAGGTAATGGAATATATAATCCTTTTACTATATCGTCTGGTAATTTTGGCGTTGAACCAGCTATGTAATGTGGTTTATAACCAATGTTGTCATAACGATAGCCTAAATCAAATGATAAATAATCATTGACAATGATATTATCAAAGAAATAAGCGGATTTACCTGTCGTTGTCACAGGTAATAAGAATGAATACTCTGGATCAACTCGAGGACAAAGAAAGGCATTCCAGGTAGATGATTCTTCACAGGTTTCTGGAATGTGCGAGTCTGTTTTAGCGCCTAAAGTACGTTCAGCCCACCATTTTACATCATAAGCATCATTACCCGCTCTATTTACCATTTTCTTCGTTGTTTTATTATACGAAACACCATATTGGAGATTATGCTCAGTATTCAATTTTGTAAACGATTTTGTTAGATCCAAGTTAGTTTGCTGGGTATTGGTATCAAGATCCCGTTCTTGCCATAGGCGTTCTAAATAGCCTTTACTTGGCAAGACTATATTATCTCTCCAGGTTATATTACGTGGTTTAGCGAAAGTTTTGCCATTCTGTTCAAATTTGTCATCTAACATCAAAGGCATTTTTTCAACAGTTCCAGACCAACCTACAGATCTCCAGTAAGTTACAGGTTTTGTACAGTCATAAAGAGAACAATCAAACCAATATTCATCTCCTCTTTTTAGAGTAAAACCGTTAGTTTTTTCAGAATTATCTGTATCAATATAGGTGTCTTTATTTTTTAATTCGATATCAGTTCCATCTCGTCGAGTAATTTTTCCATCTTGAAGCTTTATTCCATGTGGATTGGCTGTTTCAAGACAATTACTGCCATCACAGTATTCGTCGGTTCTCGCTCTCGTTTTTATTTTTTGTTTTGAGAAAGTAATTTTTAATGTATCCCAAAATAAGTTGGTTGAAAAATTTTCGTAAGAAAATGAGAAATTACTTCGTTGAGTTTTATCATTTGTATGTCTAGATTCAACTTCAGGGGTTTCATTACCACTACGTTGATATTTTAGTGTATAGGATAAATCTTGCCCACGAGAACGATGTTCATATAAATCAGCTGATGCCGTAAAACGATGGTTTTCAGTAGGATTAAAAGATAATTTTAATAATGTACTGTCTTGCTCAATTTTGTATGGGTCTGCTTTTTCTCTACGTTTACCTTGGACGAGACTATCCGCATTTTTATAATCATAGTTTTCAAGTTCATGACCATTTCTTCTTGTCGCAACCACTAACGCATCGAACTTTTTATAACGTCCAGCAAGAGTAAGTGTATTGAATGATTGATTATTTTCTGTAGCGTATCCCGTTTTGTAACTTACATAGTAGTCCTTGTTAAGGAGATAATCTCTAGCATCTTTTGTTTTATAAATTACAGATCCACCTAAGGAACCACTACCATTCTTAATAGAATCAGCCCCCTTGGTAATATTTACTTCTTTTAATGTTTCAATTTCTGCACCATTACGAGTGTTATTGAAGTTACCATAACCTTCAAAAAGCTCTTTAAAGCCTTGAGAAGATAATGTTTCAGCTTGCGCTAATCCATCAATATTAATAGAAACTCGATTTTCATCAACGCCACGAATGGTAAAACCACTGTTACCAAAACGCCCAGCTTCAACAACAGTGACACCTGTTTCATATTTAACGATATCTTTGATATTTTGAGCCTGCTGTTTTTCTAAGCTTTTCGCTGTTTTTACAGTTTCGGCAATTTTGGGAGGTGTTTTCGGATCATTATGTTCGGTAGAACCAGATACATTAATTTCCTCAAGCTGTTGTTGAGTTGGTTCATTAGCATAAGCAACACTTGCCGTTAGCCCAAGCATAACGGAATACGCAAGCAGATTTAATCTAAAATTGGTCATTTTTTCCCTCGTTAAAGATAATATGTAAATTAAATTATGTATTTAAATTAACCGCACATTTACTATCACTACTATCATTATGTGCGGTTGCAAGAGTACACTTAAAATTCTAATTGAATAGATGCTCTATAATTTCTACCTGGTGCGTAAAAACGATTTAAGCCTATACCTGTTTCAGTATCTACTCGGTTGATTGTACCGATAGTTCGAATAGATCGGGCTGATTCCCAAGTAAGATATTTTTGATCTGTTAAATTATAAACACCAGCTGTAAATGTAAGGTTTTTAATTGGTTTCCAGTAAGCAATGGCATCTATCACAGTGTAATGTTTATTGCGCCATAATGCTCTTCTATCAATAACTTTTTCGTTACCATTTACTGTTTTTGCTGGCACTGTTTCAATTGCACCAGTATTAATATTTTCTGCTTGACGTTCAATCATGCTATGCCATTGAGGGTTAAAGCTGTCTTTTGCCTTTTTAGCTGAAACGTCGGTAATATAAAAATCTAATCCCCATATTTTATTAGGTGAATCATAACCTAAATTATATACAGATGTGGTTGGTTGCAAAGCGTTCATTGGCTGGTCTTGCAAGGCCATATTCATATATTTAGGGTTATGTTCTAATAATTTTTTATATCCCTCTAATGGTTTACTATCTTTTATTCGACCTTTTTGATAAGTCAACTTATAACCCAAATGGAATCCTTCTAATTTTTCAATAAGGTCTCCTATTTCTAGGTGAGTAGAAATTTCAATTCCGTTTACTTTTGCCTTATCACGATTCAAACTCTGATAGAATGGATAATAAGACGATTTACTTTGATCAATTGGACGTTCACCTAAATATGCCAAATCAATAAAATTCTTATAATCGGTTTGGAATAAATTAGTAGTGAAATAACTACGTTCTCTATAAAAAGTAAAGGCAATTTCTTTTGTTTTAGCTTTTTCTTCTTTTAAATTAGTATTTGGTAAAAGTGAAAATTGAGGATGTTTAAATGTTATATACATTTCATCAGGCGTTGGCGCTCTAAAACCATTAGAATATTTAAGCTGTATTCTTAACCAATCTGTTGGATCCAAGTTTAATCCTAAATTATAGGAATGGTGCTTAAATGCTGTTGATTTTTGAATTGCATTTAAATTGTCTTGTACATTTTTTATATAATCGGCATGATTATAATTATACCAGCCATTGCCTCCAGTTAATGCACTATCTGGAATAGGGATCATTGTACCAGCTAATAATCCACGTGGAATTTCAGGATCTTGTCCTAAGCGATAATGTGGCAAATGTCTGACATTGTCATATCTATAATTTAAATCAAAACCAAGCCAATTTGTTACTGTAAAATTATCACCTAAATAAAATGCATGGTTTTTAGTTTTAACAGGGATTAGGTAACTAGAGCTTCCTGCAGCACTTTCTTTAAGTTGGCAACCAGGCCATTTATTTGGATATGGAGTATATTGAACTGGGAATGTTCCAGAAATAGGCTCATTGCATATGAAATTATCCGCCCACCATTGAACATTAGCTCCTTTATATCCCTCTTTATTAACCATATTTTTTTCTGTTTCAGAATATAGTCCACCATATTGCACTGAATGGTTAGTTTTACCTAAAGAAAATGACTTGTCAAAATCAAAGTTCAATTGTTTTGTATTTGTATTTAAATCACGATCATTGTAGTAGTTATTACTATATCCTCGACTATGGGGTAATACGTAAAAGGCTTCTTCTGACTGAACGCCCCCCCATGAGTTTGGAATTGATTTTGTCGGAATGTAACCATATGTTTTCCCATTTATAGACTTAGTTTGGATATCTCTAGGTTCAAATAAATATTTTGAAGTATAGTTCTCATCATTTTTAATAAAAATTTGATATTTTTTTGAACAATCTAATTTACTACAGTCTAACAGCAAATGTTCTGTACTCACTTCACGATAATCAAAACCACTAATCTTATTACCGTGGGAATCTGTGTATTCAGATTCAGTACTATAATCCCCTTCAACTCCTTTCCCAGTGATATATCCACCCCATTTATCTTTTATTTTATAAGTGCCATCAGAACTATCTAATTTCAATCCTTGCTTATTATCAACATCAATACAATTTGTATTGTTACAATATTCATCACTACGAGCTTTATTTTTAATTTTTTGAGATGAATAAGTTAGTTTAAAGTGATCCCAAAATGGAGTTTGTGTAAAGTTTTCATAAGAAAATTGGATATTTTCTCGTTTAGATTTATCGTGAATAAGGCGTTCCCCTTGACTGGTTTCAGTATTAACATAAGAACTAGGGCGTAATGAATAAGATAAATCTTGTCCATCAGTTTTTAATGTTGATTTATCAACAGCCACACTAAATCGATGATTTTCTGTTGGTTCAAACCCTAATTTCACTAAAGTACTATTACGGGAAATGGAATAAGGATCTGTTTTTTCTCTTTTAATTCCGACAACCTTATCATCATAACTTTCATAACCATAATTCTTCATTTCATTGCTATTACGTTCAGTATGAACAATTAATGCATCAAACCCTTTATATCGGCCAGCTGCAGTAAGAGACACCGTATCTTGACTATTCATACTTTGAGTAGCACGTTTAACGCTAAAGTAATGATCTTTTCCTATTAGATAATCTCTAGCATCTTTTGTATCAAAGATAACCGAACCACCCAATGCCCCACTACCTGATTTTAAAGAGTCAGCACCTTTGGTAATGGTCGCTGTTTTAACATTCTCTATTTCTACATCATTACGAGTATTATTAAAATTTCCATAGCCTTCAAATAGCTCTTTAAATGCTTGTGAACTTAAAGTTTCAGCTTGACGAAGTCCATCAACCATAATACCTACACGGTTTTCATCAACTCCTCGAACAGCATAACCGCTTGATCCTGTTCTTCCTGTTTCAACAACACTAATACCCGTTTCATAACGTACTAAATCTCGAGAGTCTGAAGCCTGTTGCTTAGAAAGCTTCTTAGCTGTAATTTGGGTTTCACCAACTTTTTTTTCTTTCACATTTATTGTTTCTGTATTCCCTGAAACATTAATTTCCTGCAGTTGTTCAGGTTCGTTGGCGTAAACAGCTCCTGTTGTCAGCCCAAGCATAACGGAATACGCAAGCAGATTTAATCTAAAATTGGTCATGTTTAACTCCATGAAAAGGTAAATAATAATGATTATCAAGCATATTATAAGAAAAAGTATTTTCTCACAATCAGAAAATTCTGTTTTTGATTAAAATCAAACAATAAAAATTATTCTCATTATGCTCTATATTTAAGTCCACTTGTTCTCTATAATGCAAGCCATCGATTGTTCATGTTAGAAAGCATGCGCAATCGTTTTAAATTTCACCATTAAATGAAAAGTGCGCATTGATTGTGTACTTCTTTTTTAGGAGCAATCATTATGATGATAGATAAACGCCTAATTAACACGGTGGCCGATAGTAAAAAATGGATTGGCGTCACGGTGTTGTGGAATTGGGTGGCGTTAGTTGGCGGGATTATTAGCGCCGTCGTGTTTTCTTATATTTTACAGGCCGCTTATTTTAAAGAGTTGACGATGTCAAGTGCGGTGGGTTTAGGTGTGATTTTAATTGCGGCATTGGCACTACGTGCTTTTGCGGGTAAAAAATCAGTGCAAGCGTCTTATTTTGCCAGTACAAAAGTGAAGCATGAATTGCGTAGCCTTATTTATCGTAAATTGGCTTCTATGCCGCTTAACCAAGTGAACCAGCAATCCACTTCAAGCATTATCCAAGTGGCATCAGAAGGTGTAGAACAGCTTGAAATCTACTTTGGGCGTTATTTGCCGCAGCTTTTTTATAGCTTGCTTGCTCCCCTAACTCTCTTTGCTTTCCTGATTTTTTTCAGTTTTAAAACAGCCATTATTTTATTAATTTGCGTGCCGCTTATCCCTATGTCGATCATTGCGGTGAATAAAATTGCGAAAAAACTCTTAGCAAAATATTGGTCGATTTATGTGGGATTAGGCAGCAGCTTTTTAGATAACTTACAAGGTTTAATCACGTTAAAAATCTATCAAGATGATGCTTATAAAGCGAAAGAGATGGATAAAGAGGCTGAGCATTTCCGCAAAATTACCATGAAAGTACTTACCATGCAGCTTAACTCTGTATCTCTTATGGATTTACTCGCTTATGGTGGCGCAGCAATTGGGATTTTAACGGCTTTATTACAATTCCAAGATGCACAACTCAGCGTGTTAGGCGTGATTTTATTTATTCTCCTTTCCTCCGAGTTCTTTATTCCGCTTCGTTTGCTTGGTTCATTCTTCCATGTGGCGATGAATGGTAAAGCGGCTTCAGATAAGATTTTCACATTGCTTGATACGCCAGTGGAAACCCAACAAAGTGCGGTAGATTTTGAAGCTAAAAATAACGTTCAAGTGGAAATTAAAGATCTACATTTTGCGTATTCTGCAGAAAAACCGGCAATTCAAGGTTTAACTTTAACGATTCAACCAAACCAACTTTCAGTGTTTGTGGGTAAAAGTGGTTGCGGTAAATCAACCTTGGTTTCGTTGTTGATGGGTTTTAATAAAGCGCAACAAGGTGCGATTTTGTTTAATGGACAAAACGCCTCTGAAATAGACCGCACTTCTTTCTATCAAAAAGTATCGTTGGTGAGCCATAGCAGCTACGTGTTTAAAGGCTCGCTGCGTGAAAATATGACGATGGCGAAAATTGATGCCACAGATGAACAAATTTATGCGTGTTTAGAACAAGTGAATCTTTCCCATTTTGTACGCGAAAATGGTGGCTTAGACATGCAATTATTAAGCCGTGGCGCAAATTTATCGGGTGGTCAGATTCAACGTTTAGCCTTAGCGCGTGCTTTATTACACAATGCCGAGCTTTATATTTTTGATGAAGCGACCAGTAATATTGATGTAGAAAGCGAAGAAATTATTTTGCAGTTCATTCAACAATTTAAACAACAAAAAACCATTGTGATGATTTCTCACCGCTTGGCAAATGCGGTAAATGCGGACTGTATTAACGTACTTGACCAAGGCAAATTGATCGAGCAAGGCACTCACGAAACCTTAATGGAAAAACAAGGTGCATATGCTGAAATGTTCCAACAACAAAAAGATTTAGAACAAATTAGAGAGGTGGCAAATGCGTAAAAATGGTTTTGTTGTAATGGGGCATTTGTTGAAATTAGTGACCCCACTGGCGCATATCATGGCGTTTACTATCACAATGGGAACGCTCGGTTTCCTGGCGGCCATCTTTATTATGGTGCTGGGGGCGATGGGGTTAGTGAATCTTTTAAACTTTGACACCCATTTAAGTTTTTCTGGAATTTTGACCGCACTTATCGTATTGGCGGTGGCTCGTGGCGCGTTGCGTTATTTAGAGCAAATGTCTGGGCACTACATCGCTTTTAAATTACTCGCATTATTGCGTGACAAAGTGTTTTCTTCTTTGCGCCGTTTAGCTTTTGTGAAGTTGCAAGATAAACAAGCGGGGCAATTAGTGTCTTTAGTGACTAATGATATTGAATTGCTTGAAGTATTTTATGCGCACACCATCGCACCAATTATGATCGCGTTCTTTACTTCTGCGATTTTATTGTTGGTCTTTGCTCACCTTTCAGGTTGGTTTGTACTTGTGGCATTCGCTGCGTATTTAACAGTGGGCGTAATCCTACCAATTATCACGACCAAATTGGCACGTGAAGATGGCAGACGCTATCGTGAATTAGTAGGCGAAATGAATGACTTCTTCCTCGACAGCGTGCGTGGTATGAAAGAAATTCAGCTTTTTGGTTATGCAAAACAACGCTTAGCAGAAATCCAACAACGTAGCCAAAAAATCGATACGGCTTTTGAGCGCATTAAAGACCAAGAAGCAAAAGTCCGTGTTTATACTGAAGTGGCAGTATCTGTTTTCAACATTATTATGCTGTTTACTGGCTTAATTTTATTTAGCTTAGATAAAATTGATTTCTCAGCCTTTTTAGTTGGTGTGATTTTATTAATGTCGAGCTACGGGCCAGTTATCGCCTTAAGTAACCTTTCAAGCAACTTATTACAAACTTTGGCTTCAGGTGAGCGAGTATTAAGTTTATTAGCGGAAGAGCCAGAATTAAAAGATGTAGAAAGTGCGGTAGATTTGAAGTTGGTTTCTCGCATTGATGTAGAGAACGTAAACTTCGCTTACGGCGAAGAACAAATTTTATCGGATGTTAGCTTATCTGTGAAAAAAGGTGAAATCTTAGGGATTCACGGCAGAAGCGGTAGCGGTAAAAGTACCTTGTTAAAACTGCTGATGCGTTTTTACGATCCTAAATCAGGCAGCATTAAAATTAACGGTGAAACCTTACCGAACATCAACACTCGTAGTTTGCGTGACAATATGGCGTACATTACCCAGCAAACCTACATTTTCAACGAAACCATTGAGGAAAATATTCGCCTTGCGCGCCGTGATGCAACGTTAGACGAAATTATGGAAGCCGCGGAGAAAGCTTCAATTCATGATTTCATTTTAAGCTTGCCACAAGGTTATCAAACAAAAATGACGGAATTGGGCGGTAACCTGTCTGATGGTGAAAAACAACGTATCGGTATTGCCCGAGCATTTTTACATAATGCACCGATTATCTTGCTTGATGAGCCAACCAGCAATTTGGATAGCTTAAACGAAGCAATGATTTTGAAATCATTACTCGATGTTAAAGCTGAAAAATTGATTATTCTCGTTAGCCACCGCCAATCCACCATGGCAATTTGTGATCAGGTGATTGGTATAGAAAACGGCAGAATGTCCTAAACTAAGACAACAAAAAATCGCACTGTTAAAGGTGCGATTTTTTTATAGACAGACAAAGAATAAGCCTTCTTTAATAGAGAAATAATTTACGTGTGGACTCTTATTTTACAACGTTGAATGTCAACGGGTCATAAACAATCTCGCCTACTTGAACTTGGATTGTATATTGACCTCTAGGATCCTTTTCATCAAATTTCCAGCAATTTACTACCGTTTTACCTTGGTTTAATGCATCACGAGTTGTTGTGATTGTGTGGGTCTTTTTATCTTCAGAAACTTTAACGGCATTTGGATTTTCTGATACAGCAAAGGTTGTTTTTTCAGGCGATTTAAATACTTCGGTAACAGTAATTTGTTTCGCAAAATTACCATTAGCAACCCAGCAAAGTTGGTGTGCTTTAGCTGAACGAGAAATATCTTTTTTACCTAAATCCGTTGGAGTTTTCCCAGACATATCATAGGTTGAAAGGTAAAGTGTTGGTTGCGGTTCTTGTGGAACATCGGACGCGGCAAATACAGATGATGCTGCGCATAAAGAAAGTACGGCTAATGTTAATGATTTTTTCATTACGATTTTCCTCTTTAAATAAAGTATGAATGATTAAAATTCATGGTGTTTTTAGGATAGCTAAGACTATTGTACCATCAGTACGCCAATGCATCCCATATCTTCTAGCATTAAATTCGATACCCCAAATAAGAATGGATAGTTGCCAGAAGATGCTTGATCAAATTTCACTAAAATTTGAGTTTTGTTTTTTACCCAAACTGTATCTTTCCAAGCTAATTCTTCAGCTTGGAATTGATGTTCTCCTTGGCTTTCCACCACAAATTTGGCACCTTGAATAGTAAATCCAACAGGTAAACTTGCATTTAAAATCCAGCGTTCAATTGTTCCTTTTCGGGCTATTACATCAACTTTGCGTGGGTCAAAACGTCTTTGGTTAATTAAACCGTTTGTGACATCAATATTAAATTCTCGAGTTTGTGCAACGGCTTGTTGTAATATTGCTGGCGCATCCGTTTCGAAAGTCAGATTCGGTTGTTTATTTAATGCTGACATTTCTCCCTTGGCACGCAATTCAAGGACGGTGTTATCAGCGAGTTCATCACTTGAGATCAACATATTTTTCATTTTGTCGTACAAGCTACGTTTACTTCCGCTAATGAGAGATACGTTGTCAATTTCATTCATATTAACGAGTATTTCTGCGCGTTCTCCTGGCGAGAGAACCAAAGATTTGACCGATTTAGCTTTTGGTAAGAAACCTAAATCTTGTGCAATAAGCAGCATTTCTTGATCATTGTCTAAGCGTAAATCATAAGCACGAGCTAATGAGGCATTGAGTAAACGTAAACGAATCCATCCCCGTGCAACATCTAAATATGGTGCTTCAATACCATTTACTAATAAGCGATTGCCTACAAAGTGCGGTTGATTTTGTTTGAATAATTGGAGACCATCATTGTTAAATTCCATGTCTTGTAAAATCAATGGAATGTCATCTACGCCGTATTTATTGGGAAGATTCGCTTTTAGGCTTTGGTCATCTTCAATTAACCACATTCCAGCTAAGCCACGATAGGTTTGATAGGCTGAGTTGGCTAATGTTGCAGAACGATACCAACAGCTTGCTGCGGGTTGTTCAATTGGCACGATGGGAGCCCAAGACTCGCCTTTTTTTAGTATTTTAGCCGCGCCACCAAACAGTTCACCCGATGCTTGTAAGCCCTGAATAGACAAGGCAACGGATTGTGGCAAATTGTTATGATAATTAAGTTTGGCAAAGCTACCTGATTTGATTTTAATGGTTGGGCCAAGATAATTACCGTTGAATCCCCATACTGTCACATTGTGTGAGCCATCTAGGGGATAATTCATTTCCTGCATTGTTAATACAATCGGGCGACCGCGACGAACTTCAATTAGTGGCGGCACAACTAATTTTTCACGGCTTGCCGCTAACAATGGTGCGGGTACTGTGGAAAGTGCGGTAGAAATCGCAGCTGTTTTTAATAATTGACGGCGGGAAAGGCGTGGCATTTTAGTTTCCTTTTGCTATCTCTTCATCAAGTTCGGCAATGCGTTTTTCCATTAGATCATGACAATAAGCCGCAAGATCTCGAACATTGTCTTTGGTATAGCCTGAAACATCAATTGGCTCCATTATTTCGCAAATCACTTTGCCATTATCCCAACGATTTAAATTAATTTTGTTATGTGTGGTTGAGCAAACAACAGGAATAATCGGTACACCTGCTGAAATCGCTGCATGGAATGCACCAGTTTTAAAGGGTAATAAACCGCGACCACGGCTACGAGTGCCTTCTGGAAACATCCAAATAGATAAATTATCTTCATTAATTCGTCGTGCGAGCTGCGACATTGTATTGTGTGCTTTTGTGCGGTTTTCTCTATCCAAGAAAATATTGCCCGTTACCCAATACAGAATGCCGAAGAAGGGGATCCAAATTAAGCTTTTTTTACCTACACTCACTGTGCGAGGTTGCACCATATAAGAGATTGTCACCATATCATAATTGTTTTGGTGATTACCGATATAAATCGCGCGTCCAATCTGCTCTTGATTTTGAGGAATACGATGTTCTACTTTTAAGCCAAAAAGTGGATATAAACGCCCAAACCAACGCGCAACAATGCCTACGTTGCTTGGATTTTTAAAGCGGATAAAAGAATAAATCGTACCCAGTACACAAATTAGAATACAGCAGATTAATACGAGGAAAATTCGAAGTAGTTTTAACATGAGGATGTCCTATACAAAATTTCGTTAAAGTATAGCAAATTCAATATCAATATGTGCTAATCTAAACAAAAATCGTGGAATTTTTATGAAACATAGTTATTTTATTTCTGATTTGCATCTAAGCGAAAATCGGCCTGAATTGACCGCACTTTTTGTCGATTTTATGCAGAATCTTGCCCCACAGGCTGAACGGCTTTACATTTTAGGTGATCTTTTTGATTTTTGGATTGGTGATGATGAGCAATCTGCATTGATTCGACAAGTTAAAGATTTAATTAAATCGGTAAGCGAGCAAGGTGTGCAATGTTATTTTCAGCATGGCAACCGTGATTTCTTGATTGGTGAACGTTTTTCAAAAGAAACGGGAGCTCAGCTTTTACCTGATTATCAATTAATCACACTTTATGATAAAAAAATCTTACTTTGTCATGGTGATACGCTTTGCATTGATGATGAGGCTTATCAACAATTTCGCCGTAGAGTTCATCAAAAATGGTTGCAGCGTTTGTTTTTGTGCTTACCATTAAAAGTGCGGGTGAAAATTGCGGAGAAAATTCGGGCAAAGAGTAATCAAGATAAACAAGCCAAATCACAGGAAATTATGGATGTAAATCAAGCCTTCACGACAGAAAAAGTACAAGAGTTTGGAGTGAATTTGTTAATTCACGGACACACACACCGTGAGGCGATTCATCAACAAGAAGGATTTACACGAATTGTATTAGGGGATTGGCGAAAAAATTATGCTTCTATTTTAAAAATGGATGAAAGCGGAGAATTTGGTTTTATTAAAGATTAGAAGTGTGGTGAAAAATCACCGCACTTTTGATGTTAAGATTTTGTTCGAGCAAACGCCGCGGCTTCAGCGATTAATTCATCGCTTGGGCATTGATGTGTATAAAGTTCAAATTGTTCTACAGCCTGAAGTACAATCACTTCTGCGCCAGAAATGGTTTGTTTTCCTTGTGCTTGAGCATAACGAATAAAGGGCGTTTCAGCAGGAATAGCCACTACATCAAACGCGACACTAGCATTATCAATGAGTGCTTTTGGAAAGGCTAAATCCATTTCTTCCTTGCTACCTTTCATGCCGATTGGCGTAACATTGACTAAAATGTCTGCCGGTTGGTTTCCTAAAGAATCAATGTATTCATAGCCGTAAAGTGCGGCTAGATATTGACCTGTTTTTACGTTGCGTGCGTAAATTTTTAACTTCTCAAAACCTGAATTTTTAAAGGCGGCTACAACGGCTTTTGCCATACCACCACTGCCATGAACAATGACTTTAGCATTTTTATTTAAATGATATTTTTCAATTAATTTTACGATGGCAATGTAATCAGTGTTATATGCACGCAAAAAGCCGTTATCGTTCACGATGGTGTTTACAGATTCAATTGCTTGTGCTGACGGATGAATTTCATCTAAAAATGGCATACAAGCTTCTTTGAATGGCATTGAAACTGCACAACCACGGATGCCTAATGCGCGAACGCCTTTAATCGCGTGCTCAATATCTTGCGTGGTGAAGGCTTTATAAATGAAATTCAAGCCTAGTTTGTCGTACAAATAATTGTGAAAGGTGGTACCGAAATTACCCGGACGACCAGATAAAGACATGCAGAGTTGGGTATCTTTGTTGATCATGGGGTCTCCTTATATGTTTAAATTCATTCCATCATCAATGCCGATAAAATATTGGTTCATATCAAAAGCAGGTTTTGCCGCTTTATCTTGACTCACTATACGAGCAGGCACACCAGCTGCCGTGGCATATTCAGGTACGGGGTGAAGCACAACAGAATTTGCCCCAATTTTGGCGTATTTACCCACTTCAATATTACCGAGAATTTTTGCTCCCGCCCCAATCATGACACCCTCGCGTACTTTTGGATGACGATCGCCTGATTCTTTTCCCGTACCGCCAAGCGTCACGCCTTGCAAAATTGAGACATCATTTTCGATTACAGATGTTTCACCCACAACAATACCTGTTGCATGGTCGAACATGATACCGTGGCCAATTTTCGCAGCTGGGTGAATATCTACATCGAAAGCTACTGAAATTTGGTTTTGTAAATAAAGGGCAAGAGATTTACGATTTTGATTCCATAAATAATGGGTGATTCGATAACTTTGAATCGCATGGAAACCTTTTAAATAAAGCAAGGGGGTGGACCATAATTCCACAGCAGGGTCTCGGTGGCGAACAGCTTGAATATCGCAAGCAGCACAATCAATGATCGAAGGATTGGCTTGATAGGCTTCCTCAATAATTTCACGGAGAGAAATAGCCGGCATAATAAGATTGGCTAATTTGTTCGCCAATAAATAACTTAGTGCACCGCCCAAATTTTGATGTTTTAAAATCGTAGAATGAAAAAAACTGGCAAGCATAGGTTCGTTTTCGGCAAGTTCTTTGGCTTCTTGGCGAATATGTTGCCACACATCTAATGTCATTTTTCCTCCTTTTGCCCGCTTTCAGACTACACGTTTACATTTGTTAATCATAGCTGAATTTGTGTATGTACGGAAAGATCTATTAAAAACAAAAGTGAAACAGGCCAAAAATAATTTCTAACGAAGATATTACTTATTTATTGGTCGGAATTTAAACGGCACAATGGATACGCCATTTTTTCCATTTTTTAGTTGATAAAATTGAGGGTAGTTAAAATTACGTTGAACGATATTGTAAGGATTTTTATTGCCTTCCAGTTTAGCGTTTTGATAAAGCTGATTAATCTCCCGCACTTTTTCATCTTTTTCACCATCGCAGTGGCGATAGATTTCGAGACGATTAGATTCATCTAAAATGTAAACATTGAAGCTATGATCGGAATTATCTTCAAAAAAGAATTGTAGGAATCCTTCACTTGCGAAGGCATCCATTTCTGGCGGATAGCGACGACTTTCTTGGTTTGTCTCGCCATCTTCAATTGGCGTTTGTAAAACTTCGTCAAAATCCACCGCACTTTCAGCTTCATTACAGACCGATTCATTTCCGATTTCTTGTAAGCTAATCCCGCGATCTTCAAAAAATAATTGCCAGTTTTTACCCGCTACGCGTAAGCGCGATGTTTGGCAAGGTTGTTGAATATCACCGACTTGGATGCTAACGCATCGATTTACCAATCCCATCACTAATTGCCGTAAATCTTGGCGATAACGTTCGCTATAACAATAGACTTGGATGGAATCTGGGCGATTAACGCCACGATAAATTTTGTTAGAAAGCACTTTTAGTGCAAGCAAAATGGCGTTTTGCCCTTCAAAATGGAGCGTTCGGATTTCGTTCCACACATTGCGATAAGTAAAATCGATACTGCCCACAAGGCTTTGCTCGAGCGATCCAAAACTAAATAAATCTCGCGATGAAATACCGGTTAATACTTCTTCTACTTTGGATGTTGGATCGGTGGTGAGATTTATGGCAATAAACAAGCTACGAATTTCGCATTGATTCAATAAATCGCTGTTTTTAGGTTGTTTAGCGATTGTGCTTGGAAAAGACTGACGCAAGTTACTGACAAAGCGTTGCAATGTGCTTATAGTCACATTCTTGCTAAAAATGGCAAGCCCTGTTTTTTCTGTGAGTAGATGATTAAAATATGCCCAAGAGACTAATTTATTTAGGCTTTCCCCGTATTCAATGACTCGTTCCTTGGAGAACATAATATGGTGCGTTGGTTGATTGATAAGGTACCAACCATCTTTAAAATGTTTATTGCCGCGAACTTCCACAAAAGTCAGGTGTGCTTCTGATAAATTGTGAGATATCTGTGTGTTGAGTAAGGACACTTTGCCGGGAAGTTCTTCAAAAGCAGTATAAAGTTTACGAGAAAGAATGTTGATATCTTGTGGCACGACGCTCGAGTGAATATGATGCTTTCGAGCAAATTCCACTAAATTGCGATAGCTCAACATTAAAAATTTCACCACGTTATCATGGCTTTCTTTGACTGCTTTAATTTTCCAAAATGGACGTTTATTGAGGTGTTTCACCGTTTCAGCAGACCATCCCCATTCATGAGCTAGGATTTCCATGTAACGAACACGCCAATTATTGGCTTGGTACAGCGCAAGATCTTCTGTTGCTTTCACATAGAAACAACGGCGCACAAAATCTAAACGTTTAAATTCAGAAAGTGCGGTTAAATATCGGGTTACTTTGACAAGAATGGCAATGTAAGGATCAAAATGGTGATCAGGATTGGTATTGCCTGTAAGCAAATCTCGCTTAAAAGTGCGGGCAATTAAGCAAGTGTTTGGGTATTCCTTGGAATAGGCTTCCAACAATAAAATTTTGAGCACAGATTTATAAGGCGAATCAATCCCTTTATAAAGATGCCATAAGCTAGCACCGAAATATTCGTTTGCAGAAAATTGTCCTAAACCGCCAAAATCCACCCAATCATTTGGATCAATTTCACCTTCAGTAATTAAACGAGTCACCTCTTTTTCATAGTCTTTTTCATTTTCCACCCATAAATGCAACCAAAGTAGAGGTTTACCTGCTAAGCGTACGGCTGAGCGATAGAACTCATCAAGCAATAACATATATTGCGCAGAGCCGCTATTTTCAATAGTTAGTGGGTCAGCATAATGTTCATTGCGGAAACGTTGTTGATCCATCAAATAAAAATTAATTTCCACATTAAATTGCATTGCCCATTCACTAATCCGTTTAGTTTTTTGGATAAGAAGAGTGTGTTCATCCGGAGTTAAGTCGTCTCGGACACAAATCCAAGTATCAAGATCTGAAGAAGAGGTTTGACTTATTGAGCCAAAGCTACCCATTAAATAAACGCCTAGAATTGGTGGCAAAACTTCGTGAAAATTTACCGCACTTTTGAGTGTTGAAGGCTTATGATCGGCATAATGAATACCGTATTCATTGGTGAGCCATTTTTTTTGATAATCAGATGCGAGGAAACTTGCAATGCCAGAGGGGGCGTGAATAACATAGCCGGGAAGTTGCGGATGGTTTAGGTGTAAAAGTAAAGGAACAACCGCTAAAACGTGTTGGAAAGCATCGCCTGAACCTTGTAATGCACGCTCAAAACGGCGTTGATCCAAGGCACTCACCCATTGTTTTGCTTGTGCTAGATTACATTCCACGCGGTGTCCCTACCAGAACAACAAAAATTGGCGAACAATTTACCACCTAGGGAGTATAAATGCAAAAAATTGTGATGCAAATCACAGTTTGTGAAGAATTAGAGACTTTAAGTTATAAGGAAGCAAAATAAATGACTAAAAATCTTATTTTTAATTTAATTTCTCATATCTGAGGTGTTTCTTATATCAACAATCAAAATGACTTTTTAACCTAAGAGTGATAGGATAACCCTCAATTTAATTGCGTAAATTACTTAATTTCACTAATGTAAGGATTTACATTTCTTTACAGTTGGTGGAAGAACCGCTCCGTATTTTTCTTGTCAAAGCGAACGCATTACAGATTTTAAAAATAAGCCTAAGGGAAAAATATTGTGATTTTCCTAAAGGGCAATAATTTGAATTTATTGAATACCTTACTCAATCTGACTTATTAAGGAATTGATATGGCAAAAGATCAATCTAACGACATCACTGAACAAGTCGGTGATAAGCCGGAAACGGTAGTTGAAAAAACTGAAACGATGCAGCCAGTTCCACAAACTATTGTGAAAAAAACGGGCACAGCATTGAGTTTATTGGCAATTCTCATTGCGCTAGGTGTGGGTGGGGCTGGTTATTATTTTGGTCAGCAACAAGTAGTTGAAATTCAGCAAAAATTAACCGCACTTGAAAGCCAAAGTGGTGTAGCTGTTTCTACCCCTGTGTCTGATAATAGTGGACAGGTTAAACTATTAGAACAAGGCTTAAAAACCGCACAAGATAAAGTCGAGCAACTTGAGCAATTAGTTGCAGGCAAAACAGGCGAAATTGCCGCGTTACAAGCTCAAGTAAAACAAGTTAGTCAACTGGCTGGCGCACAACAACCGAGTGACTGGTTATTTTCCGAAGCAGATTTCTTGTTAAATAACGCCTTGCGTAAACTTGTTTTAGATAACGATGTTGATACGGCTATTTCTTTATTAAAATTGGCTGATGAAACCCTCGTTAAGGTAAACAATTCACAAGCGAATGCGATTCGTACTGCAATCAACCAAGATTTAAAACAACTTCTTTCACTTTCAAGCGTAGACCAAAATGCAGTAATGCAAAAACTTTCACAGCTTGCCAATACTGTGGATGAGTTACAAGCGTTGAATGTGAATTTTGATGAAGCGCCAGAAAAGAGCGGTAAATTATCTGATGATATTGCAGATTGGCAGCAAAATGTGGAAAAGAGCGCAACTTCTTTCCTAAATCACTTCATTCGTATTTCACCAAAACAAAGTGCGGATAAAAAAGAATTGCTTGCACCAAACCAAGATATTTATCTTCGTGAGAACATTCGTTTACGTTTACAGCTTGCTATTATGGCCGTGCCACGTCAGCAAGATGAACTTTATAAACAATCTTTAGATGCGGTTGCTTCTTGGGTTCGTAGCTATTTTGATACGAATGCAGAAGTAACGCAAAATTTCTTAAAATCAGTGGATGAGCTGGCTGATTCTTCTATTTATGTAGATGTGCCAGGGCAATTACAAAGTTTGACCTTGCTTGATAAATACCTCAATCGTGCACCGTTAGATGTTCAAAAGGTGGAAATTGAAGCGGATAAAGCCATTGAAACTATGCCTAAAGCTGAAGGTGCAGCAACAGAAGTATCTGCACCAGAAAAACAAGAACCTCAACCGGCAAAATCTGAGCCACACAGATAAGGATAGCCTATGTTTAGAGTGCTTTTTTTAATGCTAGCATTGCTTGCTGGGTTGATTGCAGGGCCTTATCTTTCTGGTCAGCAAGGCTATGTTCGTATTGAAACAACAAATAATATCGTTGAAATGTCGATTACGACATTAGTAATTTTCTTTGTAATTGCTTTAGCGATTATTTATGGTTTGGAATGGATCGTAACGCGTTTTCTACGTTTAAGTCGCGGTTCTTATAATTGGTTTTCTAGCCGTAAACGTGTAAGAGCGCAGAAACAAACCCTTGAAGGTTTGATGAAGATGAATGAGGGCGATTACGCCAAAGCAGAAAAATTGATAGGTAAGAATGCCAAACATTCTGCAGAGCCTGTGTTAAACCTCATCAAAGCAGCTGAAGCAGCACAACAACGTGGTGATGAATTTAGTGCAAATCGCTATTTGATTGAAGCAACGGAATTAGCAGGTTCAGATAATTTGCTGGTGGAAATTGCCCGTACGCGTATTTTATTGCAACAAAATAAATTGCCTGCAGCGCGCAGTTCTGTGGATAGTTTGCTAGAAATGGCTGGTCGCAATAAAGAAGTGTTAAAACTTGCAGTAGAAATTTATCTTCGTTCTAAAGCTTATCAAGCCCTCGATAAGATTTTAGATGGTGTTGAAAATAGCGGTTTATTTAGTGCTGAAGAGTTCAAAGATCTTCGTTCTCAAACAGAAAATGGTTTGCTTGATGAGAAAATGAATGAAGAAGGCGTAGATGGTTTACTTGAATGGTGGGATGCTCAGTCTCGTAGTCGTCGTAATAATATTGATCTCAAAGTTGGTTTAATTCAGCGTTTAATTGATTGTAATGATCACGAGTCAGCATCAGAATTTACCGTTGAAGTATTGAAGAAAATTGGCGATAACACAAGCATTAGCAAAGAACTTTGTACTCAGATTACACGTTTACAACCAGAAGATAACAGTAAACTTCTCAAGCTAATCGAAAAACGTGCAAAACGTGCGGATGAAAAACAAAAATGCTGTATCAATCGTGCTTTGGGTTATTTATATGTTCGTAACAATGAATTTGCTAAAGCAGCAGATGTCTTCAAAAACGTGATGGCTTGTCCTGAACAGTTAGAGCCAAATGATTTGATGATGGCATCTTATGTATTTGAACAAGCGGGTGATAAAGCATTAGCTGAGCAAGTTCGCCAAGAGAGTTTGAAATCAGTGATGGCAATTCAAGATGTTGTCCTAGAAAGTGCGGAAGAAAAAACAGAAGAAAATTCAACCGCACTTTTAGAAAGCAAATCTGAGTAACTCAACTAAAAAGACAAAACGCACTTCAAGTGAAGTGCGTTTTTTGTTGCTTTGAATATAAAACTATATATTTTTCAGTTTATTAGAATATAACACCAAACAGAGTGCGATCACCATAATCAAAATGGCACCTGCAAATAAGATAGTATCCACCGAGCTTTCATGATTAACAATGATTAAACGCAACATCGCAGTGATCCCAGCATAAATAAAATAGCGCAAAGGGAAGTGATAGCCGCTTTTAAAATACTGCACAATTAAACCAATAAACCCGAAATATAAGAAAAACATCACTGCTTGTTCAGCTACGTCATAAGGCACGACAGTCGAAGTATTAAGTACCATCATCGCTAAAGTATAAGTGATTTTCCCAAGGGCAATAATGAGTACAATCGCCAACGCAATCAATGCTGTGCAAAGCACGATTTTTAATACACCAGTAATAATTCGTGGCAATTTTTCTAATTCTGGAGATTCTTCCATTTCTATTCCTTACAGCAAAAATCAAAGGCTCGTATTCTAATGCAAGATTGTAAAGTTGGTCAAAGTCATTTGGAAAAATAAAGCGTGATGGAATTAGAAAAGAGAGATTTAGGGAATATGTGACTGTATAAATCAGGTAACATCGTATACACCCCATTAGTGAGAGAATTTTCACAATATAGCGTGGAATTCCATGTGGTGCCAAAAGATTTATTGTGTGTAAATTAAGTAAAACGGTCTTGTATTTAGAGGATTAAATAATAAAAAATGAGAGTTTTCCTTTTATTTAGATTGAATTTTGATATTCATATTCTAAACGGGAAACTCCCACTTTTTGTGATTTGAAGATTGGATTTGATCTTCTACATATTATTTTAGCAATTAAAACGTGATTTTTAAGCCAACTAAGCCTTGCTTATCTTTATAACCTTGATTACCTAATTGGTGTGCAAACGATCCCCATAGCTTAATGTTATTGTTCACTTTAAAATCAACGCCTACTTTAATTTCTTTTGCATTTTTGTTATTAACTACATATTCTTGATTATTTATAACAACCCCTGTTCGTTTTGCTTGTTTTAACAAATTCATTTCTAAGAAAGGTTGGATTTCCATGCCATTTATTAATTTTGCATTGAAATATGCCTTAACACCTGTACGAGTTTGTAAATTGTGGTGGACTAAAGCATTTACGGATTTTACATATTGATCTTTAATCCCCATATAAGTTAACTGTAACTGAGGTTGGATATAAATTTTATATTGGTTTCCTGCATTACTTGTACTACTGCTAACTAGGAAGTTATAACCAGTTTCAATAGATGCATTAAAACCTTGACTACGGTATTTCTCAGAAAAATTTGGTCCTGCAATACGGTTGTGGAACCAATTGTATTGTACCCATGAATCAACATAAGCACCTGTGTTATCTTTCTTATTTTGGTACCAAGTACCATACAAACCTAAACTGTAGCCTTTTGAACTACCTTTTGTTGTAACATTTGTTTGAGGTGAAAGATATTCTGTTCTGAGAGTACTAAATCCAGCCATTACACCAAATTGAGCATAATTTTCTATATTTTTCCACGACCAAATATCGCCACCTAATTGAATACCATGACGAAAACCTTTTGTTTTGTTTTCAACCGTAGTTAATTTTTGTTCATGAGAACCTTGAATAGCACGTAACCACATACGCTTTTCTGTATTTTGCATAAATACGTCACCTAAGCGATCATGAAGTCGCAAGTTAAATACTTTATTTGCAAATTCAGTATTTTGGGCATAAATAGCCACATTATCATTGTTTTGATAAGCCATTATATCAGGTTCTGGTTTTCCAGGTTCTTCTTGTTTATTATCTACGAAAAAGCACCAGTTTTGCTCGTCCTCACATTTTCTTAAAAAGAGTTCATGTTCTCCTTCTGTGTATCGAGTGTGAAGTTTAAAAGCATCATTGTTACTCTCTCCCTCTACATTAATAAGCTTATGTTTATTTGCATTTTCTAGCAGCCCTTTATAGCTATTAAGCACAATCTCAGTGATTCCCGTTACTTTCCCCTTAAAAGTTAGCTCATTAGTTTTTCTATTAGTAAAATCCGCATCAAAGTAAAAGCGAGCTCCACCGTCGTAATCATTCTTTACAGTTAAAGAATCATCTTTATTATCGAAATGAATATTCGCATTCTTTGTTGATAATGTATTAACCGTTGAATCACCCCGAACCGTCCATGAAGAGTCATTAATCGTAAAGTGGTGCAAGCCTATGGTTTTTCCCTCTAGACGGCTACTATTTTGAGCGATCACATCCAACATTGGTGTAACATCATAATTAAGAGAGTTTTTATCATCTCTTGCCAAAACTTCTGCTTTAACAACCGAATTATCTAACGTCACTTTATTGTGCTTTAATTCATACGGTCTACCAAACCCATCTATTGGAAAAATGCGTTTGAATGCAGTCTTAGCTTCAATGGTTGAATTAGAAAACTGTACTTCACTCTTTTCATATTTTTTGTTTGGTTGGCGATAATCGTAGTCTTCTGGGTTTCTTTCAGACGAATTAAACGACACTGCGGTATCTTTTGCATTAATTTTTGCATGATCAAATTTGGCATTAGTTAATATATCTAACATATAAACGCCATCTATCGTATTCAATGTATCGTTTGTTGATTCTAAAAATACAGATTGAGTAGGTTGGGCTGGAAGGAAACTACCATTCCCATTAGATGGGCCTTGCATTGATGAGGAAAGAGAAATACCAAGTCCTGCATTAATCACATTATCTTTAGAAATTACCTTTGTATTTATGTTGTTTGCATTGCTACGTATAGATATCGCTGAATCTGAAGAAAAATTATCTGCTTCTGCATATTGAGCTATGGCTTTTTTATGCTCTTCATGTGTTGTGGTAAGATCAACAATATTATTACCCGATAACTCGCTAAGAGGCTGTATAAGATTTATTGAGTTATAATTATGGGTATTTTCAATTTTATTTTTCTCTAAAACGAGTTTATCTAGTGCATTTGGTACATCATGAATAGTTGAATTTTTTACAGAAACATTATTAGCTTCATTTGTGATAATAGGTATCCCTGTTAAGGTTGAATTATTGATTGTTATTGATTCAAGTTTATTAACAGTATCCCAACGTGAATAGCCATTACCAGTAGCATTCAATTTAGAATTTTCTATCACAACAGACTTTATTTCAGGTTTCTCCCAGGAGCTAGCGAATGCTTTTACATCACCAATCTCTTTGGTTTCATTGACAATAGAGTATGTATCAGTCATATTTGCTGCACTGACTTGAGAAGGAATTGAAAAATATGACGTAGCGAAAACAGTCAAAGAAAATCGATGAATCATACGTTTTCCCCTATCAATTTGATTACTTGATTGCTTTAAATTTATCATGGTGTTACCTTTTTGTTAAAAAGAGCGCACTATAGGTAAATTTAATTTTTTATACAAGTTAAAATATTAAAATTTACATATCTTTACACTTCTCTTATATTGACGTTGATTGCATCTACCTAAAAATTGGTGCTTTATCAATAATTAAAGTACACTCTCGCGTTTCTAAAAATTCGCATCCAAGCGCCATCTTCAGACCAGTCTTCTGGATACCATGAGTTGCTCACAGCACGGAATACACGCTCTGGATGTGGCATCATCGCGGCAATACGACCGTCGACGTTAGAGATTGCAGTAATCCCTAATGCCGAACCATTCGGGTTGGCTGGATAGGTTTCAGTCACGTTTAAATGGCTATCGATATATTGTGCCACAATCAAGTTTTGAGCTTGAAGTGCGGTCAAATTCTCAGGTGTTTTGAATTCTACGCGACCTTCACCGTGAGAAACCGCAATCGGCATATGTGAGCCAGCCATGCCTTTAAACCACAGTGAGTTGGTGTCGTTGATTTTCACCATCGCGACACGCGCTTCAAAGCGTTCTGACTTATTACGTACGAAACGTGGCCAGTTTTCTGCACCAGGGATAATTTCTGCAAGAGTGGAGATAAATTGACAGCCGTTACATACGCCTAATGAAAGGGTGTTTTCATTGGCGAAGAATTGGCTGAATTGATCGCGTAATTGTGGGTTAAATAAAATGGATTTCGCCCAGCCGCCACCTGCGCCTAATACGTCACCGTAAGAGAAACCACCACAGGCTACCATCGCATTGAAGTCGTTTAAGTTATAACGACCTACCATTAAATCGCTCATGTGAACATCAATCGCCGCAAAGCCTGCACGGTCAAAAGCCGCTGCCATTTCAACGTGGCTGTTTACGCCTTGTTCACGTAATACGGCCACTTTCGGTTTCACGCCTTTGCTGATGTACGGTGCAGCAATATCTTTATTCACATCATAGGTTAAGTGAGCGGATAAACCTTTGTTGTCTGTTGCTTTTTTCGCTTCAAATTCTTGGTCGGCACATTCCGGGTTGTCGCGTAAGCGTTGCATTTGATGGGTCAATTCCGCCCAAATGCCACGCAATTCGGAGCGTTTTTCATCCAAAATTTCCCTTCCGAATTGATGGATCACAATGCGATCATCGTTGCTAACCTTGCCGATGTCGTAGGTAATTCCCTCTAATCCATGTGTTTTCAACACCGTATAAATAGCGTCAAGTTCCGCCTCTAATACCTGAATCACCGCGCCTAATTCTTCGTTAAATAAAATGGCTAACTCGGAAATTTCTTGCGCATAGTGTTCCGCACCAAGCTCAAGCGCCCATCCTTTTCCGCTATCGAATAATGGAGAAATATCAACATCCACGCCACAGTTACCCGCAAATGCCATTTCTGCAAGTGTGGTAATTAAACCACCGTCTGAACGGTCGTGGTAAGCCAATAATTTACGCTCAGCCACCAATGCTTGCATTGCATCGAAGAAGTTTTTCAGTTTGGCTACGTTCACCACATCGGCTGGTTTGTCACCTAATTGTTTATACACTTGCGCAAGTGCGGTCGCACCTAGGCGATTTTTTCTTTCGCCTAAGTCAATCAATAATAAGCGACTAGCGCCTTTGTCTGTGCGTAATTGAGGTGTCACGGTTTTGCTGACATCTTCCACGCGGGCAAAAGAGGAAATCACTAAAGAAAGCGGTGCTGTGACCGATTTCTTCTCGCCATTTTCTTCCCAAGTGGTTTTCATCGACATAGAGTCTTTACCCACTGGAATGGTAATGCCTAACGCTGGGCAAAGTTCTTCGCCGACTGCTTTCACCGCTTCATATAAGCCAGCGTCTTCACCACCATGACCCGCTGCAGACATCCAGTTTGCAGACAATTTGATACGTTTAATATCGCCAATGTTGGTGCCTGCAATGTTGGTAATGGATTCAGCCACCGCTAAACGTGCAGATGCTCCAAAGTCTAATAATGCCACGGGTGCTCGCTCACCCATAGCCATGGCTTCGCCGTGATAGCTATCTAATGATGCGGTTGTGACGGCCACATCAGACACTGGTATTTGCCATGGGCCGACCATTTGATCGCGCGCCACCATACCGGTTACCGAACGGTCGCCAATAGTAATTAAGAACGTTTTTTCTGCCACCACCGGTAAGCGTAATACGCGATGGAAAGCTTCTTTTAATTGAATATTTTCTGTTGCAAGCGGTCGATTTTCGACAGTTTTTGACGAAACCTCGCGCGTCATTTTCGGGGTTTTGCCTAATAACACATTCATTGGCAAATCAATTGGGTTATTATCGAAATGACTATCGTGTAAGGTTAAATGTTTCTCTTCCGTTGCCTCACCAATGACCGCAAACGGCGCCCGCTCACGTTCACAAAGTGCGGTAAATAATTCGAGTTTTTCTGGTGCAACCGCTAAGACATAACGTTCTTGCGATTCGTTACACCAAATTTCTAATGGCGACATTCCTTTTTCATCGCAAAGGATGGAGCGTAAATCAAATTTACCGCCACGTTCGCCATCGTGCACCAATTCAGGCATGGCGTTGGATAAACCACCCGCCCCCACATCGTGGATAAAGAGAATTGGATTTTCTTCGCCTAATTGCCAGCAACGGTCAATCACCTCTTGGCAGCGGCGTTCCATTTCTGGGTTTTCACGTTGCACAGAGGCAAAATCTAAATCTTCTTTTGATTTCCCGCTGTCCATCGAAGAAGCGGCACCACCGCCTAAACCGATGTTCATCGCTGAGCCACCTAATACGATCAATTTCGCACCTACTGGAATTTCGCCTTTTTGAACGTGTTCGCCACGAATATTACCAATACCGCCCGCTAACATAATCGGTTTATGATAACCACGCACTTCTTCACCATTGAAGCTATTAACTTTCTCTTCATAGGTACGGAAATAACCCAATAATGCAGGACGACCAAATTCGTTGTTGAATGCTGCACCACCTAATGGGCCTTCAATCATAATATCTAAAGCTGAAGCAATACGATTTGGTTTGGAAAGTGGATTTTCCCAAGGTTGTTCGAAGTTTGGAATGATGAGGTTTGATACCGAGAAACCGGTTAAACCTGCTTTTGGTTTTGCACCACGACCGGTTGCACCTTCATCACGAATCTCACCGCCCGAACCTGTTGCAGCACCTGGGAATGGCGAAATTGCGGTTGGGTGGTTGTGGGTTTCCACTTTCATTAAGATATGCGCATCTTCATTGTGGTAACGATATTGCCCATCTTGATCCGCAAAGAAACGGCCGACTTTTGAGCCTTCCATTACCGCAGCATTATCTTTATAGGCTGAAAGCACGAAATCAGGGGTTTTCTCAAAGGTGTTTTTAATCATCTTAAACAGGGATTTATCCTGTTTTTTGCCGTCGATAATCCAATCCGCATTAAAGATTTTATGGCGACAGTGCTCAGAGTTGGCTTGCGCGAACATATAAAGTTCAATATCGTGTGGATTGCGCCCTAATTGGGTGAAGTTTTCCACCAAATAATCAATTTCATCTTCTGCCAGTGCCAAACCTAATTCTACGTTGGCTGTCACTAAGGCTTCACGTCCGCCTTTCAGAATATCCACGGTTTTAAACGGTTTCGGATCTTGATGACGGAATAAAATCTCAGCATCTTCTGGATTACGCACCACGGTTTCCATCATTCGATCGTGTAAAAGTGCGGTCAATTTTTCAGTTGTTTTTTCATCAAGCGGTTGGCTTAACTCAAAATAATACGCCAAACCACGCTCAATACGCTCCACTTCATTTAAACCACAGTTATGCGCAATATCTGTCGCTTTAGAAGACCAAGAAGAAATCGTGCCAACACGTGGAATCACGATAAAGGTTTCGCCTTTGGCTTCATGCTCAGCCAAAGTTGGACCGTAGTGTAACAATGCTTTTAATTTTGCTTCCAGCTCGCTAACAAGCGGTCGATTTAATTCCACAAAATGCAAATATTCCGCGTAAACCGATTTCACCGGTAATTGATTTTGTTGGAATTTTTGCATTAAGCCTTGAATACGGAATTCAGAAAGGGCGGGTGAGCCACGAAAAGTTTGAAACATATGGGGGTCCTTTATGAGGATAGGAATGAAAATCGAGTGGTATTATAAAGGATATTTTTAAAAACGAAAACGTTTGCGTCCGTGAGAAATAAAATCCCCATCTTTAAGAATTAGATGGGGATAAGAGGATTAAAGGGTTATAAAACCATCATATACATGGGTCGCTTCGCCAGTCATATAAAGTGGATGACCAACGCCATTCCATTCAATGATTAATGAACCGCCCGGCAAATCAACTTGAACTCGATTGCTCAATAAACCTTGTATAATTCCAACTGCAACAGCTGCACAAGCTCCACTGCCACAGGCTTGCGTTTCTCCTGCGCCACGTTCATAAACTCTAAGTTTAATATGCTCTTTATTGATGATTTGCATAAAACCAGCATTGACACGTTCGGGAAAGCGTTCGTGATTTTCTAGCAAAGGACCAAGTTGTTCAACATTTGCGGTTTGAATATCATCTACTTGTACAACGCAATGAGGATTGCCCATTGAAACGGCACCACATAAGACAGTTTGAATGTCTGTGCGTAGGATGTAATTTTTCTCGAATTTATTTGCGGTAAATGGGATTTTTGCTGGTTCCCAAATTGGTTCGCCCATATTCACACGAATTTGGTTATCGTCTTTTACCGTTAGAACCATATTGCCTTTTTGCGTGCTAACCGCGATGTCTTTTTTGTTAGTAAGCCCTTTTAATGTCACAAAACGAGCAAAACAGCGGGCACCATTTCCGCATTGCGAAACTTCACTTCCATCTGCATTGAAAATGCGATAATGAAAGTCGAGTTCAGGGTCATAAGGTGGTTCAACAAGCAAAAGCTGATCAAAACCAATTCCACGGTGGCGATCAGCTAAGCGTTGAATGGTTTCTGACGTGAAAAAAACATTTTGAGTAACGCCATCAACCACAACAAAATCGTTGCCTAATCCGTGCATTTTGGAAAACTGCATTTTTCCATCCTTTATTTAAATTCAAGATTGATTGCATTATAGAGAGCGGTAAAAAGAATGGCAAATTCAGAATTTTAGATTAAGAAAAGTGCGGTAAAACACAGGAAATTTTTACCGCACTTTATTCGCTAATTTCCTCAGATTACATCCAAGCATTATTGCGAATGATCCCTACTGCAATGCCTTCAATCTCAAAGTTTTCTTGTTCTTCAAGATTTACCACGATTGGATCAAATTCTTCATTTTCTGCGTGTAGATAAATGATAGAACCTTTTTTCTCAAGGCGTTTTACCGTCACTTCATCTTCAATGCGTGCAACGACAATTTGTCCATTGCGTACATCCTTGGTGCTATGTACAGCTAATAAATCACCATCTAAGATACCAATGTCTTTCATGGATTGACCATAAACTTTGAGTAAGAAATCTGCTTGTGGTTTAAACATATCAGCATCTACACGATAAGTTGCTTCGATATGTTGTTCTGCAAGAATAGGCTCTCCAGCCGCTACACGACCCACGAGTGGTAAACCATCAAATTCTTCATTTGCGCTATTGTCTAAAATTCGGATACCACGAGATGCGCCTGGAATAATTTCAATGGCACCTTTGCGTGAAAGTGCTTTTAAATGTTCTTCTGCAGCATTGGGGGATTTAAAGCCCAATTCTCGAGAGATCTCGGCTCGTGTTGGTGGCATGCCAGTTGTTTCTAAATGACGTTTTAATAAATCCAACACTTCTTGTTGGCGTACTGTTAATGGTCTCATATACACTCCTGTTTTTAAATACAGATAACTGGTATTGTATACAGATTGTGTGAAGTTGCAATAGTTATTTTTTAAATCTGTGTATTAGGTCACATTCTGTCACTAAATTTTTTAAAGCGGTTGAGATCGGATGTGTTAAAATATTTCAAATTTACAACAAAGAGAAAATTTATCATGGCAAATTTTGTAAATATGTATCGTCAATTATTGAGCTTGCCTCTGTCAGTATTAGTGAAAAATAATCCAATTCCAGCCAATCCGATAGAAGAGCTTTCCCTCAATATTCACCAACCTGTTGTTTATGTTTTGCCTTATACCTCTCAAACCGATTTCGTTATTTTCCGTCGAAATTGTTTGGCGTTAGGTTTGCCTGATCCTGCTGTGAAAAATGAAATTGATGGTGTGAAGTTGCCTCGTTATGTGTATTTAGATGAGGGACGTCGTATTTTTAAATCGAAAGGTGCGAAAGATGAAACCACCACGATTTTCAATAAATACCTCGAATTACACCGCACTTCTGAGAGTTTAGATGTACAACTTATTCCAGTCTCCGTTCTTTGGGGGCGTTCTCCTGGGCATGAAGATAAATCCGGTTTGCCTAACTTGCGTTTGTTAAATGGCATGCAAAAAACTTTTGCTGCTATTTGGTTTGGACGTGATACTTTTGTCCGTTTTTCTCAAGCCGTTTCATTACGTTATATGGTGAATGAGCATGGCTCTGATGAAAAAATTGCGCAAAAATTGGCTCGAGTTGCAAAAATGCATTTTGCCAAACAGCGCATTTCGGCAACAGGCCCTCGTTTACCGAATCGCCAAGCTATGTTTAATAAATTATTGCAATCAGAAGCGATTCAACGTGCGATTGAAGATGAAGCAAAATCGAAAAATATCAGCATTGAAAAAGCCCAAAAAGAAGCGCATAAGATTTTGGATGAAATCGCTGCAGATGTAAGCCATTCAAGTTTGCGAGCCGCTGATCGTTTTTTACGTTGGCTTTGGAATAAACTTTATTCTGGTATTGATGTGCAAAATGCAGATCGTGTACGTAAATTAGCACTTGAAGGTCATGAGATTGTTTATGTTCCTTGTCACCGTAGTCATATTGACTATTTATTGCTTTCCTATGTGCTTTATCATCAAGGGCTTGTTCCGCCGCATATCGCAGCAGGAATTAATTTAAATTTCTGGCCTGTAGGTAGAATGTTCCGTAGTTGGGGCGCATTCTTTATTCGCCGCACTTTTAAAGGAAATAGATTATATTCTGCAATCTTCCGCGAATATTTGTCAGAGTTATTCCATCGTGGTTATTCGGTAGAATATTTTATTGAGGGTGGTCGTTCGCGCACTGGTCGTTTACTTGCGCCAAAAACAGGCATGATGTCGATGACACTTCAAGCCTTGCAACATAATCAAACTCGTCCAATTTCTGTTGTGCCAGTTTATGTGGGCTATGAGCATGTATTGGAAGTGGATACTTACGCAAAAGAATTGCGTGGTGCGGCGAAAGAAAAAGAAAATGCAGGTTTGGTTATTCGAGTAATTAAAAAATTACGCAATCTCGGTCAAGGTTTTGTGAATTTTGGTGAGCCAATTACGCTTTCAAACTATTTGAGTCAACATTTCCCTGATTGGAAAGAGCAAAATCACGAAGAAAAACCACAATGGTTTGCTCCTGCTGTTGATTCTGTATCAAAACAAGTGATGGTGAACATTAATAAAGCTGCCGCGGTGAATGCAATGAATTTAGTTGGGACGGCATTATTGTCTTCTCGTCAGCGTGCACTTTCTCGTGAGCAACTTTTGGAACAACTTGCTAGTTACCAACAATTACTACAAAACGTGCCTTATTCCACAGATGTTGTATTGCCAACGGCTACGCCTGAAATGATGTTAAACCATGTATTAACGCTTGATCGTGTTGGCGTGTTAGTCGAAAAGGATAACTTTGGGGAAATTGTGCGTTTGGAACGCGCATCAGCCGTCTTGATGACTTACTATCGCAATAACATACAACACTTATTTGTATTGCCATCTTTAGTTGCAAGCATCATTTTGCATTACGAGGCGATTCAAAAAGATTTATTAGTGGAGGCTGTCGGCAAGATTTATCCGTTCTTAAAAGGCGAGTTATTCTTGCACTTTAGTGAAGAAGAGTTAAAAACTCAAATTCACCAAATTATTGATGAATTTGCGCGCCAACAGGTGATTAATTCTAATGATAATTTCTTATCTATCAATAAATCGAAAGTACGTATTTTACAACTTTGGTCTGCGGGAATGCGTGAAATCTTGCAACGTTATTACATCACTGTGACAATTTTGCAAAAACAACCAGATATTTCACGTGCAGAACTGGAAAAAGAAAGCCAACTCGTTGCACAACGTTTATCTGTATTGCATGGTATTAACGCACCGGAATTCTTTGATAAAGCTGTCTTCTCTATGTTCATTGCGAATTTGAAAGAGCAAGGTTATTTTGATGAATCAGGCAATGGCAATCTTGAAAAGATAGAATATTTGGCGTCAACACTTTCTCATTTGATTTCAACGGAAATTTGTTTGACTGTCAAAGGAACGGTTGAAAAAGCGGAAGAGCACGCTTAAGTTAGATTTAAATTTTAGGAGCATCAAATAATGCTCCTTTTTTATATTAGCTATATAAAAAAGTGCAGTGAATTTTTACCGCATTTTTGAGCTATTTTCTCAATTTAACTAACTCTACCTGATGGTTTTCACCTTTTTTTAGAATTAAATTTGCTCGCTCACGGGTTGGAAGAATGTTTTGATTGAGATTTAACCCGTTAATTTCATCCCAAATTTTACTTGCCGTCGCAGTAGCCTCTTCTTTTGATAAACTTGCATAATGTTTAAAATAAGAATTAGGATCATTAAATGCACTTTCTCGGAATTTTAAAAAGCGTTTAATGTACCATTCTTTCAGTAATTTTTCTTCTGCATCGACATAAATAGAGAAATCAACAAAATCCGATACAAAGGTTTGATTGGTTTTGTTATTGCCTGTTTGAAGCACATTTAATCCTTCTAAAATGAGAATATCAGGTTTATCTACCACATCAAATTCATCGGGAATAATATCGTATGTTAAATGAGAATAGATTGGTGCTGTAACATTGCTTTTACCTGACTTTACATCTGCTAAAAAGCGAATGAGTTTAGGGGTGTCATAAGAAACGGGAAAACCTTTCTTTTGTAAAAGATTCTCTTGTTTAAGCTTGTCTAATGGATAAAGAAACCCATCTGTTGTGATGAGATCAACCTTTCTTTCAGTCGGCCAATGAGAAAGTAGCGATTGTAGAATACGTGCAGAAGTACTTTTCCCTACAGCAACACTGCCAGCAATGCTAATTATATAAGGTGTTTTGGCATTATTTCTGCCTAAAAAACGATGTAGTACCGTTTGGCGATGTAAATTTTCATCAATGTAGTAGTTAATAAGACGTGTTAGAGGCAGGTAAATCGTACTTACTTCATCTAATGAAAGGTCTTCATTAAAACCTAAAAGTGGTTTCAGATCCTGTTCTGTCAATTTTAATGGAACAGATTTACGTAATTCCGCCCATTGTTCACGATTAAAGCTTAAAAAAGGTGTTTGCTGAGTTGAAAATTCCACAATAATTCTATTTGATAGCTAAATAAACGAGGAAAAATATACTCTATAACCGGCATGTTCGCATTTATTTTTCAGTAAATTTAATAAGATTTGGTTAAAAATTCACATTTTTGCTTGTGATTTAAACGAACGCGCAAAAAAAATAATTTTTTTAGAAAAAAAACTTGTCACGAAAAGTTTTTTACATATAATACGCCTCACTTGCTTACGACACGCCGACTTAGCTCAGTAGGTAGAGCAACTGACTTGTAATCAGTAGGTCATCAGTTCGATTCCGATAGTCGGCACCATTCCTTCGTATCAAGTATTCATTTAGCGTGGAGGGGTTCCCGAGCGGCCAAAGGGGGCAGACTGTAAATCTGTTGGCTCAGCCTTCGAAGGTTCGAATCCTTCTCCCTCCACCATCTTTTAGATGAATCCTGATGGGACAGACGAATTTAGGACTTGCGGGCATCGTATAATGGCTATTACCTTAGCCTTCCAAGCTAATGATGCGGGTTCGATTCCCGCTGCCCGCTCCAAACGCTGATATAGCTCAGTTGGTAGAGCGCACCCTTGGTAAGGGTGAGGTCGGCGGTTCAAATCCGCCTATCAGCACCATCCTTCATTTCTCTTTTCCTTCAATTATAGCAAACAATTTTATTGGTTAATGTGGTTTAATTTACCCATCGATAACCGTGTCTATTTAGAGGGACTCTTTAAATGTCTAAAGAAAAATTTGAACGTACAAAACCG
>NZ_JH591067.1:0-150491 GCF_000242295.1 Haemophilus sp. oral taxon 851 str. F0397
TCAAATCCGGCATCTTCAATTACCTCAATCAACTGTGCAACATTGACTCGATTTTCATCAAAAGTAATATTTGCTTTACCTTCTAGTTGAACATCAGCAGACTGTACGCCATCTAATTCAGTTAAAACTTGAGTAACGCTTTTTACGCAACCGCCGCAATGCATGCCTTCTATGTTTAATGTGATAGTTTTCATTTTTACTCCTTGTTAGTTGTTTTATTGATGGCTACACTATAAACCTCTACGTAAGGTTAAGGTCAAGAAATTTTTTATGAATATTAGTGAAGCCGCAAAATTAGTAGGTTTATCTACGAAACAAATCCGTGATTATGAAAAAATGGGTTTAATTAAACCCGCTATTCGCAGTTTGTCGGGATATAGAAATTATGGAGAAAGTGATTTAGAAAGGTTGCATTTTATTCGCCACTCACGCGATGTGGGATTTTCGCTACATCAAATCGCACAATTATTAGCACTACAAGATAATCCTAAGCGTAGCAGCCGCGAAGTGAAAGCGCTAACGGCTCAACATATTGCGATGTTGAATCAACAAATAGAACAGTTACAAAAAATGGTACAAGAATTGCAGCGTTGGCATGATAATTGTCAGGGCAATGATTGCCCTGAATGTTCAATTTTGAATGGATTAAAAGGATAAATGAAAAGTGCGGTTAATATTCCCAGCTTTCTGGATCGACACCTAATTCACGCATAAGCACTTTGGCATCTTCGGGGATTTCATCATTACGCTCTTTCATTAAATCTGCATCGGTGGGTAAAGGCTGTCCTGTGAATGCGTGTAAGAACGCTTCACAAAGCAATTCACTGTTAGTCGCGTGACGTAAACTTTTTAATTGGCGGCGAGTGCGTTCATTAGTCAAAATTTCCAGTACTTTAATGGGAATGGATACTGTAATTTTTTTTACTTGCTCACTTTTTTTGCCATGTTCTGCATAAGGGCTGATATATTTTCCGTCCCAATCCGCCATAATTTCCCTTAGAGCTTATCGATAACCTTACAAATTGTCCGTATTCTAATGAAAAATCAAATAAATAACAATCTAGACGGCTAAACTTCCAAAATAAGTTCTAAAAAAAGTGCGATGATTTTTATATTAAATGCTAATAAAAGCTAGACAGTACAGGGTTTTAGTGGTAATTTACGCGCCATTCAAAGGGTGCAAGCCCACCATTCGAATAATCAATTCTTATTAATTCCAACATTTATTCATTATGCATTTAACAGAACTTAAAAATACGCCTGTTTCTGATCTTGTGAAACTTGGCGAAGAACAAATGGGCTTAGAGAATTTAGCTCGTTTGCGTAAACAAGATATTGTTTTTGCAATTTTAAAACAGCACGCCAAAAGCGGTGAAGATATTTTCGGCGGCGGCGTGTTAGAAATCTTACCGGATGGTTTTGGTTTCCTTCGTTCTGCTGACAGTTCCTACCTTGCAGGTCCTGATGATATCTATGTTTCCCCAAGTCAAATTCGTCGTTTTAACCTTCAAACTGGTGATAAAATCGAAGGTAAAATCCGTCCACCAAAAGAAGGCGAACGCTATTTTGCACTTTTAAAAGTTGATCAAGTCAATGACGACAAACCAGAAGTTTCCCGTAGCAAAATCTTATTTGAAAACTTAACACCATTACATGCTAACTCTCGTTTAAGAATGGAGCGAGGCAATGGCTCAACAGAAGATTTAACCGCACGTATTTTGGATTTAGCATCACCAATTGGTAAAGGTCAACGTGGTTTGATTGTTGCTCCACCAAAAGCAGGTAAAACCATGTTGCTGCAAAACATTGCGCAAAGTATCACGCATAATTATCCAGATGTAGAGCTTATCGTATTGCTGATTGATGAACGCCCAGAAGAAGTGACAGAAATGCAACGTTCAGTAAAAGGCGAAGTAATTGCTTCTACTTTTGATGAGCCTGCAACTCGTCACGTTCAAGTGGCAGAAATGGTAATCGAAAAAGCGAAACGTTCAGTAGAGCATAAAAAAGATGTGGTGATTTTGCTTGACTCAATTACACGTTTAGCACGCGCTTACAATACAGTAACCCCCGCTTCAGGTAAAATTTTATCTGGTGGTGTGGATGCTAACGCGTTGCATCGTCCAAAACGTTTCTTTGGTGCTGCACGTAACGTGGAAGAAGGCGGCAGTTTAACGATTATTGCGACTGCGCTAGTTGATACCGGTTCGAAAATGGATGAGGTTATTTTCGAAGAATTTAAAGGTACAGGTAATATGGAATTACACCTTTCTCGTAAAATCGCAGAAAGACGCGTATTCCCAGCTATTGACTTTAAACGCTCTGGTACTCGTAAAGAAGACTTACTCACAACATCTGATGAATTACAAAAAATGTGGATTCTTCGTAAGATTCTTAATCCAATGGATGAAGTGGATGCAATGGAATTCTTGATTGATAAGCTGATGATGGCGAAAACCAACGAAGAGTTTTTTGAAGTGATGAAACGTTCGTAAAAGCAACCGCACTTCTATGAAGAACAAGGGGAAAATATTATGTTTTCCCCTTTTTAATATCCGTAATATTTGACGAGATAAATGATGACGGCCGATAAGTTCATAAAAGGGGCAAAAGGTAAAAATTCTTTTTTCTTCCTATGAATAAGCGAAAAACATATTCCAAGAACTGAGGCTAATAATAAAAAGTGCGGTAAGGTTTCTAAATGAATAAAACTTCCTAATGCCATTGCTAGCCAATAATCTCCCCGTCCAAAGGCTTCTTTTCCGTAATAGAATTTTGCAATCGAATAGATTGCATAGAAAACAATAAAAAAACTTGCCGCACTTTTTATGCTTTCAGATAACGTAAGCAATGAAAAGTGATTGTCTGCTCCAAATAATCCGATCGTAACTAACCATAAACAGGGCGTAGTAGAAATAAGTTGATAGTGCCAATCAAGATAACTGATTGCCCAAAGGATAAGAAGTGTGAGTCCTAGCCATATAGCGAAAGTAGAGTCCTTGAAGGCTATTTGTAAAAATATAAATCCAACTCCAACACTTAAAAAATACCTCAAAATATGACCGCACTTTTTTTGTTGAATAGAGGAAAAGCTAGGCTGAAATGACAGAAAGTTTTGTGGAAATAATTCAACGTAAGTCGCATAAATCTCTTGCTGCAAACGTGTAATAAAACCAGATAGGTAGAACCACAATGCGATCCCTAAGATACCGCCTAATAAAAACATTGCGAAGTAAATCATTGAATAACAGAGCCCATATTAAAGATAGGTAAATACATTCCCATCATAATAATCCCAATCAGACTGCCGATGATCACCATCATTAATGGTTCCAGCATTTGTGAGAGTAAGTCAATTTGATGATTAAGTTTTTCTTGGTAATTATCCGCTATGTGCTCTAGCATCAAAGCGAGTTTTCCGCTTTGTTCGCCAATTTGGAGCATTTGTTGTGCTTCCATCGGGAAAAGATTGCTACTTACACTATGAGAAAACGCATAGCCTTGAGAAACCCATTGTAAAATTGACCGCACTTCTTTATCTAATACTAGGTCATTTACGAGGGTTTTCTTGGTTTGCCACGTTTGTGTGCGAGGGAGAAAACTCTCTAGTGCTTGATTAAGCGGTACGCCAGCCTGCAACATAATTTGTAAACTTTGACTAAAGTTCACTAAACGTGAAAGCTTTTGAATTGTGCCAAAAATAGGCGTGATAGAAATAAGTTGATTTTTCTTTTGATGAAACCAAGTCTGGCGTTTTAGATAAAAGTAATAAAATAGAAAAAAACTAAAAGTGAAAAATAGCAAAATCCCAATATTTTGCTTAAGAAAATTAGATATAGAGAGCAATATTGCGGTTATTGTTGGTAATTCGGCATTATTGCCACTGTACATTTCAGCAAATTGAGGCACGATAAAAAGCAGTAATGCGAGTGTCAATAATAGAGAAATTCCCAACACCATTGATGGGTACAACATAATTTTCTGTAATTTACGTTGTAATGCTAAAGATTGGCTACGATGTGTGGCTATTTTTTTACAAACAACGGAAAGTTTTCCCGTTATTTCTCCCACTTGAATCAGTTGAATTTCTTGTTGTGTGAGATATTTCCCTTGTTGTTCAATTGCCTGTGATAATGCTAAACCAGATTCAATAGATTGAAGCAGTCGCTCAAGCCATTCATTGAGCATAATTTGAGTGCAATTTTGTTGTAAAATTTGCAGGCTGTTTTTTAACGGAATTGCGGATTGTAGCAATGTTGCTAATTGATTGAGTAATTCGCTAATTTCTGAATTTTTGGCCTTTGCCCCAAATTGCCAGTTTTGTTGTAATTTGATGTGAGTAAGCCCGCGGCTTATTAATTGAAAGTATGCTTGTTGTTTCGTATCCGCAATAATTGAGCCTTTTTGTTTCTGATTTAATGCGTTACTACCTTGATAATAAAAGAGTTTTTTAGTCATGAGTTTTTACCTAACACACGTTCAATTTCTTTCTCATCTGTTATACCTTGGCTCACTTTTTCTAAACCACTCATATGTAAATTTTTAAAATCCGTTTGATAGCCATTCTGCTGCCAATGTAGAAATTGATATACGCCGATTCGACCTCGATAACCTTGATGGCAATCACAAGAATTTATTAAATTTCCACCACACTTTGGACAGATTTTTCGTACAAGACGCTGCGCAATAACGAGCAGTAAACTATTTTCAATTTCATGTTGTTGAATACCGAGTTGTTGTAAGCGGGAAATGGCAGATATTGCATCATTGGTATGTAAAGTTGAAAGCACCAAATGCCCCGTTTGGGCGGCACGTAGTGCAATCATTGCACTTTCTTCATCGCGAATTTCACCTAGCATAATGATATCGGGATCTTGGCGTAAAAAAGCGCGCAATAGACGGCTAAAATCTAATCCAATCTGTGGATTAATTTGGCTTTGAATAATGCCATCAAGTTCAATTTCAATGGGATCCTCAGCGGTCATAATATGTTTATCTGGCGTATTTAGCCACTGAAGTGCGGTGTAAAGTGAGATACTTTTCCCACTTCCTGTTGGGCCAGTTACTAAAATTAATCCTTGTGGTTGGCTAAGCGCGCGTTGAAATTCTTTCTGTTGACTTTCAGTCATGCCTAGTTCAGAAAAGCTGAGGTCTACTGGTTTATTTTGCTGTGCTCTTAGGACAACTTTCTCTCCCCAATGGGTTGGTAACGTTGAAAGACGGAAATCAAGAATATCGGAAAACGTAGTTTTAAATTGAAATCGTCCATCTTGTGGAAGGCGGGTTTCACTGATATCTAATTTAGCGAGCAGTTTTAGGCGAGAAATAATTCGATTCGCCAAATTTTTGCTAAGTGGAGGCTGAGCTTGTAAAACACCGTCAATTCTAAACCGCACTTGGAAATGATCCGATAAGATCTCTAAATGAATATCTGAGGCATTATTTTGTAAAGCAGATTCAAAAATTTGGTTAAGCAAGCGAATGACGGGTTCATCATCTTGTTGGTCAAGATGAGACTGTTCTTGATGTTGGTAATATTTAACTTGCTCTTCCACTTGAAGTTGATTAGGGGCAAGTTGTTGTAATAGTTCTTTAAGTTGAGTGCTTTCTAATAAAACAGGCTCAACAAGTTTACCGGTTATAAACGCAATAGTTTCACAGGCGGAAAGATTAGAAAGGGAATCAACACCTAACCAAAGACGATTATTTTCTTCTTTGAGTGGTAAAGCAAAATAACGTAAGAGCAGAGACTGTTGTTGCTGATTACGCCCCCATAAATCTGGCGAGATCGTAAATATCTCGCCATTTTGTGCTTTTACACGAGGTTTGGCACTAGTTAAGTCGATCATTTTGAACAGAATCCAGCAGGGAAAATATCGGCATTCGTTGTGCCACAGGTAGTTTTCCATGTAACGCCGTTTGCACTATTGCCTTCAGCAGTAAGTGTGTAACTCATTCCGTCTAATGTACCATTGCCCTCTACTGTTATTGCACCGTTGCTTGTTGTCACTGATTTTACATAGCCTTTTGCTGTTGTAATATCAGCCGCAATTCCATTTCTTCCTCCCGAGCAAGTGGACGGTTTACCTGTGCTATAAACGCATAATTCCACATCTGACTTATAAGGTGCAGAAGCTTGCAGTAATTCGGATACCGCGGCTTTTTTGGTATAATTTTGATAAGAAGGAATAGCGATAGTAGCTAAAATCGCGATGATGGCGATGACTATCATCAATTCAATTAAAGTAAACCCTTTATTCAAGGTAGTTTGTGTAGTTAGTTTCATTTATTTTCCTTTCGTTAAGCCTTTATTGGCTGAAATATTGTGAAAAGGGAAAATTGTTTTGTAAAACAGACCGCACTTTTTCTGCGATCCTGATCGCAAAAATAGGAAAAATGTATGCGAAAAATAAAAGATATTGAGAAAGGATTTCTGACTGATTGTCGACAAATTCCATCTCCGCATTTTGATGAACGCCCAGATTTAGAGGATATTTCACTTCTTGTGATCCATTACATTAGCTTACCGCCAGAACAATTTGGTGGCGGATATGTGGATGATTTTTTTCAAGGGAAATTAGATCCTAAGATTCACCCTTATTTTGAAGAAATTCATCAAATGCGTGTTTCTGCCCATTGTTTGATTGAACGAGACGGGCGAATCACACAATATGTTAATTTTAACCAAAGGGCTTGGCATGCTGGATTATCTAGCTTTCAAGGGAGAGAAAAATGTAATGATTTTGCCATTGGAATTGAGTTAGAAGGTAGTAATGAGCAGCCTTTTACTAATGAGCAGTATTTGGCATTGCAAGAGCTTACTAACTTAATCATGAAAAATTACCCTAAAATTACGAAAGAACGAATTGTTGGGCATTGTGATATTTCGCCAGGACGTAAGATCGATCCTGGTCAATATTTCGATTGGGAACGTTATTTTGCCAGCCTAAAATAATTTGTTTAAAAATTAGACATCAAAAATTAGAGGATTCTGTGTATTAAAGATATTGTCATGTTTTGTTGCTAAGCAATTGAATTTAAATGGATAAATTTTCTCTTGAAATTGTCTTGGAAAGGTTTTTTTGAGTTATACAACATTATGGATTTTCTCAACCACAATTTTATCCACAGAAATATTGAATAACTCAAAGAGATAGCTAAAAGCTCTTTGGTGAATGGAGTTCCTTTAAAAATTGTATTTTTTTACCGCACTTTCTTCCATTTTTATATGTGAAAAGTGCGGTTTATTTTTGTTTAAGATCTTTTGATTGGAAATAACTCAATTTATTTTCAAGTTTGATGAGATAAGGATCCTTTCCCATTTTTACGTGCTCAATTCACAATCAGAAATCTGTTATTCACAATGTTATCCACAATCTGTATATTTTATTGCGTAATCCGCCCTTTGGTTGATAAAAACACTGATTTATGAAACAATCTGCAGACTATTTTTATATGAAAAATTTAAGGTAAAACGATAGTGATCGATTTTGATGGCTACCGTCCAAATGTGGGTATTGTGATTTGTAATCGCAAAGGGCAAGTGCTTTGGGCGAAGCGCTGTGGGCAAAATTCGTGGCAGTTTCCGCAAGGTGGCATTAATGATAATGAAAGTGCCGAGCAAGCGATGTACCGTGAACTGTACGAAGAAGTTGGGCTACAGCCTAAAGATGTGCGCATTTTATATGTATCTAAACATTGGTTGCGTTATAAATTACCAAAGCGTTTGTTGCGTTATGACAGCAAACCGATGTGTATAGGGCAAAAACAACGCTGGTTTTTGTTGCAGCTTGTTGGCGATGAAAAAAATATCAATATGCAAACGACCAAATCGCCAGAATTTGATGGATGGCGTTGGGTGAGTTTTTGGTATCCAGTTCGTCAAGTCGTGTCGTTCAAAAAAGAAGTGTATCGCAAAGCGATGAAAGAGTTTTCGGGGGTGTTGTTCTCAGAAAATCCTCCTGTATATCAACCTACACGAGAATTGGAGCAAAAATCTTATACTCATCCTAAAAAATATAATGGTTCAAAATTTCCAAAACGTTCTTTTAATAAAACAAGGAATTCATAATGCTTAGCTTTATTTTACTTTGTTTGCTTGTGGGGGCGGTTGCTGGCTTTTTTGCGGGGCTTTTTGGTATTGGTGGCGGATTGCTGATTGTTCCTGTGTTAGTGTACTTATTGCCAATGGTGGGCGTGCCAGAACCTTTATTGATGTCTACCGCACTTGGAACCTCTTTCGCAACGATTGTTATTACTGGCTTTTCTTCAGCTCAACGACATCATAAGTTAGGTAATGTTGTGTGGAGTGCGGTGAAGGTACTTGCTCCGAGCATCATGGTTAGCGTGTTTATTTGCGGTTTTTTTATCGGAAAACTTGATCGCGATATTTCTAGTAAATTATTTGCCTGTTTAGTGGTTTATCTCGCAGTTAAAATGGTCTTATCTATTAAACCTAAGACAAATAAAACAGTTAAACCTTTGACGACTCAATCGTCTATTATTGGTGGCATTCTAATTGGCATGGCATCTAGTGCAGCAGGCATCGGTGGTGGTGGATTTATTGTGCCGTTTTTAAATTCTCGCGGTATCGATATGAAAAAGGCTATTGGTTCCTCGGCTTTTTGTGGCATGTTACTCGGAACTTCTGGAATGTTCAGTTTTATGTTAAGTGGCTGGGGGAATGCAGTAATGCCGGAATATTCCTTAGGTTACATTTATTTCCCTGCCGTGTTATGTATTACTGCCACATCCTTTTTCACGTCAAAACTTGGTGCGACAGCCACCTCAAAACTACCAGTGCCAACTTTAAAGAAAGGATTTGCACTTTTATTAATTACCATTGCTGTTGATATGTTTATTAGATAGAGAAAATTATGAATTCAAATTATTTGCTTCTGCCTCATTTTGACCCAACTATTTTTACTCTTGGTGATAGCAATATCGGCTTACGTTGGTATGGTTTGATGTACCTTTTGGGTTTTATTTTTGCACGTTGGCTTGCGGTTCGCCGTGCTAGTCGCTCAAATAGCGGTTGGACAGTGGATCAAGTTGATACCTTACTTTTCAACGGTTTTATGGGCGTATTTATTGGCGGACGTGTTGGCGATGTATTTTTTTATAATTTGGATCATTTCTTACAAGAGCCACTTTATTTGTTCCGTGTTTGGGAAGGTGGAATGTCTTTCCATGGCGGATTAATAGGCGTCATTGTTGCCATGATTTGGACGTCTTATTCACAAAAACGTAATTTTTGGCAAACGGCTGATTTTGTTGCGCCTTTGATTCCGTTTGGTTTAGGTTTAGGCCGAATTGGTAATTTCATTAATCTTGAGCTGTGGGGACGCGAAACGGATGTGCCTTGGGCAATGATTTTCCCGAATGATCCGCTATTACTTCCTCGTCATCCATCACAACTTTATGAAGCTTTTCTAGAAGGCATAGTGTTGTTTGCAATTCTAAATATTTTTATTAAAAAGTCACGTCCAATGGGCTCTGTTGCAGGCTTATTCTTAATTGGTTATGGCGTCTTCCGTTTTATTGTGGAATATGTGCGTGAACCTGAAGTTGAAAATTTCTTTGGCGTCATTACGCGTGGCCAAGCCCTTTGCTTGCCGATGATTATTGGTGGAGTTTTAATTATGGCTTGGGCGTATTCACGCAAAAGTGCGGTAATAAAATAGGAGATTTTTATGAAGCAATATCTTGATCTTTGTCGTCGCATTGTTAATGAAGGTGAATGGGTTGCCAATGAGCGTACAGGTAAGCGCTGTCTCACCGTTATTAATGCGGATTTAGAATATGATGTGGCTAATAATCAATTTCCGCTGATTACTACGCGTAAAAGTTATTGGAAAGCGGCAATTGCTGAATTTTTAGGTTATATTCGTGGATATAACAATGCCGCTGATTTCCGCGCACTTGGTACTAAAACTTGGGATGCCAATGCGAATGAAAATACCGTATGGCTCGCGAATCCGCACCGTAGAGGTGTTGACGATATGGGGCGCGTATATGGTGTGCAAGGCAGAGCATGGCGTAAGCCTAATGGTGAAACCATCGATCAGCTACGCAAAATTGTTAATAATTTAACCAAGGGCATTGATGATAGAGGGGAAATTTTAACCTTCTTTAATCCAGGGGAATTTGATCTTGGTTGTCTTCGTCCTTGTATGCATACGCATACTTTTTCTCTTGTGGGCGATACTTTACATCTTACTAGTTATCAACGTTCCTGTGATGTTCCACTTGGATTGAATTTCAATCAAATTCAGGTGTTTACTTTCTTGGCGCTTATGGCACAGATTACGGGCAAAAAAGCAGGCAAGTCATATCATAAAATTGTAAATGCGCATATTTACGAAGATCAGCTTGAGTTAATGCGTGATGTGCAACTTAAACGCGAGCCTTTTCCATTGCCAAAATTAGAAATCAATCCAGATATAAAAACGCTTGAAGATTTAGAAACTTGGGTCACGATGGATGATTTTAAAGTCATTGGCTATCAATCCCACGAGCCAATTAAATATCCGTTTTCCGTCTAATGGATGTAGCAAAATTGCGGTCAGAATTTGACGAGAAAATGATGCGCCATGCCCTTGATCTTGCGGATAAAGCGGAAGCGTTAGGTGAGATTCCTGTGGGGGCGGTTTTGGTTGATGACGCTGGAAATATTATTGGAGAAGGTTGGAATCTCTCCATTGTTCAAAGCGATCCTACCGCACATGCTGAAATTATCGCTTTGCGAGACGGAGCAAAACATCTCAAAAATTATCGTTTACTGAATACCACGCTTTATGTAACATTGGAGCCTTGCACCATGTGTGCTGGGGCGATTTTGCATAGTAGAATTAAACGCCTTGTGTTCGGCGCTTCTGATTATAAAACTGGGGCTGTTGGATCACGTTTCCATTTTTTTGATGATTATAAAATGAATCACACTCTGGAGATTACATCTGGTGTATTGGTAGAAGAGTGTAGTCAGAAATTAAGCGTATTTTTTCAGAAGAGACGCGAAGAGAAAAAAATAGAGAAAGCATTGTTAAAAAAGTCTGATTGATATTAAATCTCCCTTTTCTCCTATTCTTAGCTTTTAAAAACCAGGGTTTATTGTTATCTCAAGTCGTTTTACATACGGAAATTCTTCTTGAATAAGTTTCAATAATTCAGTCTGTCTGAATAAAATTCCTTGGCGAACAATGGCATTTGCAGTCTCAATAAAAATTGAGTTATCTGTCATATTACCAATACGAAATTTGCCGTTAAATTCCTGTGGAAAAATGCGGTTAAATTTTTGATTAAGTTCATTGATGGCAAGACCTTTTTTCATTATTTTGGCAAAGGGCGATTGCTCAAGCACATCCGTAATATTGACTGCTTTTTGATAACGTTCAGCCTTGTTTTCCATAAAGTCTGCCCCCAGTAAATGACATTAGTTTAGATTTCCGCTACAATACACGCAATTTTCATAATAAACAACGAGATGATGATTTCAGGTACTGTCAAACCGAATTTTTGGTCGCGATTACTTTTAAGTATCATCGCGATTTTTGCTTTGCCTAACGCACAAAGTTTTGAAAATCAAAATAACGCGGAAAATTATTCCTCGAGTGTTTCCATTCAACAAGCGTTAGAAACGGTAAAAGTAGCACGTGAAGTGCAACGACAAGCCATTCCTCAATCTTCAATTTCCCGTCAAACTGAAAAACAACCTAAAATTCAACCGTACTTTTTTGCTGAAGTGTTGAATCTTAGTGCGCCAATTCGAGCTGGTCCCTTGCTTATTTAATTTTCTGTGAAGAATATTGCTATTGAAATAGCGCTATTTTAAAAAAATTATTGTGCATGAAAGAAAGTATTTCATACGCATTTAACTATTTAACTTATATATTTAAAAAGAGAAATTATGAGCATTTTAACGAAAATTTTTGGTAGCCGTAACGACCGTATTTTACGTAAATTAAGAAAACAAGTTGCAAAAATCAATAAATTAGAAACTGAGTTTGAAGCCCTCACAGATGAACAACTTCGTGCAAAAACAGGTGAATTCCGTCAACGTTTAAGTGCGGGCGAAACTTTGCAACAAATTTTGCCAGAAGCATTCGCAACGGTACGTGAAGCAAGTAAGCGCGTGCTTGGTATGAGACATTTTGATGTTCAGCTTATCGGTGGGATGGTATTGACTAACCGCTGTATCGCAGAAATGCGCACTGGTGAAGGTAAAACATTAACGGCGACTTTGCCTTGTTATTTAATCGCCCTTGAAGGGAAAGGCGTTCATGTTGTGACAGTGAATGACTATCTTGCTCGCCGAGATGCAGAAACTAACCGTCCGTTATTTGAATTTTTAGGTATGAGTGTAGGCGTAAATATTCCTGGTTTACCGCCTGAAGAAAAACGCGCAGCTTATGCAGCAGATATTACTTATGCAACTAATAGTGAACTTGGTTTTGACTACTTACGTGACAATTTAGCCCACTCAAAAGAAGAGCGTTTCCAACGTACTTTAGGCTATGCGCTGGTGGATGAAGTGGATTCCATCTTAATTGATGAAGCGCGTACGCCATTGATTATTTCTGGTCAAGCTGAAGACAGTTCTGCGCTTTATATTGCAGTCAATAAACTGATTCCAAACTTAATTAAACAAGAAAAAGAAGATACAGAAGAATACCAAGGTGAAGGTGATTTTACCTTAGATCTTAAATCTAAACAGGCGCACTTAACTGAACGTGGCCAAGAAAAAGTAGAAGATTGGTTGATTGCGCAAGGTTTAATGCCTGAAGGGGATTCTTTGTACTCTCCTGGTCGAATCGTGTTGCTTCACCATGTTATGGCTGCATTGCGTGCTCACACATTGTTTGAAAAAGATGTCGATTACATTGTGAAAGATGGTGAAATCGTGATTGTTGATGAACACACAGGTCGAACAATGGCAGGGCGTCGTTGGTCAGATGGTTTACATCAAGCCATTGAGGCAAAAGAAGGGGTTGAAATTAAGAGTGAAAACCAAACTGTTGCGTCAATTTCTTACCAAAATTACTTCCGTTTATATGAGCGTCTTGCGGGTATGACGGGGACTGCGGATACCGAAGCGTTTGAGTTCCAACAAATTTACGGCTTGGAAACTGTTGTGATTCCAACAAACCGTCCAATGATTCGTGATGATCGCACAGATGTTATGTTTGAAAATGAACAATATAAATTTAATGCGATTATTGAAGACATCAAAGATTGTGTAGAACGCCAGCAACCAGTGTTAGTGGGGACGATTTCAGTAGAAAAATCAGAAAAATTATCTAAGGCCTTAGATAAAGTGGGCATCAAACACAATGTGTTGAATGCGAAATTCCACCAACAAGAAGCGGAAATCGTGGCTGAAGCAGGTTATCCTGGTGCGGTGACTATCGCAACGAATATGGCGGGTCGCGGTACGGATATTATCCTTGGGGGTAACTGGAAAGCGCAGGCTGCTAAATTAGAAAATCCAACTCAAGAACAAATTGAAGCGCTTAAAGCTGAGTGGGAAAAGAACCACGAGATTGTAATGAAAGCAGGTGGTTTGCATATTATCGGTACAGAGCGTCATGAATCTCGCCGTATCGATAACCAGTTGCGTGGTCGTTCTGGCCGTCAAGGTGACCCTGGTTCTTCTCGCTTCTATCTTTCTTTGGAAGATGGCTTAATGCGCATTTATTTAAATGAAGGTAAACTTAATTTAATGCGTAAAGCGTTCACCGTGCCTGGTGAGGCTATGGAATCGAAAATGTTGGCGAAAGTGATCGCATCAGCTCAAGCAAAAGTTGAGGCCTTCCATTTCGATGGTCGTAAAAACCTACTTGAATATGATGATGTGGCAAATGACCAACGTCATGCAATTTATGAGCAACGCAATTATTTGCTTGATAATGATGATATTTCTGAAACTATCAACGCCATTCGCCACGATGTATTTAATAGCGTGATTGATCAATATATTCCACCGCAATCTTTGGAAGAACAATGGGATATTAAAGGGCTTGAGGAACGTTTGGCTCAAGAGTTTGGTATGGAATTACCAATTTCTCATTGGCTGGAAGAAGATAATAATCTTCACGAAGAAAACTTGCGTGAACGCATCGTCGAAGTCGCCGAAAAAGAATATAAAGAAAAAGAAGCACTCGCTGGTGAAGAAACCATGCGCAACTTTGAAAAAGGCGTCATGTTACAAACCTTAGATGAGCTTTGGAAAGAACACTTAGCTGCAATGGATTATTTACGCCAAGGTATTCATTTACGCGGTTATGCGCAAAAAGATCCAAAACAAGAGTACAAAAAAGAATCTTTCCGTATGTTTACGGAAATGTTGGATTCTTTAAAACACCACGTTATCACGACGTTAACGCGTGTACGTGTGCGTACTCAGGAAGAAATGGAAGAAGCTGAACGTGCTCGTCAGGAGATGGCTGCTCGTATCAATCAAAATAATTTACCTGTGGATGAAAATGGTCAGGCAATCCAGAATTCAGATTCTGGAGATTATTCAGATCGTCGTATTGGACGCAATGAGCCTTGTCCTTGTGGTTCGGGTAAAAAATATAAGCATTGTCATGGCAGTCGTGCAGCTCGCCATTAATGATTAGCCAAAGTGCGGTGATTTTTCACCGCACTTTTTTCATAGGTGCTATTGGATAGAAGAAATGGATAAAAAAATTATACAAGTTGCTGCGGGTATTATTCGTAATGAGTTTGGGCAGATCTATTTAACGCAGCGTTTAGAAGGACAGGATTTTGCCCAATCTTTAGAATTTCCTGGTGGAAAAGTGGATGCGGGAGAAACCCCAGAACAAGCTTTAAAACGTGAACTGGAAGAGGAAATTGGCATTGTGGTATTAAATGCTGAACTTTACGAACGCTTCCAATTTGAATATCCAACAAAGATTATTTCTTTTTTCTTTTATGTCGTAGATGAATGGATTGGTGAGCCTTTTGGGCGAGAGGGGCAAGAAGGTTTTTGGGTTGAGCAACGCGCATTAGATGCAGGACAGTTCCCGCCAGCTAATGCTAAATTAATTCATCGCTTATTGAATGAAGCTCTCCATCCCATAAAATAAAACCCTAGTCAGACTAGGGTTTATATAACATCTATTGATTCTTTTCCAAATTATTTCGGCATTGCTGCTTTCATTTGTTTAAGTTGCTCTGCCGCTTGATTACAAGCCTGATCTTGTGCCGCTACGGGCATTGATGCAAATTGTTGTTTGCTTGATTCATATTGTGCTTTCATTGCATTTGCTTGCGCAGCTGGCATTGATGCTAAGAAAGAATCAATTTCAGCGAAATAAGTTTTACAACTTGCAGACAAATCAGCTGCAGAAGCTGAAAAACCAAATCCCATTAAAATAAGTGTAGCTAGTGTTTTTTTCATCATGATATCCTCACGAAAGTTAATTAATAAGTCATTGCCGATGTGGCATTTTATTATACCATTTTAGTGCAAAAAAAAAACAATAGCGATTACAAACAAATTTTCACAGACAAATCAGCGAGTTTAATCCACACTTCATCGCTAAATTCTTGTTTAGCAAGACGTTCAATATTGGCGAGTTCTTGGATAATTTCGTAGAGCTTTTGATAGGTTAAACGTTGAATCGCACTTAAAAAGAGCGGTCGGCGATTTTGCCAGATTTTTAGACGGTCAAATTCAGTCTTAATTTGTTGAATTGGAAGTTTTTCCGTTGTCACAATACGTTGCTGTGGTTTGGTAAGTTCAAGCAACGTAAATAATTCTCGCTGTAGTATGCGTAATAAAATAACAGATTGCACATCTTCAGCTTGTAACCCTTTTAAAATTCGTTTGGCACGATTTGCCTTTCCAACAAGCAACGCATCAATCCATTGAAATGGTGTAAAAATTGAGGATTGTTCCACCACGCTAATAACACGATTGTAATTAAGTTTATGATCGGGATGAAGTAAATCTAAAAGCTGCAAAGTTTGCTTGAGTGCGAGCAGATTGTTTTCATAACTATAACAAAGTTGTTGGATTGCTTCATCATCAGCGTCTAATCCCATCATTTTGGTACGATTTTTTACCCAGCGAGGGAGATTTTCAGCTGTAGGCGTTTGGCAATTTACAAGAATCGCACTGGTTTCATATTGGTTTAGTTCAATAAACCATGCTTGGTTTTCATTTACTTTTGCTAGCTTTGCAATTTGTAAAATCAGCAAGATATCGTCATGTAGAACCGAAATAAATTCTTGCAGATTTTTCTGTAAAAGTGCGGTGAAATTTTCAGGTAAATTTAATACCATGACTTGTTTATTAAAAAACAATCCCATGGACTGACAGGATTCTATGAGTTGTGCCCAGTCAGTTTGGCTATCAATTTGAATGTTATTTTTCTCATCGAATCCTTGTTGGTTGGCTGTTTTATAAATGGCATCTTCACTTTCACTCAGTAACAATGGATCTTGCCCTACCAAAAAGTAAACTTTAGCTAAACGTTGGGAAAGATGTTGATTCAATTGCTCTGGGAAGATGCGATTCATTATTTATGTTTAACCTGTTTTTCTAATACAACCATTTTGGTAATAAGCTGACGGGCAGCTTGTTCCCGCATATCATTCCAAATTACTTCTCGTTCGGCGGATTTAGCTAATGCTGCGCGAGAGTTATCAAAGAAAGTGCGGTTGACTTTTGCCGTGATTGGGTGGCTTTCACCATTCGCTAAACGAATGCTTGCTTCCACTTCTAACATCAATACTTTTTCAGCTTCGCGACCGCGTTTAAATACCGAAGCGACTTCATCATTTTCGCGGAATTTATTGATGCGCAAAACAGGAATGCCTTGAGTAGAATTGACGAGTTGAACATTGTTCGCTTGTAACTGATTACGCATCGCAACTGACATTTCGCTGTATGGATCGGGGCTTTCAAATGTAAGAGTACGTAATTCTTGTGGAATTAATGTACCGTTTTGAAAATGCCAGCCGCAAGCAGAAAGCGCGGTAATGCTTGCAACAATGAACAATGCTTTGATTGATTTAATCATAAAAATTACCTTTATTGTGGAGTGTATAAATTTAAAATCCATACACTAATAAAGAGAGAATCTGTGAAATATCAATATTCCACAGATTCTACGGATTATGGTTTAACCACAAAATTCAACATTTTTAATGGAATATAGATTTCTTTAAGAATTTCCTTTCCATCAAGGAATTTTGCAACATTAGGATCTGATTTGGCTGCGTCTTTAATTTCTTCTTCTGAAGACGTTGCAGGAACAGTCACTTTTCCACGAACCTTGCCATTTACTTGCACAACAATGAGTTTTTCATCTTCTACCATTGCGGCTTCATCAGCTTTCACCCATTCAGCGGTATCGATGTTGCTTTCATTTCCTAGCGCTTGCCATAATTCAAAGCAGATATGTGGCGTAATTGGATAAAGCATACGAACAACTGCACTTAACGCTTCCGCCATGACCGCACGATCTTGATCGCTTTCTAAGGAAGCCTTAGTCAGTTTATTCATCAACTCCATTACTGCTGCAATTGCAGTATTAAATGTTTGACGGCGACCAATATCATCACTCACTTTTGCAATGGTTTTATGTACTTCACGACGAAGCGCTTTTTGTGTTGCTGAAAGTGCGGTGATATCTAGGCTAGTTTTTGCTGGATTTTGTTGATATTGATATACCAAATTCCAAACACGTCCTAAGAAACGTTTCGCACCTTCTACGCCAGATTCTTGCCATTCCAAGGTCATTTCCGCTGGGGAGGCAAACATCATAAAGAGACGAACAGTATCGGCACCATATTTCTCTACCATTTCTTGTGGGTCAATACCGTTATTTTTGGATTTCGACATTTTGGTCATGCCACTATGGACTAGTTCACGCCCTTCAGGATCGGTGGCTTTAATGATGCGACCTTTCTCATCACGCTCAAGGGTCACTTGAGTTGGACTTACCCAAATACGCTCGTTGGTCGGACTGGTGTAGTAGAAGGCATCTGCAAGCACCATACCTTGACACAATAATTTATCGGCTGGTTCGTCACTGGTTACAAATCCTGCATCGCGTAATAATTTGTGGAAGAAACGGAAGTAGAGCAAGTGCATTGTTGCGTGTTCAATACCACCGATATATTGATCCACTGGTAGCCAATAGTTTGCTTCTTCCGCATCAAGCATGCCATTTTGATATTCTGGACAAGTGTAGCGCGCGTAATACCAAGAGGATTCCATAAAGGTATCAAAGGTATCGGTTTCTTTTAATGCAGGTTCACCGTTGAAAGTGGTTTTCGCCCAGTTTGGATCCGCCTTAATCGGGCTTTTCACGCCATCCATTACCACATCTTCAGGAAGAATAATGGGTAAATCTTCCATTGGTGCAGGTACTACATCGCCATTTTCAAGGGTTAGCATCGGAATTGGGGCCCCCCAATAACGTTGGCGAGAAACGCCCCAGTCACGTAAACGGTAATTCACTTGACGTTTTCCAACACCTAATTTTTCTAATTTATCTGCAATGCCGTTGAAAGCACCATCAAAATCTTTACCATTAAATTCAGCTGAGTTAATGAGTTTGCCGTGTTCAACGAAAGCTTGTTTGGTTAAATCAATTTCTTCATCAGCAATGGGTTCAATAACTTGCTTGATTTGTAAACTGTATTTTTGAGCAAATTCAAAGTCGCGTTGGTCATGAGCAGGAACTGCCATGACAGCACCTGTGCCATAGTGCATTAACACGAAATTCGCAACCCAAATTGGTAATTTTTCACCCGTCAATGGATGAATGGCAAATAAGCCCGTTGCCATTCCTTTTTTCTCCATTGTCGCAAGATCAGCTTCTGCTACTTTGGCGTTTTTCGCTTCTTGGATAAAGGCGGCTAATTCGGGATTGTTTTGAGCTGCCAAACTAGCTAATGGATGTACTGCCGCAATGCCTAAATAACTCACACCGTAAAAGGTATCTGGACGGGTGGTATAAACCGCTACTTTTTCGTTGGTATCTGCAACATCAAAGGTAATTTCTACCCCTTCAGAACGACCGATCCAGTTGCGTTGCATGGTTTTTACCATGTCAGGCCATTGTGGAAGGGTATCTAAACCACCTAATAATTGCTCTGCATAGTCAGTAATTTTTATAAACCATTGTGGGATTTCTTTTTGTTCCACTGGTGTATCACAACGCCAGCAACAACCTTCGTGTACTTGCTCGTTTGCGAGTACGGTTTCATCATTCGGACACCAGTTTACGGTTGAGGTTTTTTTGTACACTAAGCCTTTTTTGTAAAGCTCAGTGAAGAACCATTGTTCCCATTTGTAGTATTCCGGTTTACAGGTTGCGATTTCACGATCCCAGTCGAAACCAAAGCCTAAAAGCTGAAGTTGTTTTTTCATGTAGGCGATGTTTTCGTACGTCCATTTAGCAGGCGCAGTTTTATTTTTGATCGCCGCACCTTCTGCCGGTAAGCCGAAAGCATCCCAACCAAATGGTTGTAATACGTTTTTGCCTAGCATGCGTTGATAACGAGAAATTACATCACCAATAGTGTAGTTACGCACATGCCCCATATGCAGGCGACCCGATGGATATGGGAACATAGAAAGACAGTAATATTTTTCTTTAGATTCGTCTTTGATTGCTTTGAAAACTTTATTTTCTGCCCAATATTGTTGAACCTTTGGTTCGATCATATCGGGGCGATATTGTTCTTGCATAAAATCACCTTAAATTTTAACCGCACTTCTGCAGCATTTTGACAATAGAAAATGTGGCATAGAATACCGTAAAACCGCATAAATTGATAGGGTGAGAGTCCAAAGTGCGGTGATTTTTTCTTTGTTTTTACAATAGATTTTGAATTTCTTTTGGAATTAATTTGGGTTCAGGAATCCAAACTTGTTTGTGTCGGCTCAATTCCCCTTTTTCTAAAATAATACTGCTTTTGGGTACTTTGAAGGATTTACTTAAAAATTTCAATAAATGCGCATTTGCTTGACCATCAATGGGTGGCGCAGTAATGGTAATTTTTAGTTCATCATCGTGAATGCCAGCAATATGATCTTTACTGGCTTTTGGCTGTAAGAATATTCTTAATCTAATACCGTCTTTATTTTGTTCAATCGCAGGCATAAATTCTTCGTTTTGCTTATTTTTCTTTATTATAAAAATGAATTATGTAAAAAATAAAGTGTAGATTAGGGCTCGCTAATCCATAGCAAGCAAATACAACTTATGATATAGTTCACAGCCGAATTTATAGGGATCTTTTTATAATAAAAATAATGATAGAACTCGATCAAAACAATATTCCAAAACACGTTGCCATTATTATGGATGGTAATGGGCGGTGGGCAAAACAGAAAAATAAAATGCGTATTTTTGGTCATACTAATGGCGTATCTGCCGTTCGCCGTGCGGTAAGTTATGCTCGCCAAACTGGCGTGAATTTTCTTACACTTTATGCCTTTAGTAGCGAAAATTGGAATCGACCAGAGCAAGAAGTCAGCGCGTTAATGGCGCTTTTTATGCAAGCTTTAGATCGCGAAGTAAAAAAATTACATAAAAATAATATTCGGCTGAAAATTATTGGCGATGTATCTCGTTTTAGTGAATCTTTACAAGAAAAAATTGCAAAAGCGGAAAATTTAACAGAAAAAAATACCGCACTTACGCTCAATATCGCTGCAAATTATGGTGGATGTTGGGATATTGTACAAGCGACAAAACAACTTGCAGAAAAAGTAAAAAATAATGAAATGAGCGTTGAAGAGATTGATGAAATTGCTTTTCAGCGTCATTTGGTTACACAAGATGAACCACCCGTTGATCTATTGATTCGTACCAGTGGTGAACAACGAATTAGTAATTTTTTATTATGGCAAACTGCATACGCAGAACTTTATTTTTCTGATGTGCTGTGGCCAGATTTTGATGAGGCGGAATTTAACCGCGCCATCGCCTGTTATCAACAACGTCATCGCCGTTTTGGTGGGACAGAATAATTCAATAAATGGATTAAAATTATGCTTAAACAACGAGTTTTATCTGCCATTGTGTTAATCGCAGCGGTGTTATGTGCGCTATTTTTATTCACGCCTTTTTATTTTGCCCTCGCTTTAGGGGCAGTAGCGACTTTAGGCGTTTGGGAATGGACTCAGTTTGCCCGCCTTAAACAGCCTTTAGCGCGTTTTTGTGTTGCTGCTTTTTTAGGTGCCTTTATCTTTTTATGGCTCTATACTGAGGGCAACTATTTAGATGCGGGTCGTGTGTTTGAGCAGCATCTTCAGCTTTTATTGATGAACGCTGTTGGTTGGTGGATTTTAGCTTTATTGCTTGTAGTGAGTTATCCTAAATCAGCTAAATTTTGGTCTGAAAATCCTCTTTTACAGCTTTTATTTGCTTTTTCTACTTTAATCCCATTTATCGCGGCTGTATTACGTTTACGTTTAGAACACTATACCCATGATCCTTATCACGGCTTATTTTTATTACTTTATGTATTTGTGCTTGTTTGGGCGGCTGATTCTGGTGCTTATTTTAGCGGACGCGCATTTGGTAAACGTAAACTTGCGCCAAAAGTTTCACCAGGTAAAAGTTGGGAAGGCGTTGTTGGTGGTTTAATTACTGCGTTAGTGCTTGCTTTTGTATTTATTTATTTCTCTGGCGATGCTTTAGTTGGTGAGCGAAATATTACTGGATTTGTTATTCTTTCTGTTGCAACAGTTGCAATCTCTGTGTTGGGTGATTTAACTGAAAGTATGTTCAAGCGTGAGTCTGGTGTGAAAGACAGCAGCCAATTAATTCCGGGTCATGGTGGCATATTGGATCGTATTGATAGCCTAACAGCAGCGGTACCTTTTTTCAGCTACTTCTATTTCTTTGTGTTATAAGGATTCTGAATGTCATTTTTGTGGTCGCTAGGTTCTTTTGTCATTGCTATAGCGGTATTAGTATCCGTTCACGAATATGGTCACTTTTGGGCTGCTAGAAAGTGCGGTATAAAAGTCCATCGTTTTTCAATTGGCTTTGGTAAGGTAATTTGGAAACGTGTCGATAAGCATGGTACAGAATTTGCTGTTTCAATGATTCCTTTAGGCGGCTATGTAAAAATGCTTGATGGACGTAATGAAGCGGTTCCAGTTGAACAAAAGTCACAAGCATTTGACAGTAAAAGCGTATTACAACGCGCATTTGTGATTATCGCAGGTCCTTTGGCAAATTTTATTTTCGCGATTTTTGCTTATTTTGTCCTCTATCTTTATGGAATGCCAAGTGTTAAACCTGTGATTGAATCGATAACGCCAAGTTCAATTGCTGCACAAGCGCACATTGAACCCAATACGCAAATTCTAGCGGTTGATGGTGAAGAAACTCAAGATTGGGAAACCATCAATATGCTACTTGCCACAAAAATGGGGGAGCCTAATGTTGAGATTACCCTTTCTTCTTTTGGTTCCAATATTGAACAACAACGTACTTTAAATCTTACAAATTGGACTTTTGATCCTGAAAAAGAAAGTGCTTTTGAGGCATTAGGGATTATGCCTATGCGTCCTAAAGTGGAAATGGTGCTTTCTAAAGTTGTTCAAGGTTCTCCCGCTGAGAAAGCAGGTTTACAAATCGGTGATAAAATTTTAAAAGAAAATTTAACCGCACTTTCTTGGCAAGATTTTATAAAACAGGTCGAACAAGGCAAATCTTTTTCTATTAAAGTTGAACGTAATGGGGAAACTCTTGACAAAATTATCACTCCAGTGCGTAATCAGAGTGGAAAATGGTTTGTAGGCGTGAGTCCTACTTTTATAAAATTAGGTGATGAGTACCGCACAGAGTTAAAATATGGTATTCTTGAATCAGTTCAAAAAGGTATTGAAAAAACAACTCAGCTTTCTCTTTTAACATTAAAAGTATTAGGAAAACTGATTAGCGGTGATTTGTCATTAAATAATTTAAGTGGGCCAATTTCTATTGCTAAAGGTGCGGGAGCATCATCAAGTATTGGATTTATTTATTTTTTGAGTTTTATGGCATTAGTCAGTGTTAATTTGGGTATTATGAATCTATTTCCGTTGCCTGTGTTAGATGGTGGCCATTTGGTTTTTCTTGCAGTTGAAGCAATAAAAGGAAAACCTATTTCTGAACAGGTACAAAATGTCTGTTATCGAATTGGTGCGGCGTTGTTGCTAACATTAACAGCGTTTGCGTTATTTAATGATTTTTTACGTCTATAATTTTTATATAGGATACAGTCGATGAAAAAACTTCTCATAGCAAGTTTATTATTCGGTACAACGGTAAGCGCATTGGCTGCGCCTTTCGTTGCTAAAGAAATTCGTATTGAAGGTGCGCAAGGTGACCTAGAGCAGTCTATTCTTGCAAGTTTGCCTGTGCGAGCAGGACAGCGTGTAACAGATCAAAATGTTGCTAATATTGTTCGCTCGTTATTCGTAAGTGGTCGATTCGATGATGTGAATGCACATCAAGAAGGCGATGTACTTGTTGTTAGCGTTGTGGCTAAATCGATCATTTCAGATGTTAAAATCAAAGGTAACTCTGTTATTCCAACTGAAGCACTTAAACAAAACTTAGATGCTAACGGGTTTAAAGTTGGCGATGTTTTAATTCGAGAAAAATTAAATGAATTTGCAAAAAGTGTGAAAGAGCACTATGCAAGTGTAGGTCGCTATAACGCAACCGTTGAACCTATTGTAAATACGTTACCAAATAATCGTGCTGAAATTTTAATTCAGATCAATGAAGATGATACAGCAAAATTAGCATCATTAACTTTCAATGGTAATGAATCTATTAGTAGCAGTACGTTGCAAGAGCAAATGGAATTACAACCTGATTCTTGGTGGAAATTATGGGGTAATAAATTTGAAGGCGCTCAGTTCGATAAAGATTTACAGTCAATTCGTGATTATTATTTAAATAATGGTTATGCTAAAGCACAAATCACTAAAACTGATGTACAGCTAAATGATGAAAAAACGAAAGTAAATGTAACCATTGATGTAAATGAAGGTTTACAGTATGACCTTCGAAGTGCTCGTATTGTTGGTAATGTGGGTGGTATGGCTTCTGAACTTGAACCGTTACTTTCTTCATTACATTTAAATGACACTTTCCGTCGCAGTGATATCGCCGATGTTGAAAATGCTATTAAAGCAAAATTGGGTGAACGCGGTTACGGTAGTGCAACGGTGAATGCTGTACCTGATTTTGATGATGCAAATAAAACGTTAGCAATTACTTTTGTTGTTGATGCTGGTCGACGTTTAACTGTTCGTCAACTACGCTTTGAAGGAAATACTGTTTCAGCAGATAGTACTTTACGTCAAGAAATGCGCCAACAAGAAGGGGCATGGTATAACTCGCAATTAGTTGAGTTAGGTAAAATCCGTTTAGATCGTACAGGATTCTTCGAAACCGTAGAAAACCGAATTGATCCTGTAAAAGGTACGGATGACGAAGTCGATGTTGTGTATAAAGTTAAAGAGCGTAATACAGGTAGTATCAACTTTGGTATTGGTTACGGTACAGAGAGTGGTATTAGTTATCAAGCTAGTGTCAAACAAGATAATTTCTTGGGAACTGGTGCTTCAGTTAGCCTTGGTGGAACGCGTAATGACTATGGTACTAGCGTAAATTTAGGTTATGTTGAGCCCTATTTTACGAAAGATGGAGTCAGTTTAGGTGGAAATGTTTTCTTTGAAAACTATGACAACTCTAGAAATGACACATCTTCTAATTATAAACGTACGACTTATGGTGGTAACGTTACTTTAGGTTTCCCTGTAAATGAAAATAACTCTTACTATGTAGGATTAGGTTACACCTATAATAAAATTAGTAACTTCGCGACAGAATATAGCCGTGAACTATATATGAAATCAATGAACTTTAATGGAAATGCCATTAAAACAAACGACTTTGATTTTTCATTCGGTTGGAACTATAACAGTCTCAATAGAGGATATTTCCCAACTAAAGGGGTTAAAGCGAGTCTTGGTGGACGAGTTACTATTCCTGGCTCAGACAATAAATATTATAAATTAAGTGCAGATGTTCAAGGTTTCTATCCATTAGATCGAGATCATCGCTGGGTAATGTCGGCAAAAGCATCTGTTGGCTATGCAAATGGATTTGGTAACAAACGCTTGCCATTCTATCAATATTATTCTGCGGGCGGTATTGGCTCTTTACGTGGATTTGCATATGGTGCTGTTGGACCTAATGCTATTTATTTAAATCCAACCCAAAATAAATGGGTGCCAAGCACAGATGTTGTGGGTGGTAATGCAATAGCTACAGCTAGTGCAGAGTTAATTGTGCCAACTCCATTTGTAGGAGATAAAGGCCAAAATTCTGTTAGAACCTCATTATTTGTGGATGCGGCAAGTGTATGGAATACAAAATGGAAATCCGATAAAGCATTAAACGCAAGTATTGCTGCGTTAAATTTACCTGATTATGGAAAAGCTAGTCGAGTTCGTGCCTCTGCTGGGGTTGGTTTCCAATGGCAATCACCTATTGGACCGTTAGTGTTCTCTTATGCTAAACCGATCAAAAAATATGAAAATGATGATGTAGAACAGTTCCAATTTAGTATTGGTGGTTCTTTCTAATTTAAATTGAACTTTTTTCATCATTTAAATTCAAAGATAACATTCTCTGCCTAATTTTATTAGGCAGAGAAAACATTAAACAAACCACTATTTAATTAAGGATATTTATCAAATGAAAAACATCGCAAAAGTAACCGCACTTGCTTTAGGCATCGCGCTTGCTTCAGGTTATGCTGCAGCGGAAGAAAAAATTGCTTTCATTAATGCAGGTTATATTTTCCAAAATCACCCAGATCGCCAAGCGGTAGCGGATAAACTTGATGCTGAATTTAAGCCTGTAGCTGAGAAATTAGCTGCAAGTAAAAAAGAAGTTGATGATAAAATCGCAGCTGCGCGTAAAAAAGTAGAAGCAAAAGTTGCAGCTTTAGAAAAAGACGCGCCTCGTTTACGTCAAGCTGATATTCAAAAACGCCAAGAGGAAATTAATAAATTAGGCGCGGCTGAAGATGCTGAATTACAAAAATTAATGCAGGAACAAGATAAAAAAGTTCAGGAATTCCAAGCACAAAATGAAAAACGTCAAGCAGAAGAGCGTGGTAAATTATTAGATAGTATTCAAACTGCGACAAATAATTTAGCAAAAGCTAAAGGTTATACTTATGTGCTTGATGCAAATTCAGTTGTATTTGCGGTAGAGGGTAAAGACATCACAGAAGAAGTATTAAAATCTATTCCTGCTAGTGAAAAATCAGCACCTGCTAAAGCAGAAGAGAAAAAATAATAGGTTCTCATAATGCAAAAATCCTATTCTTTACAAGAATTGGCAACTCAAATCGGCGCTACCGTTCGCGGTAACGCCGATGTTGTTGTTGAGAATATCTCTCCACTCGATAAAGCCCAATCAAATCAACTTACTTTTATTTCTAATGCAAAATTTCGTGCATTATTGAAAGATTCTAAAGCAGGAATTTTGGTTGTTTCTGAAGAGGATGTCGAATACTGTTCTTCAGAAAGCAATTTACTTATTGTTAAAGATCCTTATGTAGCTTACGCAATTTTGGGTCAATATATGGATAGCACACCAAAGGCTGCGCAAGGCATTGCAAAAAGTGCGGTAATTTTTGATAGTGCTTCTTTAGGTGAGAATGTTTCAATTGGCTCCAATACAGTGATTGAGGAAGGTGTCGTACTTGGTGATAATGTGATCATTGGTCCAAATTGCTTTGTTGGTAAAAATACCAAGATAGGTTCAGGCACTCAACTTTGGGCTAATGTAACTGTTTACCATAACGTTGAGATTGGCACTAATTGCTTAATTCAATCAGGAACAGTCATCGGTAGTGATGGTTTTGGTTACGCAAATGATCGTGGCCGCTGGATTAAAATTCCACAAGTAGGTCAAGTAATAATTGGTAATAATGTTGAAATTGGTGCAAATACCTGTATCGATAGAGGCGCATTAGATGCAACAATTATTGAAGACAACGTTATTATCGATAACCTTTGTCAAATTGCACATAATGTTCATATCGGCACAGGTACAGCGGTTGCTGGTGGCGTTATCATGGCGGGTAGCTTGACTGTTGGGCGCTATTGCTTAATTGGCGGTGCAAGTGTGATTAATGGCCATATGGAAATTTGTGATAAAGTCACGATTACTGGAATGGGAATGGTTATGCGCCCAATTACAGAGCCTGGCGTATATTCCTCTGGTATTCCATTGCAAACGAATAAAGAATGGCGTAAAACAGCGGCACTGACGTTAGGTATTGATGGAATAAATAAACGTTTAAAAGCGTTAGAAAAGAAAGTTTCTTAATTTTTTCTGAAGTTTTATGACAAAATCCACATTTTAAAAGTTTACTATTAAAGTGTAGATTTTTTATTTTACTAAACGTAACTAAAAAGTTTAAGTCCGTTAATTAAGCACAACTTATCCTATAAAACAAATAAGCCCAACTTAAGTTGGGCTTATTAACATATCGTTATCTTTAAAGAATTACGCGTTACCGCCAGTGATTTTTGCTACTTCAGCAGCAAAGTCTTCTTCTTTTTTCTCGATACCTTCACCAACTTCTAAACGGATGAAGTTAGAAACAGAAGTGTTTACTGATTTTAAGAAGTCGCCTACTGATACAGAAGGATCCATTACAAATGGTTGTCCTGTTAATGAAACTTCACCAGTGAATTTCTTCATACGACCTTCAACCATTTTCTCTGCGATTTCTTTTGGTTTGCCAGAGTTAACAGCGATGTCGATTTGGATTTGGCGTTCGTGTTCAACTACTTCTGCTGATACATCTTCTGGATTTACGAATTCAGGTTTAGATGCCGCTACGTGCATTGCTACTTTTTTAAGTTCGTCAGCTGAACCTTCACCCGCAACTAATACACCGATTTTTGCGCCATGTAAGTATTGGGCAATTACTTGACCATCTAAGTAAGCAACACGACGAATATTCATGTTCTCACCGATTTTAGCGACTAATGCAGCACGTTTTTCTTCGAATTGTGCTTGTAATGCTTTGATAGTTGTACCTTTGTTTGCTGCTGCGAAATCAGCTACTTCGTTTGCTAAACCTAAGAAACCAGCATCTTTTGCTACGAAATCAGTTTCACAGTTCATTTCAACTAATACACCGAAACCATTTTCTACACGAGCAAGGATAACACCTTCAGCTGCAACACGGCCTGCTTTTTTAGCTGCTTTAGCTTGACCAGATTTACGCATGTTGTCGATTGCTAACTCGATATCACCGTTTGCTTCAACTAATGCTTTTTTACATTCCATCATACCTGCGCCGGTACGTTCACGAAGTTCTTTTACTAATGATGCTGTGATTTCAGCCATTTTAAAAATCCTCTGTCGAAAATGCGGTTTATTTTGACCGCACTTTTAGATAAAAATATAGGGGCTAAATTTTAGCCCCTATGCCAATTAATCGTTTGATTATTAAAGGGCTTCGCCTTATTGTAAAACTTAAATTATTCTGCGTCAGCTGCTAATTCTTCAGCAACTTGAGCTTCGTTACCACGACCTTCTTTAACCGCTGCTGCAGCTGCAGAAACGTAAAGTTGGATAGCACGAGTCGCATCATCGTTACCTGGGATAACGAAATCTACGCCAGCTGGAGTTGAGTTAGTATCAACGATAGCAAATACAGGAATACCTAGGTTGTTTGCTTCTTTAACTGCGATATGTTCGTGGTCAGCACCGATAACGAATAACGCATCTGGTAAGCCACCCATATCTTTGATACCGCCAAGGCTTAATTCAAGTTTTTCCATCTCACGGCTACGCATTAACGCTTCTTTTTTGGTTAATTTATCAAAAGTACCGTCTTGAGATTGGGTTTCTAAATCTTTTAAACGTTTAATTGATTGACGAACGGTTTTCCAGTTAGTCAACATACCACCTAACCAACGGTGGTTTACGTAATATTGCTGACAATCTAATGCTGCTGCTTGAACTGCTTCAGATGCTGCACGTTTTGTACCAACGAATAATACTTTACCGTTGTTGCTAGCAATGCGAGTTAATTCCGCTAAAGCTTCGTTGAATAAAGGTAAAGTTTTTTCTAAGTTGATGATGTGAACACCGTTACGAGCACCAAAAATGAAAGGTTTCATTTGTGGGTTCCAGTAACGAGTTTGGTGTCCGAAGTGTACGCCTGCGTTGATCATGTCGCGCATTGAAACTTGTGCCATAATATTTTCCTTTTGTTGGGGTTGAGCCTCCACATATCAGCTAATCGACCGTTTGGCACCCCGATTAAGCCTTGTTGATATGTGTGTGTTGTTAGTAATTAAAAAGCTGCTTTTGAAAGGCAAAAACAGCGGGGCGATTTATACCATAAAGTGCGGTTAAAAACCAGTTTATTTTGTTTATTTCTCTACTTTTCTTGCTTTGATAAATAACAATGGTGGGCGGTGGGATAAATCTTTAAATTCATTATGCCATTGCGGTTGATCGGCAAGCATTGGTTCTTCCATTTGCTCGATTTGAAACCCTGCATGAATTAAATTATTGATAATTGTCGCTGTTGTTCGATGATAGGTTTGAAACGGCTGTTTGAACCAATTTCTATCGCGTTTTCCTTCTTCTCGATAATGATTTAAACGATAAGCAACTTGCTGTTTTTTGTCATTTTTTTCCCAGCGATCACCTTCTTTGTGGCAGGTGGTTATTGGGTGTTCTTGTGAGAAAACCAATATGCCATTAGACGAGAGTTTGTTATGGATGGCTGATAATAATGCTGGAAAATTTTCAATATAATGAAAGGCGAAAGAGCTAGTAATCACATCAAAATGACGTTCTGGTAACTCAGCTAATTTTTCCATTGGTAAGTGATATAAGGAAAAACGCCCTGAAAATTCACCGCACTTTTGTAGATCTTTTTCAGCTTGTTCGAGCATTTTTTCTGAAAGATCGGTTCCAATCACTTTAGCCGCGCCTCGTTCTAGATAAAGTTGTAAATGCCCTCCCGTGCCACAGCCTAAATCGAGTAATTTTTTCCCTTTTAAATCAGGCAATAATGAGAGCATGGTGGGCTTTTCGACAATTTCATTGAGACTAATTGGATTTGCGCGGAGTTTCTGATAAAGATCAAAGAAGTTTTCTTTGTCATAAACGCTAGTTTTATTATTCATCTCGTATCCTATATTACAAATAAAAAGGGCGCATGATATACGCCCTTATTGTATCGAGTAAAACTTATCCTGTGAAATTGGCAAACCATCCTAAGTTTGCGCCGACTTGTGCCACAATGTTTAACACACCGAATAAGATCACAAAGCCAATCATAAAATTGCCACCGTAAACTTTATAACTCGCTTGTGGGAATTTTTGACGGCTTGCTTTAGCAAGAAGTGCAGGTACGATTGCAGCCCAAATGGTTGCTGCTAATCCTGCATAACCAATGGCAATCACAAAGCCATAAGGGAATTGTAAACTTAATAATAGCGGTGGTAAAAATGTCACCAACGTAGTTTTTGTTCGTCCTAACAATCTGTCATCAAATTTAAACAGATCCGCAATATAGTCAAATAAGCCTAAAGTTACGCCTAAGAATGACGTAGCAATTGCCATATAAGCAAAGAAATTTAATGCGACGGCAAGGTATTCTACTTCAATATATTTATGTAACGCCTCTAGTAATGCGGAAACATCGCCGCCTTTTTCAATTACTGGGGCAAATTCGTTGCGTGGTAAATTGCCTTGCACAGCAAGTTGCCATAAAACATAAATCACAAGTGCTAATCCCGTACCGATAAAGATTGATTTCATGACTCGGCGACCATCACGATTGTAATATTTTACTAAGCTCGGCACATTTCCGTGGAAACCAAAAGACACCAAGCAAACTGGAAGTGCGGTGAATAAATAAGGTAAATATGTTTGATCGCCTTCAGCAACGGTATTGAATAAAACTTCTGTTTTTACAGAGCTTAATAAACCAGTAGTAGAAAGGAAAAACGCGACAACCATCCCGACAATTAACACGGTTGTGAAACGATCCACAGCTTTGGTTGAAAGCCACACGAAGGCTGCAAGGATAAGACAGAAAATTAAAGATCCTGAAGTTCTTCCAATATCCACCGTACTTTCAGCAGAACTGAATGCTTGGTTGAGTAGATTTTGTGTAATGCCTCCGCCTGAGGTTATATAGGCATAAGTCAAAATATACAAGACGAAAGCAACGGAAAGGCCGTTGATAATATTCCAACTTTTTCCTAATAAATCTTTAACGATGGTGTCAAAACTTGAACCTGTTGGATAATGTAGATTAGCTTCTAGGATCATTAATCCTGATGTTGTCATACAAAACCAAGTATAAATTAAAGCCAGAATCGAACCAATAAACCATACACCAGACGTTGAAGTTGGGTTAGCCAGCATGCCTGCACCAATAGCTGTACCAGCGATGATCATAGCACCGCCCAAGAGAGAAGGTGATCTTTGTTGTGTCATAAAATGCCTCTAAAATAAATTTGCACTATTATAGTAGTGCAAAAGGAAAGTGCAATATATTTATATCGACAAAAAATAATAAATTTATATAATCTGCTTCAGTTCAAAAAAGGATAACTTATGAAAAAACAACTGAAAAGTTTTGCTTTTGCGCTATTAGCTAGTTCACTTATAACGGCTTGTGCTGATTCGGCTTCTATAAATCGAGAGGCTGCGAGTAGTTATGCACAAGAAATGGGAAAAATTCGTACTCATGGTGCAATTGATACTTCATCAAATACTGCAAAACGAATTCACCATGTGTTTCATAAAATGGTGAATTATGCAAACCAAGCTAATGAAACTGGACAGCAGTTTAACTGGCAAATTAATGTTATTAAGTCAAAAGAATTGAATGCTTGGGCTATGCCAGGCGGTAAAATGGCGTTCTATACTGGGTTAGTTGATACTTTACAACTTAATGATAATGAAATCGCAGTTGTAATGGGGCATGAAATGGCTCATGCATTAAAAGAGCATGGTAAAGCTAAAACTAACTTTGGAACCGTGAGTAATATTGTTGGTGCCATTGGAGGAACAGCATTATCTATTGCAGTAGGGACGGATGTGACTGATTTGGTTTCGCTTACTAAAGATTTTGCTTTAGACAAACCTTATTCTCGTAGCGCTGAAACTGAAGCAGATGAAGTCGGACTAATGTTAATGGCTCGTTCTGGATACAACCCACAGGTAGCGCCAGGATTGTGGCAAAAAATGGCAAAAGTGTCTGGTGGTTCTCGAGGGGCTCTTGATGTGTTAGCTTCTACTCATCCTAGTGATCAGTCTCGTCAAGAAAACTTACAACGTTTATTACCTGAAGCGATGGAGCTTTATAAAGCCGCTAAAGATAAAAATGGCTAAATAAATTTAGTCAAAAAAATGACCGCACTTTATTTTTGAAATTTATAATAAAAAAGGGGACATTCAGTCCCCTTTGTAATTTTGTCAAAGCATACATTATTGACGGTAATCCGACAAAAATCTTGCTAATTTTGTAATGGCTTCTTCAAGTTGATTCACATAAGGAAGGGTGACAACACGGAAGTGATCTGGCGAATGCCAATTAAATCCTTTACCGTGCACAAGTAGTACTTTTTCTTGGCGGAGTAAATCCAGTACCATTTTTTCATCACTGTGAATATTGAATTTTTTCACATCAATTTTCGGGAACATATACATCGCCCCCATAGGTTTCACGCAAGTAATACCCGGAATTTGAGTGATGAGATCATAGGCTTTATTACGTTGCTCAAGTAATCGACCGCCTGGCAAAATAAACTCATTAATACTTTGATAGCCACCAAGTGCGGTTTGAATTGCATGTTGCATTGGTACGTTAGCGCATAAACGCATTGATGCCAGCATATCCAAGCCTTCAATATAACCTTTCGCATTATGTTTTGGGCCGTTTAAAATCATCCAACCTTGGCGGAAGCCTGCAACTCGATAAGCTTTTGACAAACCATTCAGAGTAACGGTTAATAAATCAGGAGCAAGTGCGGCAATATGATGATGTACTGCGCCATCATATAAAATTTTGTCGTAGATTTCGTCAGCGAAGATAATCAAATTATTTTGGCGAGCGATTTCTACAATTTCTTGTAATAATTCTTTGCTATACACTGCACCCGTTGGGTTGTTCGGGTTGATGATGACAATCGCTTTAGTTTTCGCATTCACTTTCGCTTTAATATCATCAATAGCGGGGAACCAATTTGCTTCTTCATCACAAAGGTAATGAACGGCTTTACCGCCAGAAAGTGTTACCGCAGCAGTCCAAAGCGGATAATCAGGCATCGGCACGAGTACTTCATCGCCATCATTGAGTAATGCTTGCATAGCCATTGTGATAAGCTCAGATACGCCGTTGCCAATATATACATCATTGACGGTCGCACCGTGAATCCCTTTTGATTGATAATATTGAACAATGGCTTTACGAGCAGAATATAAACCTTTTGAATCACAGTAGCCTTGCGCTGACGGCAAATTACGTAATACGTCAACCAAAATTTCATCAGGTGCTTCAAAGCCGAAAGGTGCGGGATTGCCGATATTAAGTTTTAAAATTTTATTGCCTTCTTCTTCTAAGCGTAGTGCTTCTTTGTGCACTGGTCCGCGAATGTCATAACATACGTGTTCTAATTTGTCGGATTTTGGGAATAATCGCATAGTGAAATCCTTTTGTTTCTAATAAATTTTTCGAGAAAATTGCGGTTAATTTACGCTGAATTTTCAATATTGAAAAGATTTTGTAAAAAAATTTTTTGTCATTAACAATCTGCGGTAGAATACGGCTAATTTTTTGTGTATTTAAAACAAAATCTAATGAGTTATTTAGCGCAGGCAATAGGCGAGTTAAAATCGCAAATTCACGCATATTTACAGCAATCAACGAATGAACTTGTCCGTTTTCAGGTGAAACTGGACAAGGTCGATTTGTTGGCGTGGCTGAAAGGTCAATCTGCGTATCCACAATTTTATTTACATTTTCGAGATGAAGCAAAAGCATTAGCTGCTATTGGTGAAGTGCGGTCATTTTCACAGTTAAATTTAGCGCAAGAGTTTATTGAAGAAAGTGGTTTTCCACTGGTAGGTGGTTTGAAATTTCAAGGTACCGCACAATTTGTATTACCCAAAATTCTTGTTGAACAGGATGAGAAAGGCGCGTTGGTATCATTTTTTGTGAAAGATGAACAAAGTGCTAATGATACCTTAGCCCACCTAAAAACTTTTGAAAATATCACCGCACTTTCTGCTTTGCCAAAACAAATTCCTTTGCATACAGGGCCTCGAGCTAACGAAAGAACTTGGTGTGATTGGGTAAATCAGGCTTTGGTAGAAATTAAAAGTGGAGAACTGACAAAAATTGTATTAGCCAATGAAACCACTTTTCATTTAAAGCAAGCGATTAATGCGTACGATTTTTTAGCAGAAAGCGAAAAACAAAATCAAGGTTGTTATCATTTTTTGTGGGCTGAAAATCCTCATTCAGTTTTTGTTGGTTCTACGCCAGAACGCCTATTTGTTCGTGAGTATAACTTGTTGCTAACCGAAGCTTTGGCAGGGACCGCATCAGTTTCTGAAAGTGAGGAAGAAACGCAATCTCAAGCTAATTGGTTGTTAAATGACGAGAAAAATTTAAAAGAAAATTGGTTGGTCGTAGAAGATATTTCGCAGAATTTACGTAATCAAGTAGAAAGTTTTGATGTAAGCAATGTAGAATTGAAACCGTTACGCAAAGTACAACATTTGATTCGTAAAATTCGTGCAAATTTGACCGCACATTATGCAGATGTAAATATATTAAAAGCGATTCATCCTACAGCTGCAGTATCTGGTTTGCCACAGCAACAGGCCAAAATAATTTTGTCAGAAATAGAAACCTTTGATCGTGGCTGGTATGCGGGAACATTGGGCGTGATGAGCGATGAATGTTCAGAGTTTTGTGTAGCGATTCGTTCTGCCTTTATTGAAGGTCATCGTATTCGTGTATTTGCTGGTGCGGGCATAGTGGCGGGCTCGCAGCCATTGGAAGAATGGAAAGAAATTGAACGTAAAGCAGCAGGGTTAATTTCCTTGTTTGCAGAAGAAAAATGATAACGGAGAAAAAAATGTCGGTAAGCGTGTTTAATCGTTGTTGGTCGAAAGTGATTTTAGAAACCTTGGTGCGCCAAGGCGTTTCTCACGTTTGTATCGCGCCAGGTTCGCGTTCGACACCTTTAACTCTTGAAGCTGTACGTTTGCAAAATGCGGGTTCGGTCACTTGTCATACACATTTTGATGAACGTGGTTTAGGTTTTTTTGCTTTGGGTATTGCTAAGGCAACTCAATCACCTGTTGCCATTATTGTGACATCAGGCACGGCAACTGCAAACCTTTATCCTGCCATTATTGAAGCACGCCAAACAGGTGTGAATTTATTTGTTTTAACTGCGGATCGTCCACCAGAACTTTGGGAGTGCGGTGCAAATCAGGCCATTTTACAGCAAAATATGTTCGGTCAGTATCCAGTTGCAAATGTTAATTTACCTAAACCGAATACGGATTATTCTGCGCAGTGGTTAATTTCTCTACTTGAACAGGCTGCCTTCCAACAAAAACAACAAGGTGGCGTTGTTCATATTAATGTACCATTTGACGAGCCACTGTATGATGCAACTGATGAGGAAGTCGATTCTCACACTTGGCTGCAGCCGTTACAACGCTGGTTAATTCAAACTAAGCCTTGGATGAATGTGGAAGCGCAACAGAACGAAGTATTAATGCATGAAAATTGGGATCATTGGCGTACCAAACGTGGTGTCGTTGTGGTTGGTCAATTACCTGCAGAACAAGCTATGGGCATTAACTCTTGGGCAAGTGCAATGGGCTGGGTGTTACTGACGGATATTCAATCTGGTGTTGTTCCAACGACGCCTTATGAAGATATTTGGCTAGCGAATCAAACTGTTCGTGAAAAGCTTCTGCAAGCTGATATTGTTATTCAATTTGGTGCACGCTTTATTAGTAAACGAATTAATCAATTCTTACAGGCGTTTAAAGGTGAATTTTGGTTGGTTGAACAAAGTGGTAAAGCACTAGATCCTTACCATCATTCATTGACAAGATTTAATGCTAAAGTACATCATTGGTTGCGTGCACATCCTCCTTTACGCCAAAAGCCTTGGTTGCTTGAGCCGTTAGCTTTATCTAAGTTCTGTGCGACCTTTATTGAACAGCAAGTAGGCGGAAATTTAACGGAAGCCTCGCTCGCATTACGTTTACCAACACTTTTACCTTATAACGGTGTTTTATTTTTAGGTAATAGTTTACTTGTTCGTCTGGTTGATGCGCTAACTCAATTACCAGAAAGTTACCCTGTTTATACCAATCGTGGCGCAAGTGGAATTGATGGTTTGTTGGCTACGGCTGCTGGAATTGGTATTGGTTCAAATAAACCTGTTGTTGCAGTGATTGGCGATACGTCCACTTTATATGATTTGAATTCTTTCGCATTATTCAAAAATGTTACGCAACCAACTGTAATCTTTGTGATCAATAATAATGGCGGCGCAATTTTTGATATGTTACCTGTGGATGAACAAGTCAAAGATCAGTTCTACCGATTACCGCATAATGGCGATTTTTCTCAAATCGCGGCAATGTTCGATCTTAAATACGCTCATCCTTATACTTGGGCAGATCTCAATTCTGTTGTGAAACAGGCTTATAGTCGTCGCAAGGCAACGTTAATTGAAATTAAAACGAATCCGAGTGATGGTAGCGGTTTATATAAACGCTTAATCGAGCAAATTAGTCACGCCGTGATTGGTGCTTAAGTATTCTGTAGGTGGGCTTTAGCCCCGCCATATTTTATTATTTCTATCAATAATCCCTTCAATGATAAACATCATTTTTCTTCACGGACTTCTTGGTACAAAAGAGGACTGGCAAAAAGTTATTGAAAATCTACCGCACTTTAATTGTATTGCGTTAGATTTGCCTTTTCACGGGCAAGCTAAAGATATTGAAGTCACAAATTTTGAAGAAACGGCGGAGTATTTGGCTCAGCAAATTAAAAGTGCGGTGAAAAATGAACCGTATTTTCTTGTTGGGTATTCTCTAGGTGGACGGAGCGCTTTGTACTATGCGCTGAAAGCTCAGGTGGAACGCTCTAATTTGCAAGGTGTTATTTTAGAAGGGGTGAATCTAGGTTTAAAAACCAACGAAGAAAAGCAGGCCCGTTTTAAGCAGGATTTTGAGTGGGCGCAACGTTTTATACAAGAATCGCCAGAAAATGTATTAAATGATTGGTATCAACAGCCCGTGTTTTCTCATTTGACCGCAGAAGAAAGACTGCAGTTAGTTGAAAAACGAAAATCAAATTGCGGTGAAAATATTGGCAAGATGCTGCTGGCGACAAGTCTATCTAAACAACCTGATTTTAGTGAAAAAGTGCGGTTAAGTTCTTTGCCATTTTTTTATTTTTGTGGGGAACGAGATCATAAGTTCCAAGTTTTAGCCAAAGAAAATCAAATTAATTTAGTAACCATTCCTTCCGCTGGGCATAACTCACATTTAGAAAATTCAAAATATTTCTCTGAAAAAATAGAAAATTGCATATTAAAAATTGCTAGACCTTAGTTAAAATGCTAGGATTCAATCCTTTCTCTTTATAATAAACTACTAAGGAAACACAATGTCTACACAACTTCGTAATAATCCGATGAAAGTGGCGTTAGCCTCGATGGTCGGTACTGCAATCGAATTTTTTGATTATTATATTTATGCGGCTGCCGCTGTATTAGTTTTCAATACGCAATTTTTCCATAGCGATGATCCGCTTTCTAATGATTTACTTTCTCTTTCTACGCTTGCGCTTGCATTTTTTGCACGTCCTATTGGTTCGGCATTATTTGGTCACTTCGGCGATAAAATTGGTCGTAAAAAAACCTTGGTTGCCTCCCTTGTTTTAATGGGTGGTTCAACGGTAGTAATTGGCTTACTTCCTAACTATGCTCAAATCGGTATCTGGGCGCCAATTTTGCTTTGCGTATGCCGTGTTGGTCAAGGTATTGGACTCGGTGGTGAATGGGGCGGTGCAGCTTTAGTCGCCACAGAAAATGCGCCAGAAGGCAAACGAGCTTGGTACGGTACTTTCCCTCAATTAGGTGCGCCAATTGGCTTATTTGTAGCGAATGCAACATTTTTCTTAGTTAGCTATTTCCTCGGTCAAGATGCGCTTGTGGAATGGGCATGGCGTATTCCGTTTGTATCTTCTGTTTTATTAGTTGCGGTTGGCTTATATGTTCGCTTAACTTTGCACGAAAGCCATGTATTTGTGGAAGCGGAGCAAAAAGGGAAAAAATTGAATGCACCAGTGAGTGTTGTTTTTACTAAACACTTAAAACCAATGGTTATTGGCACATTTATCATGGTGGCAACTTATTCTCTGTTTTACATTATGACGGCTTTTGCTCAGGCATATTCTCGAACAGCACCAAAGCTTTCTGAAGCAGGTTATGCGCTTGGCTTAGGTATCCCAGCAAATACATTTACTGGCTTGTTATTAATTAGTGCTATTGTATTTGGTATCTTTATCAGTATTTCTGGTGTTTATGCCGATAAAATTGGTCGCCGTAAATGGTTAATTTGGGTGACTGTAGCTGTTGGTGTGCTCGGTTTAACCATGCCATTCTTCTTAGAAAATGGTACACCAATGAGTGTATTTGCATTTTTAGTAATTGGTATGGCGATCATGGGGATGACATTTGGTCCAATGGCTGCGCTATTACCAGAATTATTTCCAACGGAAGTGCGTTATTCAGGCGCATCTCTCGCCTATAATTTGGCATCCATTATTGGTGCAACGATTGCGGCGATGATTTCTTTAAAAATTAATGCATCATTTGGTGTGATGGGCGTAGGTATTTATTTAGCAATCAATGCACTCATGACCCTATTGGCATTATTAGCGTCAAAAGAAACTAAAAATGTAGATTTAACACAAATCTAATCCTAGTTAAGAAAAAAGAGCGGTGAAAAATTTCACCGCTCTTTTGCTTTTCTTTGTTTAGTTTATTTTCAATATTAGCTTTCAAACGAATCTTTTAAGCGTTCATCTGCTCGACGAGATTCACTTTTATGTTGAAGTTTATTAAGCTGGCGTTCCAATTTTTCCTCAACTTCATTAATTGCTTTATACATATCATCTGAGGTTGCACTTGCCAATAAATTGCCCAGTGGCGTGCCAATAGATGCTTCTACAGTAAATCCATTCGGTACTTTGTTTAAAACAAAATGGGGGTTAATTAACTGTGTTTGCCATTTACCTAATTTCGCGAGTCTTTCCTCCACGTGTTCACGAATTGCAGGGGTGATTTCCATTTGTTTGCTGGTGATATTAAGTGTCATAGCATTTACCTCTTTGTTGCGTGATTTACAGTTTTCTTTAACTACAAAATAGCTTTCTTAATTCGGGTTTTCAAGGGCTTTAAGAGGAAATGTCAAAGTAATTTTTAAAAATATGATCTATGTCTAATTTCTGAAAAAAGCTGCTTTTCTTTCTAAGATAAGTTGTTAAGATGAGAGATTGTGATAAGAAAAAAGGTGTGAATATTGATTGTATCCATACCTTTTTTCATTTGATTATTCTACGATTTCATCTTGATCGTGATGATTTATTTTCAAGCGTTGGAAATAATCTTTTGTTTCTTCAATCACAACTTTTCGCAATCCAATGAGTGCGATGAGATTTGGAAAGGCCATTAAACCATTTACGATATCAGCGATAATCCATATTAAATTTAAGTGTAAGAATGAGCCTAACCCTACCAACACAATATAAGCTAAACGATATAGTTTTACGCCACGAATCCCAACGAGATAAACAAAGCAACGTTCACCATAGTAACACCAGCCTAAAATAGTTGTGAATGCAAAGAATAATAAACCGACGGTTACAATCGTTGCGCCAATTGATGCCCCTAAACCTTGTGCAAAGGCGTAGTTTGTGACTGTTGCACCCGCTAATTCAGGGTTATTCCAAGCGCCTGTTAACACTAATACAATACCTGTCATTGTACAAACGATGATGGTATCCAAGAATGTTCCTGTCATAGAAATTAAGCCTTGGCGAACAGGCTCACGAGTTTGTGCCGCTGCAGCTGCAATTGGTGCGCTTCCTAAACCAGATTCATTGGAGAAAATACCTCGAGCGACGCCTGATTGAATAGCCTTCATTACAGTGAAGCCAACAGCCCCACCTAGCGCAGCTTGCGGATTAAAAGCACTATAAATAATTAATGAGATCGCATCTGGTACTTTTTCTATATTTAAAAGGATAATAACCAGTGAAGTTGTGACGTATAAAATCGCCATAAACGGCACAATTACCGATGATGCAGTTGCGATGCGTTTTACACCACCAAGAATGATTAAGCCGACTAAAAGCGTCACAATAATTGCAGTAACTAAAACAGGAATATTAAAAGTATCTTGCATTGCATGGGTAATCGCATTGACCTGTGGGAATGTACCGATCCCAAAAAAGGCAACCATTACACCAAATAATGCAAATAATTTTGCTAGCCATTTGATGCCTAGCCCGCGTTCAATGTAATACATTGGGCCGCCAGCCATAAAGCCATTTTTATCGCGAACACGGTATTTAACCGCAAGTAAACATTCGGCATATTTTGTTGCCATTCCTAACAAGGCGACCAACCACATCCAAAAAATAGCGCCAGGTCCACCTGCTTGTACAGCAGTTGCAACACCCACAATATTCCCAGTTCCGATCGTTGCTGCTAATGCGGTACAAAGTGCGGCAAAAGATGAGACATCACCTTTTCCACCTTTATCTTTTTTAAATAAATAGCCCAATGCACGTGGTAAATAGCGAATTTGAATAAAGCCTAAACGTAGCGTTAAATAGAGCCCTGTGCCCGATAAGAGTATGAGTAGCGGTGCGCCCCAAATAAAGCTATCAATAGCTGAAAGAATTGACTCAATTGTCATGTGATTCCTCGTCGTTTAAATCAAAAATAAACACGACAAGAAGACGAAAAGATACAATGGAAAAGAAAGTGCGGTGAAAAGATAGATAATTTCCACACTTACGATAGATTGTCTTTTGCCCCTGTCCTTTTGCCTGAGCGTTTGAAAAACGATTAAAAAATTAACCGCTCTTTTGCGCCTTCGGCGTCCATTTCTAAAATGGATCTCTCCAAGGGTTCGTCCAGTAACAGTCCCTGCCATCGCACCTGAAAGATTTTACATCGTCGGTGTGGGGTCAATTCCCCGCTCTCCAGCTACCTTCATCCGAACTCACTTTTCATTGTGATAATCACAATAAAAGCGTATGGATTCTATCAAAATGGGAAATTAATTTCAAAAAGGAATTTTAAAATAGTCTCTCAGTTGATAGAAATAATGACTTTATTCTATATCCCCACAAAAACGATATCCTTCACCATGTACCGTCATAATGATATTTGGGGTATTAGGATGATCTTCAAAATGTTTTCTAATGCGTCGAATTGTGACATCTACGGTACGATCCTGAGGTTTCAATTCACGTCCAGTCATTTTTTTTAGTAATTCTTCGCGGGTTTGTAATTTTCCTGGATTTTCACAGAAATGTAGCATTGCACGAAATTCACTGCGAGGAAGTTTAAATTCTTGACCTTCTGGCGTAATTAAACTGTGACTATTTAAATCTAATTTCCAGCCATTAAAACGATAGAATTCTCGACCAAATGTATTTTCTTTTTCTTGATGTGGCATTGTGCGATGCAATAAATTTCGTGCACGGATAGTCAATTCTCGAGGGTTAAAAGGTTTGGTTAAATAATCGTCAGCACCGATTTCTAGCCCTAGAATTTTATCGACTTCATTATCACGACCAGTTAAGAAAATAAGTGGCAAGTTAAGTTCTTCGCGGAGCTCTCTTGCTAATAATAAACCGTTTTTACCCGGTAAATTAATATCCATTACAACCAAATTTATATTGTGGTTTTCTAACATGTGATGCATCTCTGCGCCATTTTCTGCTTCAAGCACATCATACCCTTCCGCTTCAAAAATCCCTTTAAGCGTATTTCGGGTAACGATTTCATCTTCAACAACGAGAATTTGTGGAGTAGCCATTTTCCATCCTTATACTTATTTTGATGTATGCTATCATGATTCCATTCTAGCGGTGTAACATTGTTGTAACAATAAAAAAGTGCGGTTATTTTTTATAAGATTTTCCTTTTTATGATCTAAATCATAGTTTTAGATATTCAAGTTTCTTTGTGATAGAATTTCGCGCATTTTTACTTTTTCTTTCAATTCTATGAAAAAACTTTTTCTTTTTTTTACACTGATTTTTACCGCACTTGCAGCTAATGCAGGCCTATTTGATAAAAAACAATCTTTCTTGAAAGTAGATGATGCTTTTGCATTCTCTGCCACTTTATCTACGGATAAAAGTCAGTTACAGGTTCATTGGGACATTGCCGATGGCTATTATCTATATCAAGATAAGATCAGTGCTGAATTAGTGGGTAAATCGGATTCTCTCACTTTGCATGCTCAGCAAACCGCTGAATTACATCAAGATCCTTATTTTGGTGAAGTGAAGGTGTTTACTCGCTCAATTGATGGCGTATTTAGCGGAGCATTTAGTCATTCTGATGATCAGCTTGAAATCACTTATCAAGGATGTACCGAAGGTTTTTGCTATCCGCCTGAAACTAAAGTATTACGAATTGGGGATTTAGCCGTTTCTCAAGAGAAAACTGTCGAAAAAACACTTGAAAAAAATACCGCACTTTTATCTGAACAAGATCGTTTAGCTGATGGTTTATTCCATAGTAAATGGGCGATTTTTGGTTTCTTCTTATTGGGATTAGGATTGGCTTTTACGCCTTGCGTATTGCCAATGTTACCGTTGCTTTCTGCCATTGTTATCGGTCAGCAACAACGTCCAAATATGATGCGAGCGTTTAGTTTAGCTTTTCTTTATGTTCAAGGCATGGCACTGACTTACACCTTGTTAGGGCTCGCAGTAGCGGCTATCGGTTTGCCGTTTCAAATTGCCTTGCAACATCCTTATGTGATGATCGGGCTTTCTATTTTATTTGTTGTTCTTGCCCTTTCAATGTTTGGCTTATTTACTATTCAATTGCCAAATAGCTTACAAAATAAATTGAATACATGGAGCCAAAAACAAACCTCAGGTGCTTTTGGCGGTTCCTTTGCGATGGGCATGATTGCTGGGCTTGTGGCATCACCTTGCACATCTGCACCACTTTCTGGTGCTTTACTTTATGTTGCGCAAAGTGGTGATTTATTCACAGGCGCAGCAACCCTTTATTTACTCGCACTTGGTATGGGCGTGCCGCTAATGTTAATCACATTGTTTGGTAATAAAATTTTGCCAAAATCAGGTGAGTGGATGAACACAGTGAAACAAACATTCGGCTTTGTTATGTTAGCGTTACCTGTGTTTTTACTTTCTCGTATTTTGCCTGAAGTATGGGAGCCACGCTTATGGGCTGGATTAGCGACAGCATTCTTTATTTGGTTTGCGTTGCAGATGCCTAAGAGTGGTTTTGGCTATTCCATTAAAATTATTAGTTTTGCGTTGGCTATGGTTTCCGTACAACCTTTGCAAAATTGGATTTGGCAAACTCAGGCAACAACAGAAAGTGCGGTAGAAAATAAGCCTGTTTCTCAGGTTAAATTTAAGCAAATTAAAAATATTGAAGAACTTGACCGCACTTTAGCGGAAAATCCGCATTCGATCGCAATGTTGGATTTATACGCGGATTGGTGTGTTGCTTGTAAAGAATTTGAAAAGCTGACTTTTTCAGATCCAAAAGTGCAACAGCAATTTCAAAATATCTTATTGTTACAAGTGAATATGACAAAGAATAGCCCAGAAAATAAAGCATTAATGGAGCGCTTTAATGTGATGGGATTACCCACAATTTTATTTTTTGATAAGCAAAATAATGAGATTCAAGGAAGTAGGGTAACGGGCTTTATGGATGCTGATTCTTTTTCTAGTTGGATTGAAAAGCTACTTTAGTTATTTTTTACTTTTGGTGAAAAGTATTTTTCAATTTTGATTATTGTTTAACTATCCGTTAAAGATTAATATGACGCCGTTTTAATTCATCTTTAAACAAAAGGAAAGCAAATGAACAATCTTGAAAAATATCGCCCTTATGTATTAACGCTATTACGCATCACTGCTGCTTACATGTTTATCTTACATGGCACAGCAAAATTTTGGGAGTTCCCAATTTCCATGACGGGTGGAAATGGTTCAGTCGGTGACTCTATGATGATTGTAGGTGGCGTGATTGAAATTGTTGGCTCAATCTTATTAATTTTAGGATTATTTACGCGCCCAGCTGCGTTTATTTTATCTGGCCAAATGGCTTTTGCGTATTTCTTTATGCATGTGGCTGGAAAAGGGAATTTACTATTTCCAATTGCAAATGGCGGTGAGCTTGCGTTACTTTATTCTGTACTCTTCTTATATTTTGTATTTTTTGGTGCAGGTGCTTGTGCCTTAGATAACAAGTTTTTTAAAAAGTAGTTTAGTTGTAGTTTCATAATTTAATCCTTTTATTTGCCCACATTTATGTGGGCTTTTTTATGCTTAAAATTTACCGCACTTTATTCTGATTACATTTTATTTAATCTTTTCTATATTTGCGCAAACGTTTGCGCTATAATTCACTCTGCTTATTTTTAACTATTTAATGAAGGAAAATGTAATGACAGATCGTCCAATTCGTCAGGCTTTACTGAGTGTTTCTGATAAAACCGGTATCGTAGAATTTGCTCAAGGCTTAGTACAGCGTGGTGTAAAACTACTTTCCACAGGCGGTACCGCAAAATTATTGGAGCAACATGGTTTACCGGTGACTGAAGTGTCTGATTATACGGGATTCCCAGAAATGATGGACGGTCGCGTGAAAACCTTACATCCAAAAGTGCATGGCGGGATTCTTGGTCGTCGTGGTACAGATGATGCCATCATGCAGCAACATGGCATTGAAGGCATTGATATGGTTGTCGTGAATTTATATCCGTTTGCAGCCACCGTGGCTAAACCAGATTGTACCTTGGCTGATGCGGTAGAAAATATCGATATTGGTGGCCCAACAATGGTACGTTCTGCAGCGAAAAACCATAAAGATGTGGCGATCGTGGTGAATAATCATGATTTCAATGCAATTCTTGCAGAGATGGATAAACATCAAAACAGCTTAACGCTTGAAACCCGTTTTGACCTTGCGATTAAAGCATTTGAACACACCGCGCAATACGATTCCATGATTGCCAATTATTTCGGACAATTGGTGAAACCTTATCATGTTGCTGCTGAAGAAGATTCAGAGGCTAAGTGCGGTCAATTCCCGCGGACTTTAAATTTGAATTTCGTGCGTAAACAAACTATGCGTTATGGCGAAAATGCCCATCAAAATGCCGCATTTTATGTGGATCTCAATGTAAAAGAAGCGAGTGTGGCAACAGCAAACCAACTGCAAGGTAAAGCCTTGTCTTACAATAATATTGCCGACACCGATGCAGCCCTTGAATGTGTGAAAGAATTTGATGAGCCGGCCTGCGTGATTGTTAAACACGCCAATCCGTGTGGTGTGGCTTTAGGCAAAGACATTTTAGAGGCCTACAACCGTGCCTATCAAACAGACCCAACCTCAGCCTTTGGCGGCATCATTTCTTTTAACCGTGAATTAGACGAAAAAACTGCGAATGAAATTGTGGAGCGCCAATTCGTTGAAGTGATTATTGCACCGAAAGTTTCTACTGAAGCACAAGAAGTGGTGAAACGTAAGAAAAATGTACGTTTGCTTGAATGTGGAGAATGGCAAGCACGTACCCAACGTTTAGATTTCAAACGCGTGAATGGCGGCTTGTTGGTGCAAGATGCGGATTTAGGTATGGTGGGCTTGGATGACTTAAAAGTGGTCAGTAAACGTCAACCAACTGAACAAGAATTAAAAGACTTATTATTCTGCTGGAAAGTGGCGAAATTTGTGAAATCCAATGCCATCGTTTATGCCAAAGACAATCAAACTATCGGCATTGGTGCAGGCCAAATGAGCCGCGTATATTCTGCGAAGATTGCGGGTATTAAGGCGCAGGATGAAGGTTTAACTGTAGCGGGTTGTGTGATGGCATCTGATGCTTTCTTCCCATTCCGTGATGGCATTGATGCGGCGGCGAAAGTAGGGATTCAATGTGTTATCCATCCAGGCGGCTCAATGCGCGATCAGGAAGTGATTGATGCCGCAGATGAGCATAATATGGTGATGGTATTGACCGGAATGCGGCATTTTAGACATTAATTTATGTCGTCACTTCGCTCAATGAGCGACTTACTTTTTTACTTATCCCCCCTCTTTCGTAAAGAGGGGCTGGGGAGAGATTTAAACGATGCTAAATGTACTATGAGGTTGAAATAACTTCTGCTAAATCTCCCCTACCCCTCTTTGCTAAAGAGGGGATTAAATTCAAAAAGACACAAGGACTACAACATGAACATCCTCATCATCGGAAATGGCGGTCGTGAACACGCCTTGGCTTGGAAAACTGCACAATCTCCACTAGCAGATAAAGTTTTTGTCGCACCAGGCAACGCGGGTACCGCATTGGAACACAAAGTAGAAAACGTGAATATTTCTGCGACTGATGTTCCCGCATTAGTGAAATTTGCTCAAGATAACCAAATTGGATTGACAATTGTAGGACCGGAAGCCCCGTTAGTGATTGGTGTGGTTGATGAATTTCGTAAGGCTGGACTAAAAATTTTTGGCCCGACTCAAGCGGCGGCACAATTGGAAGGTTCAAAAGCATTCACCAAAGATTTTTTAGCTCGTCATAAAATCCCAACAGCGGAATATCAAAACTTCACCGAAGTCGAACCGGCATTGGCTTATTTGCGTGAAAAAGGCGCGCCGATTGTCGTTAAAGCGGATGGCTTGGCGGCAGGCAAAGGCGTGATCGTCGCGATGACGTTGCAAGAAGCGGAAGAGGCTGTGCGCGATATGCTTTCCGGCAATGCCTTTGGTGAAGCCGGCAGTCGAGTGGTCATTGAAGAATTTTTAGATGGAGAAGAGGCGAGCTTTATCGTCATGGTGGACGGCAAAAACGTCGAACCTATGGCGACTAGTCAAGATCATAAACGCGTGGGCGAAAATGATACAGGCTTAAATACTGGCGGTATGGGCGCGTATTCGCCTGCGCCAGTGGTGACACCAGAAATTCATGATCGCATTATGCGAGAAGTGATTTATCCAACGGTTAACGGCATGGCGGCAGAAGGCAATGTTTACACGGGTTTCTTGTATGCCGGTTTGATGATCATGCCAAATGGACAGCCGAAAGTGATCGAATTTAACTGTCGTTTCGGTGATCCGGAAACCCAACCGATTATGTTACGTTTGGAATCGGATTTGGTGGAACTTTGTCTTAAAGCCTGTGATGGCAAATTGGATGAAGTAAGATCCCAATGGAACTCGAAGGCTTCTTTAGGTATCGTATTAGCAGCAGAAGGTTATCCGGGTGATTACCGCAAAGGCGATGAAATCAGCGGTTTGCCTCAAAGTGCTGTCGAAAATGAGAAAGTTTTCTTGGCGGGCGTAGAAGCGAAAGCGGGCAAGTTAGTTACCAATGGAGGCCGCGTGCTTTGCGCTACGGCATTGAGTGAAAGCGTATTTGAGGCACAACAGAAAGCGTTAAAATTGGCTGAGCAAATTCAATGGTCTGGGCGTTTTTATCGTCGAGACATTGGTTACCGAGCTGTGGAACGAGAATTGCAAAAATAATTCATATCATTATGATGAATTAATTTCATTTAAGTGATGAAAATTTAGGAATGAAATTTTAATTAAGTTTTTATCCATAAACAGTTAAACTATCTGCCATAAATTACATAACAGGAGAACACAATGTTTACTAGAAATATGACTATCGCTGATTACGATCCCGTATTGTGGCAAGCGATTCAAGATGAAAATCGTCGTCAAGAAGAACATATCGAACTAATTGCATCTGAAAACTATGCTAGTCCGCGTGTGATGGAAGCTCAAGGTTCACAATTCACTAATAAATACGCTGAAGGCTATCCAGGTAAACGTTATTACGGTGGTTGTGAGTATGCAGACATTGTGGAGCAGTTAGCGATTGATCGTGCAAAAGAATTATTTGGTGCTGATTACGTGAATGTTCAACCGCACTCTGGATCACAAGCAAACGCTGCAGTGTATGGTGCATTGATTAATGCGGGCGATACTATTTTAGGTATGGATTTGGCTCACGGTGGGCACTTAACTCACGGTGCAAAAGTAAGTTTCTCTGGCAAGATTTATAACTCTGTGCTTTATGGAATCACTGCGGATGGCTTAATTGATTATGAAGATGTTCGTCAAAAAGCATTAGAATGTAAGCCAAAACTTATCGTTGCGGGTTTCTCGGCTTATTCACAAGTTGTGGATTGGGCGAAAATGCGTGAAATCGCGGATGAAGTTGGTGCGTATTTATTTGTGGATATGGCACATGTAGCGGGATTAATTGCAGCGGGTTTATATCCAAACCCATTACCTCATGCACATGTTGTGACAACAACAACCCATAAAACATTGGGCGGTCCGCGTGGTGGTTTAATTCTTTCATCTTGTGGCGATGAAGAAATCTACAAAAAATTACAATCATCCGTATTCCCTGCAAACCAAGGTGGTCCATTAGTTCACATTATTGCGGCGAAAGCAGTATGTTTCAAAGAAGCATTAGAACCAGCTTATAAAGAATACCAAGCAAACGTGATTAAAAATGCGAAAGCAATGGTGGAAGTGTTTAAACAACGCGGCTATGACGTGGTTTCAAATGGCACAGAAAACCATTTATTCTTAGTCAGTTTCATTAAACAAGGATTAACAGGTAAAGCAGCTGATGCGGCATTAGGTAAAGCAAACATTACCGTGAATAAAAACGCTGTGCCAAACGATCCGCAAAAACCATTTGTTACTTCAGGTATTCGTGTAGGTACACCATCGGTGACTCGTCGTGGTTTCAATGAAAATGATGTGCGTGAATTAGCTGGCTGGATGTGTGATGTTTTAGATGCTTTAGGCAAAGAAAATGAAGAACAAGTGATTGCTGAAACTAAAGAAAAAGTATTAGCAATTTGTAAACGTCTTCCAGTTTATCCGAAATGATTTATTTTCTTTCGTTGATTATATGGTTAGCGGCGATCAATATCGCCGCTTATTTTTTTATGTGGAGAGATAAAATTCGTGCCGTGCGTAACGAGTGGAGAATTCCTGAAAAAACATTTTTTCTTCTAAGCTTTTTAGGTGGTTTTATGGGAATGCATTTGGCTATGAAACATTTTCGTCATAAAACGCTGCATTTTAGTTTTAAATTTATTGTTGTTATTAGTGCATTTCTTTGGGTTGTCGTTTTTCCATGGTTATATTTTTCTTTTATTTTTCAATATATAAAAGCATGATAATGTAGATAAACTAATTTGTTATGGTTCACTAACTATTGGCTTGGAGAACTGATTTTTACTAGCGTTATTTTGTATAATATTGGAAATTTTTTATGGGAAATCATATGACTTATATTGTTGGCTTAACTGGTGGTATTGGTAGTGGTAAAACAACGATTGCTAATTTATTTGCCGATCTTGGCGTACCTCTAGTGGATGCGGATGTGGTTGCTAGAGAAGTCGTCGCGAAAGATTCCCCTTTATTGTCTAAAATTGTTGAACATTTTGGTACTCAAATTTTAACGGAACAAGGCGAGCTTAATCGCGCGGCTTTACGAGAACGAGTGTTTAGCCATAATGAAGATAAATTGTGGTTAAATAATCTTTTACATCCCGCTATTCGTGAACGAATGAAACAACAACTCGCTGAACAAACTGCGCCTTACACATTATTTGTCGTCCCTTTATTAATAGAAAATAAATTGACCGCACTTTGTGATCGTATTTTGGTGGTGGATGTGAGTCCACAAACTCAACTTGCTCGCTCAGCTCAACGAGATAACAATAATTTTGAACAAATTCAACGAATTATGAATTCTCAAGTTTCTCAACAAGCGCGTTTAAAATGGGCGAATGATGTGATTAATAATGATGCTGAACTGGCCCAAAACTTACCGCACTTGCAGCAAAAGGTGCTAGAATTGCACCAGTTTTATTTACAACAAGCGGAAAAGAAAAATGTCTGACGAAATGATTGAAGTACCTTGTCCGATTTGCCAAAAATCTGTGCCTTGGACAAATGAAAGTACTTTTCGACCTTTTTGTAGCAAACGTTGCCAGTTAATCGATCTTGGCGAATGGGCGGCTGAAGAAAAAGCGATTCCAAGTGATACTGCTGATTTTGCAATGGATCCAAATGTGAGTGACGAATGGAGCATTAAATAGAGATTAACCGATAGGAAACCCTATCGGTTAATTTTTATAAGTGCGGTCCTTTTTTGAGGATTTTCCCTAAGCATGCTATGCTAAACGTAATTTTATTATTCTAAGATGTGATTTTTATGCAACAAGATTATTTAAGCCAACAACGATTCTCCGATCTTCTTCTACATCCAATTGTACGAGATGCTTTGGCAAAAAAAGGCTTTGATTTTTGTACCCCAATTCAGGCTTTATCCTTGCCTATCAGTTTAAATGGACGAGATGTCGCAGGACAAGCTCAAACTGGTACAGGCAAGACAATGGCTTTTTTAACGGCTACTTTTCACCATCTCTTAACTCATCAAGATCCTAATCTTGAATATCCTCATCCAAGAGCTTTGATTTTAGCGCCTACTCGAGAATTAGCTGTGCAGATTAGTAATGACGCAGAATTTCTTGCAAAAGCGAGTGGATTAAAGACCGCTCTTGCCTATGGTGGCGATGGTTATGATAAACAATTACAAGCGATTGAGCGTGGCGTAGATATTTTGATTGGTACGACGGGGCGAGTTATTGATTATGTGAAACAAGGCGTAATTGGTTTAGATGAAATCCAAGTTGTCGTGCTAGATGAGGCGGATCGAATGTTCGATCTTGGGTTTATCCGTGATATTCGTTATTTATTGCGTAAATGCCCCGCTCCGCAAGCTCGTTTAACGATGTTATTTTCAGCGACACTTTCTTATAAAGTGCGTGAATTAGCATTTGAAGATATGAATGACCCTGAATATATTGAAATTGAACCAGAACAAAAAACAGGGCACCGAATCAAGGAAGAACTTTTTTATCCATCTAATCAGGATAAAATGGCACTTCTCTTAACCTTAATGGAAGATGAATGGCCTGAGCGTTGTATTGTATTTGCTAATACGAAACATCGTTGTGAAGAAATTTGGGGTTATTTAGCGGCTGATGGGCATCGTGTTGGTTTACTAACTGGCGATGTAGCACAGAAAAAACGTTTGTCGTTATTGAAACAATTTACCGACGGTGATTTAGATATTTTAGTAGCAACAGATGTGGCTGCTCGTGGCTTGCATATTTCTGATGTGACGCATGTTTTCAATTATGATTTACCCGATGATCGAGAAGATTATGTTCACCGAATCGGTCGTACTGGACGAGCAGGGGAAAGTGGTGTTTCGATTAGTTTTGCTTGCGAAGAATATGCGATGAATTTACCCGCTATTGAAGAATATATTGGCCATTCTATCCCAGTGAGCCAATATGAAACAGAAGCCTTGCTTGAACTGCCGAAACCGTATCGGTTAAAACGTGCAGTACCACCGCAAGGGCATACAAGACATCGTTCTTATCACACAAAATAGTGATATAATTTTTTAGTCTCAATAATTAATAAGGAAATCATTATGGCTATTTTAGTGACAGGTGGCGCCGGCTATATCGGTTCTCACACAGTTGTAGAATTATTAAATGCTGGCAAAGAGGTGGTGGTATTAGATAATCTTTGCAATTCATCACCAAAATCCCTTGAGCGTGTAAAACAAATTACAGGCAAAGACGCAAAGTTTTATGAAGGCGATATTTTAGATCGTGCTTTGTTACAAAAAATTTTTGCAGAAAATGAGATTAACTCTGTTATTCACTTTGCTGGATTGAAAGCCGTAGGGGAAAGTGTTCAAAAGCCGACAGAATATTACATGAACAATGTAGCTGGCACCCTTGTATTAATTCAAGAAATGAAAAAAGCAGGTGTTTGGAACTTTGTATTTAGCTCATCTGCAACGGTTTATGGTGATCCAAAAATTATTCCAATTACAGAGGATTGTGAGGTCGGCGGTACGACCAATCCTTATGGTACCTCTAAATATATGGTTGAACAGATTTTACGTGATACAGCAAAAGCGGAACCAAAATTTAGCATGACCATCTTGCGTTATTTTAATCCGGTTGGGGCGCATGAAAGTGGCTTAATTGGTGAAGATCCAAATGGTATTCCAAATAATTTATTACCTTATATTAGCCAAGTTGCTATCGGTAAATTAGCACAACTTTCTGTATTTGGTAGTGATTACGACACTCTTGATGGAACAGGGGTGCGTGATTATATTCATGTAGTGGATTTAGCTGTGGGGCATTTAAAAGCGCTTCAACGTCATGAAAATGATGCTGGTTTACATATTTATAACCTTGGTACAGGTCATGGTTATTCCGTATTAGATATGGTAAAAGCATTTGAAAAAGCCAACAACATTACCATTGCATATAAACTTGTAGAGCGCCGTCCTGGTGATATTGCGACATGCTATTCTGATCCTAGTTTAGCTGCAAAAGAGCTTGGTTGGGTGGCAGAACGTGGTCTTGAAAAAATGATGCAAGATACGTGGAACTGGCAGAAAAATAATCCAAAAGGGTATAGAGATTAATATTCTCTAATATTTGTTTTTCTTTTTTAGGAAGAAGAATGCTAAACATTGGGGGATGTGATTAAAAATCCCCCTCATTTTTACACTTACCCTTTAATTGAAAGGCAAAGTTTCTAAAATACAACCAAAATTAACCGCACTTTATGTCAAATTCCCTTTCTTCCCAATTTTTTACACGCAAGATGTTGATTTGCGTATTCACAGGTTTTAATTCTGGTTTGCCATTATTTGTGTTATTGCAAATGTTGCCTGTTTGGCTGACGGATAAACATCTCTCAATTGAGCTTATTGGTGCAGTAACCGGTGTGATGTTGCCTTATGGGTTAAAATTTTTGTGGGCACCATTATTGGATCGTTATTTCCCGAGTTTTTTAGGGCGTCGTCGTAGCTGGATGTTACTTTCACAAGTGGCATTATTGATCTTACTTTACATAATTAGCCTTTTTGATCCTCTCACACAACTGAGCACAGTGGCAAATATTGCGTTGCTTATCGCCTTTTTTTCAGCCACACAAGATATCGTGTTAGATGCGTATCGTCGTGAAATTTTGAGTGATCATGAATTAGGTTTGGGAAACACTATTCATATTAATGCTTATCGAATTGCGGGATTAATTCCCGGTGGATTATCGCTATATTTGGCGGCAATTTATCCTTGGGAAACCGTCTTTTTATGGACCGCACTTTGTATGTTAGCGGGCATCTTCATGACACTATTTTTAGCCAAAGAGCCCAAAATCAACGTGCAACAATCTAATCAACCGTTCTATCAAGCATTTTGGATTCCATTACAAGAATTTTTCCAGCGTAAGGGCGTCGTTCAGGCTATCGGTTTTTTACTGTTTTTGTTTTTGTATAAGTTCGGGGATTCTTTTGCCACAACGCTACAAACCAAATTTATTTATGATATGGGGTTTAGCAAAGAGGATATAGCCATTGTTGTAAAAAGTACCGCACTTTGGTCAAGCATTTTATCTGGGCTTGCTGGCGGTGTGATAATGCTAAAACTAGGTATTAACCGTGCATTGTGGCTATTTGGGCTTGTACAGCTGGTGACAATTGGTGGGTTTATTTGGTTGGCTGCTTTCGGTCATTTTGATGTTATTACATCAGCCGAGTTATGGAAACTAGGTGTTGTGATTGCGGCAGAATATATCGGCGTTGGACTTGGCACTGCGGCTTTTGTGGCTTTTATGGCGCGTGAGAGTAATCCTCTTTATACCGCAACACAGCTTGCACTTTTTACAAGCCTTTCAGCTTTGCCAAGTAAAGTTTTAGGTATGCTTTCTGGTTATGTTGTGGGATCAGTGGGGTATTATCAGTATTTTTGGTTTTGTTTATTTTTAGCGATTCCAGGCATGCTTTGTTTATTTTGGGTAGCACCTTGGAATCAAGAAAATAATACGGCTAATTCACTATAAAAGTGCGGTAAAAATTATAAAAAATTTGACCGCACTATGCTTTATCAGTATCTTAATCACGTTTTTTATTAATGGAGATTTTTTATGAAAATTATTCTTTTAGGTGCACCGGGCGCAGGTAAAGGCACTCAAGCACAATTTATTATGAACAAATTTGGTATCCCACAAATTTCAACTGGCGATATGTTCCGTGCTGCAATCAAAGCGGGGACTGAACTTGGCAAACAAGCCAAAGCATTAATGGATGAAGGTAAATTAGTACCAGATGAATTAACCGTTGCCCTTGTAAAAGATCGTATTGCTCAACCTGACTGCACAAATGGTTTCTTATTAGATGGTTTTCCTCGTACTATTCCTCAAGCCGATGCGCTGAAAGATTCAGGCGTTAAAATTGACTTTGTTTTAGAATTCGATGTGCCAGACGAAGTGATTGTTGAACGTATGAGCGGCCGTCGTGTACACCAAGCATCTGGCCGTTCTTACCACATCGTTTATAATCCACCAAAAGTGGAAGGTAAAGATGATGTGACAGGTGAAGATTTAATTATTCGTGCAGATGATAAACCAGAAACTGTATTAGATCGTTTAGCCGTATATCATAAACAAACCAGCCCATTAATTGATTATTACCAAGCAGAAGCGAAAGCGGGGAATACTCAATATTTCCGTTTAGATGGTACACAAAAAGTGGAAGAAGTTAGCCAAGAGTTAGATAAAATCTTAGGCTAAAAATAATCTAAAAAAATAAACCGCACTTGGGGTCACCTAAGTGCGGTTTGTTTTTTCTATGTTTTAATTAGTGGGTTATTTTATTTTCATCAAAAACCGGTAATGGTTTATGTTCGGTTGCGACATAGCTATATACCACAGGCAATACGAACAAGGTGAAAATAGTACCAATGGATAATCCTGCTACAATCACTATCCCCATACTAAAGCGAGATACCGCTCCCGCACCTGTAGCATAGAGCAATGGAATTAAGCCTGCTACCATTGCCGCCGTTGTCATTAGGATTGGGCGTAAACGTACTTTTGCAGCATGCGTGATTGCCTCAATTCGAGTTTTACCATGCTTTAGCTGCTCTTCTTTTGCCACTTCACACATTAAGATACCGTGCTTGGTGATTAATCCTACGAGAGTAATTAACCCGACTTGAGAGTAGATATTTAATGTTGTTCCCGCGATGCCAAAGAAGGATAAAATATTTAAGCTCACTAATGCCCCACTTACGGCTAATGGCACGGAAATCATAATTACCATTGGGTCACGTATAGATTCAAACTGAATAGCAAGTACCAAGAATATGATGATAACAGCCAAGGCAAAAGTGACAGCTAATGCGTTACCTTCTTGTACTAATTGACGAGCTTCAGATTTAAAGTCAAACGTATAGCCTTGCGGTAAATTGTCAGTCGCATATTGTTGTAGCCATGCAACAGCATCTCCCGTTGATGAACCTGGCATTGGTACTGCGCTAATCTGTGCTGAGTTTAATTGGCTAAAGCGCGATAATGAAGTTGGCTGTGTTTCTAGCTTCATTGTGATTAAACTGCTTAATGGCACAGATTGCCCATTACTTGCTGTTAAGTAATAGTTTTTGAATGCTTCAGGCGATAAACGGTCATCACGTTTGACTTGCGAAATGACTTTATAAGCACGTCCATCCACATCGACTCGTGTAATTGTTGCACCAGATAAGAAACTGCCTAAAGTATTACTGATTTGTTGCATCGTAATACCGTAAGTACCAGCTTTCTCTTTATCTACCGAAATTGTCATTTGCGCCGTGTCATAGGTCAAATCTAAATTTGTATAAATAAATTTGCCAGAGGCTTTCATCGCACTTAGGAATTTCTCTGCGGTATTTGCCAACGATTTGTAATCTTGAGCCGTTTTTAACACAATAGCGATTGGAGGGCCTTGTTCCCCTGTATCAATTTCAGGAAAGTTAAATGCAGATACGGAGACTTCTGGAATTGATTTCGCTTTTGCGTTGATTTCATTCATTACGGCAGATTGTTTGCGTGAGCGTTCTTTCCAGTCTTTCAATGTGATGATATTTAACGAACCATTAGAATTTGGCGCGCCTGCAATGCTCATCCCAAAAGAGACTTCAGGTGTTTCCATTACATTTTTCATGTATGGTTGCATTGCATTTTGAATATAATCCACATTTACGCTAGATGGCGCATTACCAATCGCAATAAAGGCACCTTTATCTTCATTTGGAGTTAATTCACTAGAAAGTGAATTAAACAAAAATGGGAGCGTTGAGAAAATCACGACTGCAAAAGCCAGCATTGATTTACGATTGAGCATAACTAGATCAAGCATGTATTCGTAAATACGATTTACTTTACCTAAGGTATGTTCTACGCGTTCTTCCATCCATGTTGGTTTAGCGTTGGATTTAAGTAATTTACTACTCATCATTGGCGATAACGTTAATGCCACGATACCAGAAATAAATACCGAGCCAGCTAGAGTTAAAGCAAACTCTTTAAACAATGTGCCAGTAATACCCCCCATTAAAGCCATTGGTGAGTAAACCGCGATCAATGCGATAGTCATGGAAATTACAGGCACGGCAATTTCACGAGTACCAATAATTGCTGCGCGGAATGGTGTTTCCCCTTCTTTTATATGGCGATCTACGTTTTCTAACACTACAATCGCATCATCAACTACTAATCCGATAGCGAGAATAAGCGCTAATAATGTCATTAAGTTAATAGAAAAATCTAAACTTTGTAACATCATTAAAACACCGATCAAAGAAATCGGAATGGTGAGAACTGGAATTAAAATTGCGCGAAGCGATCCGATAAACATCAAGATAACCACTAATACAATAACAGTTGCTTCCACAATAGTTTTAATTACTTCATGGATTGAACTATTAATCGCAATAGTGCGGTCATAAAGAATGTCAGTTTCCATGCTATCCGGTAGTTGCTTTTTAATACTTTCAAAGAGCGGGCGGATTTTTTCTGCAACGGTTAATGGGTTAGCTGATGAAGTTGGATTGATGCCTAATACGACAGAATCTGCACCGTTTGCAGTTGCACGAGAATTATCGCTTTCTTTGTTTAATTCAATGGTTGCAATATCGCGTAGGCGTACTAAATCATCGCCACGAGAAGCGACAATTAAGTTACCTAATTGCTCAACCGATTTGGTCGTTGTTTCAACTTTGTTACGGTAAGTGACATAGTAGCCGTTATCATTACCAGCCGCAGTTTGTACATTATTTGCAGAAAGGGCAGACATCACCGTTGGCGCAGAAAGATTTTGTGACGCCATTTTTTGTGGATCTAACCAAATACGTAATGCATACTCAGCCGCACCAAATACTTGTACTTCGGCCACACCTTCAATCGTAAAGAATTGAGGTTTTACTACGCGATTAATGTAGTCCGTAACTTGACTTGAGTCGAGTTTGTTGGAGCGGAAACTTATATACATAATCCCCGTGCCTCCAGATGAAGAGGCCACGGTTGGTGCTTCAATTCCACTTGGTAATTTAGAACGTACAGCATTTACTTTGGCCAATACATCGGCAAGCGCCCCAGCAGGATCGGTATTTAGTTTCATTTTGACTGTAATAGTCGATGCATTTGGTGCGCTGCTAGATGACATATAGTCAATGTTATCTGCTTGGGCGATAGATTCTTCTAATGTAGAAGTAACAAATGCTTGAATTAGATTTGCATCAGCACCAGGGTAGGCGGTTGTTACCGTAATTACTGTGGTGGTCATTTTAGGGTATTCACGCACTGCCAATTTCGAAATAGCTTGCAAACCTAAAATAATAATAAGCAAGCTAATTGAAATCGCTAAAACAGGACGACGAATAAATATATCGGTAAATTTCATTCGTATTTCCTAGTTAATTAAAGGTTAGTTTTATTTACTGGCTCTGTTGCACCTACAATGTCTTTTTCAATCCATTCTACAAGACTGCCATTGCCGATACCTTGTTGACCGCCAGTGATAATTTTATCACCAGGTTTTACCTCATTACCTTGTAATTGAGAATAAATACCTTGGCGATCTTTAGTAAATACAGTGATTTGTTTTACTCGATATAAACGATCTAATTTTTTATTCTCAGCCATTTTCTCTTTATCTTCATCAGATAATGGTGTGAGTAAATAAGCAATTTCACCATACATGTTGTAGCTAATGGCTACTTGTGGAACGACAACTTGATTTGTTTCAGTTGGTAGCGCAATGCGTAAACGAGAGAACATGCCTGAAAGCAATTTACGCCCATCTTCAGGATCAAATGTAGCCTGAACATCAACTAAACCAGTTGATGAATTAATGGCGGGTTCAATAGCCGTGATTCGAGCTGAAAATGTTTCGCCCAAGCGAGCATCTGTTGTCGCAGTGACGCGTTGACCGATATGTAATTTATCCAAATCATTTTGCGAAAGGGCAAAGTCAATTTTCATCGAACTGGTGTCTTCCACGCGCACAATTTCTGTTCCAACATTCACATACTGACCAACGTTTACTTTCACAATACCTGCTTTGCCATCAAATGGCGCAACGATTTTACGGCGTTCAATTGCTGCTTTTAGAGATTCTATATTGGCTAGTTGAGCATCATAAGCCGCTTTTGCGTTATCCATTTCTTGTCGTGAAACAGCATTGCTTTTCAATAAATTCGCATAACGTTGATAAGTTTGACGAAGAGCTGGGAGTTGTGCTTGTGCAGCTTGAAGGCTAGCATGTTCTACTGAACTGTCGAGTTCAATGAGTAAATCGCCTTTTTTCACTTGTTGGCCATTTTGCACGAGCACTTGAGAAATCGTACCTGCATTTTGTGTACTGAGCATCGCACCTTGATTTGGACGCACAAGACCTGTTGTGTTAATAACTGGCGTCCATTCACGAGGTTGTACTTCAAGTGCGGTCACTGGGCTTGAAGGTTCTGGCATTCCCGCAATGGCTCGGCTTATCATTACGCCTTTTATCATATTAAAACCGATGACACAGGCAAAAATTAAGACAAATACCACTAAAATTATTTTCATAAAGAAAATATGTGAGCGTTTTGGTCTTTGATGTTGAGTTTGACTCATGTTTAAAGCTCCGTTATAAAAATAACAACAATTATTTCTGAATCGCACGCCAAGAGCGTTCAATCACTGATTCTAAAATTTCAGGCTTAAGATCGAAATCGATAAATTTTGCATCAGAGGCTAAATTTATCGCCGTTTTCAAACTTAATAAAAAGAGAATATCTTCAGATAATTCAGCTAATAAGCCAGCTTTTTGTGCTTGATGACAAAATAAATCCCAACGGCAATTTTTAACGTTTTTACAAATATCCTTGAAATTAGGCAAAGATTCATATTGCTTTAAATTGGATAGAATGGTGGGATTTTCTTGTAAGAAATACCAAATTTTTTTCCACATTTGTCGATACTGTTCGAAAAAAGGCTTAGATTCATCAAAATCTTTTTCAAGCGTTGCCATAAACATTGAAAACACTCTGTGTGCAAATTGTTCAAGCAACTCATCTTTGTTTTTGAAATAAAGGTAAATCGTTCCTGCGGCTACATTTGCTTCTTTCGCAAGTTTGTGCATAGACAGCTGATTCAACCCTTCTTTTGCCATTAAACGATCTGTCGCTGGAAAAATCTGTTCAGCTAAGTCTGTTTTAGCTTGTCGCATAAGATCCTTGAGTAAAATAAGGAACAATAATTGCTCAAAAATGAATCAGCGTTCATTTTATTTATTTTTTGTTTTTTGGCAAGTTAAAAAACACAAAAGTACAACGAAAATGGGCAACATTTAAAAGCTAGATTTTTGAATCAACTTTTAAATGTTGCCCATTTTGACCGCACTTTTGATTGGGCGGAATAAAAAGCTAAATTGGCTCTAGTCCTAATACTTTACGGCCGTTAATACTTGCGATGTTGACCATTTCATCTAAGTGTGGGAAACGGCAACCCGCAGCTAATAGGCTTAATTCTTGCCATAAATCACCTTCACATAGAGGAACCATATAATCACAAATATTATCTGTGCCTAGGGCAACAGTGATACCTTCGGGAATCATTTCATCTGCTGGCGTGAGTGCATTATGGAATGGCATAAGATCTTCTTTGCGATTACTGTCAATCCATGCCATCGGACAGGCTATCATCATCATTTTGGCTTTACGCATTTTTTCGTAAAGTTTGTAGCGATATTCTTTCGAATGTGAGCCAATGGAAATACCGTGGATACCCACAACTCGCCCCTCCATTCCATGTTCAATGGTTTTGTCGCAAAGTTGCTCGGTTTCTTTTTCACTTGGATTGTTGAATTGGTCGACATGTACATGACACATAATCCCAAGAGATTTGGCCTTATCTAACAAGATATCCATCGCCTCTAGGCCACGTCCATAATCCAATTCATCACGATATGGTAAGCCACCAATCATATCTACCATTTCTGCACCAATATCAAACCATTTACGCGCAGTGGGTTCTATTACCCCTTTTAAAGTTTGATTGGCAAATTTCAAAATAATGTCATGTTTATACACTTCACGAGCTTTGTGGGCGGCAATAATTGCACGATCTTCACAAATTGGGTCTATATCGACAAAAGTACCAAATGCGGTTACACCTTGGGATATCATTAATTCAATAGATTGGCAAAAACGTGCGTAATAATCATCAACACTGGAAGTGCGTTTTACTTCATCCACTAAATCCCATTTTTGTTGCAAATTACTGCTATGATAAATCCCAATTTTCTCTGGCGTCATCGTAAAAGCGCGGTCAGCATGAGCATGGGCATTTACCCACCCGCCTTTTTTGATAATTTCATCGCGAATATAGGTTTTAAAACTACGAACGTGGCTTTTCATACAAACTCCGTAAAAAAGAAAGGATAAAAAGACGAGAATGTATATTAATTGAAAGGTGCTGTAAGTACGGCGAGAAGCATTATGGTAATGTTATGAAAAACTCACGGATTTTCATTAATAACATTTTTCAGTCTTAAACTGAGGCGTGAGTATAAAGGCTTAAGGGCAAAAAATCTATTCTTTTATGCCCTTATAAATTATTTTTCAAAGAAGATATTTTGTAATTGGAAGACTTCTAAGAAGATTCCAAGTGGCGGTCTGTCTGACGATTGCTCGATATAATCTTTATCAAATTTTTTGTAATTACCTTTGCGATCAATGTGATATTGTGTTCCATCAGGTTGAATCACCACATTCCAGTGGAAATTAGAGGCAAGCACCCAGTCATCGCCCTTAAGATCAAAGAGATTACGTCCTTGACTATAATCCATCAACGGGTTTTCTACACGGAATACTGTCTGCATTAATGCAGAGAAAATATCCGCATGATTACTTAATCCATTTTGTTTGCCTACTGGTAAATCTTTCCAATACACAAGCAATGGGACTTGAATTTCATCACGCCCAAAGTAGTTTTCTCGCTCTTTTTCATTCATTTCATTAAAACTTAAACCATGCTCTGACGTGATGATGACTAATGTATTTTCAAGCGGTGTACTTTCTAACGCTTTTGCTAAAAGAGAATCAATGTCCTGCAAAGTGCGGTCATAATCTGATGGATTTTTAGCCTCCAAGGCTAAATCCAAATAAGCAAACCAAGGTGAGTCAGTTTTTTGTGCTTTAATAAAATCATTGAGATTTTTTACCGCACTTTCATTATTTGGTTTGTTGGTTTTATTCGATGAAAGTTTCATTTCTCGAAATAATGCTTGGCGGAAGACGCTATCTTTGAAATTTGTAGCCGAAAATAAACCCAATAGATAATTTTCAGCACGTAATTTTTCGATTAAAACAGATTGGGTATGATTGCTTAAAACGCTATCGGTGTAATTTGCATTTAGCCCGTAAAATAACCCAATTAAGCCTGCGTTATTACTGTTGCCTGTGCTGTAATGATTAGTAAATTCCGTTGAACTTGTTGCAAATTCAGCAAGTTTTGGCATCTTTTTATTAGAAATCGCATCATGGCGTAAACCCGAAACCGTTACGATCAGAATATTAGGTTTGTGCGTAATTGGTGCGTAAGTAAGTTCTTTTTTCGGATAATCAATTTTTAAGGCATCTAAACGACCTTCTTGCGCTAATTTTTGCGTATATTCTTCTCCATCCAAGAAACCGTGTTTTTCTAAAAAAGAACGAGCTGTCATTGGATAAGATAAAGGGAAATTAGAGCGTTGCATGGTGATAGGCCGATACAAATAAGCATCAGCCCAAGCATAAATTAAATGCGTCGCAATGAACGTTGCGGTTAAGAATATTCCGGTGCCTTTTAGCCATTTTTGGCGTTCAAGACTGCGTAATTTTTCCCAACTCCAGCGAGAAAATAACATTTGTGCCAGTAAAATTATTGGCATTGGTGCAAAGAATATTTGCCAATCGCGTGACATTTCACCATTTTCTGGATTGACCAGCAAATTCCATACAACAGAGGATAAATGCAGATTAAAACGATTGAAAACGGCGGTATCAAATAATAATAAGGTTGTACAAATCGTGGAAAATATCACGGTTAATCCGCGAAAAGTGCGGTGATTTTTAACAATGAAACTCAGTGGAAAGACCACGAGTAAGTACAACGCAAAAACGTTGAAACTGAAATGTCCGAGCAAACTCACAAAGAAATAAAGTTTTCCTGCGAAAGTATCTGGCCAGTCAATGATAAAGGCATAACGTGCGCCAATAAGAATGGCAACAATGATATTAAAAAAGGCAAACCAGTGACCCCACGAAATTTTTCGTGAAACGTCATCGCGGTATTGTTTGCCGCTGAAAGTGCCTTTTTTAATCCATTTCATATTAACGTGCTTTTACCGCATTAATTAAGGAATTAGAAAACGCTTGGGCTAATGCCTCACGTTGAGTTTGCGGCACACTGGTGGTTAATAAATTGCTTGCCATGTTACCCAGAGCGATTAAGGAAAGATCTACAGGGGCTTTATGTTTTTCTAATACTGCGATCATATCGTTTACAATCGCACTTAATTGAGCATCAGAATATTTAGAATGTTGAGCCATAATGTTAAAAATAAAACAAAAAATTTGGCTTATGATACCCGATTATTTGGTAGAACCTAAATAATTTCTTTTTTCTTGCTTAAAAAGTGCGGTTATAATTTGCGGCAAATTTTTCAAAGGTGACAAAAATGAGTATTACCGTTAATCAAATTGTTTTGCATCAGTTAGTCAAAAATGTGGATGGCGACAGCATAAAAATGGAAAGCGTATTACGCGATGAGCTGTTGTCAATTACACCAGAAGTAGAACAAATGATGTTGCAACTTCATCAAGGCTATCAAAATAAAGCGAAGGCTTTTGGCGTGTTTCAGGAAAAGTCTATATTTGCACAACATTTAAATCGTTTATTGGAACAAGAAATTGAGTTTTTAGGTTTTAGTCAATACTCAACAAAATTGCTTGCAGATGAGCTAGGTAAATATAACTTTGCAGAAAGTGGTACTTTGATTTTATGTCAATATAATTTCTTAGCAACAGATTATTTGTTTATTGCATTGCTTGATAGCCGTCATAGTATGTTAGTCGATGAGCATTTAGATATTCGCCGTACAGAATATCTTGATATTACTCAGTTTGATATTGCGGCAAGAGTGAATTTGACGGATTTGCAGGTGAATGCAAACTCTAATCGTTATTTAACTTTCATAAAAGGCCGTGTCGGTCGAAAAATTAGTGATTTTTTCATGGATTTTTTAGGTGCCGAAGAAGGATTAAATCCACAAGTACAAAATCAGAGTTTATTGCAAGCAGTGAGTGATTACTGCGATCAAGGCGAACTCAACAAAGAGCAAACTCAAGTAGTAAAAAAACAAGTGTTTGAATATTGCAAAGCTCAACTTGCAGGCGGTGATGAAATTGAATTGCAGGAACTTTCTGATTCCTTACCCACTCTAAACGAACAGCCTTTTGTTACCTTTGCGGGAGAACAGAATTATGGCTTGGAAGACCGCATTCCGCCAGTACGTTCAACTTTAAAATCCCTAACGAAATTCACTGGTTCAGGAAAGGGGGTGAGTATTAGTTTCGATGCTGATTTATTGAATACTCGAATTCAATGGGAACCGATGACTGATACGCTTACTATCAAAGGTTTGCCACCGAATTTAAAAGATCAATTACAAAAGGCTTTAAAATCAGAGAATTAATTTGGCAATATGCTCAAACTTAGGTATTATTTGACAGTACTTTTGCACAAATAAGGTAAAGAAAATGCAAGTTAAAACACTTTTAGGCGCAACCTTTTTAGCATTAAGCGTCGCTTCTTGTTCCACCGTTGAAAAAGTTGTATATCGAATTGATGTACCGCAAGGCAACTATTTAGAAGCGACTACAGTTGCTCAAGTTAAAGAAGGCATGACTGCTCAACAAGTACAATATTTGTTGGGTACGCCAGTATTAATCGATCCTTATAATAGTCAGACTTGGTACTATGTGTTCTTACAACAACGTGCTTATGAAACACCAGTTCAACATACTTTCACTGTAAAATTTGATCAACGTGGTATGGTGACAGAAACCAATCTCGATAAACCTTTGCCAGAAGTTTCGCAACAAGGCGAGAATAACACCATTATTCAAACTGGTGAGAAACCAAAATCAAGCTGGTGGCAATTCTGGAAATAATCTTTCTATTTTCACCGCACTACAACAAGAACGATTGATAAAAAGGAATCCCCAATGTCAAAACTCTTGCTCGTTGATGATGATGTTGAATTGACGGAATTACTTTCATCCCTTTTAATGCTAGAAGGGTTTGATGTTCAAATAGCAAATAATGGATTAAAGGCATTACAAAAACTTGATGAAAGCTATGAGTTGGTTTTACTTGATGTCATGATGCCGAAGCTAAATGGCCTTGATACATTAAAAGAAATTCGTAAAGTCTCTAATGTGCCAGTGATGATGCTTACTGCAAGAGGTGACGATATCGATCGAGTGCTTGGCTTAGAATTGGGGGCGGATGATTACTTGCCTAAACCATTTAATGATCGTGAATTAGTGGCAAGAATTAGAGCGATTTTGCGTCGAAGTGTGTCGCCATCAAATAGTGTTGACGATACAAAAGAAATATTATCTTTTGAGAATGTAACCTTATATTTGACTCGCCAAACTGCGATGTATAGTGAGGAAAACTTAAATTTAACAGATTATGAGTTTAAGATCCTTCAGCGATTAATAGAATCAAAGGGGGATATTGTTACTCGTGAAGAATTAAGTTTGGAAGTGCTAGGAAAAACATTAAGTCCGTTCGACCGCTCTCTTGATATGCATATATCTAATTTGAGACGAAAGCTACCAGAGCGAGAAAGCAAATTGCCTTGGTTTAAAACTTTACGCGGAAAAGGCTATCTTTTAGTCACTTAGTTTTATGAAATTGCGTAGTTTTTTCTGTTTAAATCAACTTGCAATCAGAACATTTACTCTGTTCTGGTTTTCTTTTTTCATCATGATGAGCCTTGTGATCGTGCTACCCAATCTCGATCTTAGACTCTATTCCCCTCTAGAAGAAGCAGATATTGTTAACTATCAAAAAGAAATCCTAAATATCGTTCGTAATGGTCAATTACAGGGGCTAATTTCAGAAGTGCCTGTTTTACCTTCAGATAAATTTCAACCTTCTAGACCAGTTCTGATTAATTTACAAACTAAAGATATTCTAGGTGAATTACCAGAGGAAGCGCCTTATATTCGAAGATTTGCAGATGTATCCAGCGATTTTTCAGAACCTAAACGTAAAAATTTTAATGAGCTTCAGCTTTCAGGACCGTTCCTGGTTTATTTAGGGGATACAGCCTCTTATGCCTTGTATTTTATTTCTTACGTTAACCCACAGCGTGAGATCTTTAATTATGTTTTTGATAGACCCATTATATTGATTTTGATTATTCTTTTAATCACTAGCCCATTGCTTTGGTGGTTTACAAGAATGCTGATTAGGCCTATTTCTCGCTTGCAAGAAGCAGCGAATTCAGTGGCATTAGGTAATTTTAAAATTGATAAGAGCTTAGTGGCTAATGGTCCATTAGAGCTACGTCAAGTTGGTCAAAGTTTTAATCGAATGGCAGCCTCTATTGATCATCTAATGTCTAATCAACAAACATTACTTTCATCTATTTCACATGAATTAAAAACACCACTCACTCGTTTACAGTTGGCTACAGCGCTTGTTCGCCATGAATATGGCGAAACAGAGAGCGTAAAACGCATTGAAAGAGAAATAGAGCGAATGGATAAAATGATTAGTGAGCTACTTCTACTTTCACGCCATAAAATGAATAGTCAAGTGGAACGAGATATTTTTTATGCCAATATGCTTTGGACTGATATTATCAACGATGCCAAATTTGAAGCAGAGCAACGAGGTATAACGTTTCTCACAAATATTCGTTTACCCAAAAATGAATTACAACTTAACGGAAATTTTAGATTGCTGGAAAGTGCGGTTGAAAATATCGTGACAAATGCACTTAAATACACCAAGGATAAGATCGAACTTCATATTTTTATACAAGAAGAAGAAGAAGAAGAATTTCTCAGGATCCGTATAGATGACAACGGATCTGGAGTCCATCCAGATGAATTTGAAAAAATCTTCAAACCGTTTTATCGAGTGGATGAGACGCGAACTAGAACGACTGGTGGCACAGGACTAGGATTGGCGATTGTGTCTAATGTTGTTCAGGAGCATCAAGGAAAGGTCTGGGCTGAAAAAAGCCCACTAGGCGGGCTTGCTGTTACTATACGATTGCCATTATGGATCAGTAACTAAAAATATCAAAAGTGCGGTAAATTTTTTACCGCACTTTTCGTCTAGGCATTATCTACGGCAAAAGAAATCACTTCATTAATTTTTTCACAACCTAAAGCAACCATAATTAGGCGATCAACTCCCAGCGCAACGCCAGAAGAGTTTGGTAAGCCAGCTTCTAATGCAGCTAGAAAACGTTCGTCAATGTCTCGAATTGGCAATCCATGTTTCGTTCTTTGTTGATTATCCAATTCAAAACGATGTCTTTGTTCTCGTGCATCTGTCAATTCATGGAAACCATTTGCCAGTTCTAGCCCTTTGTAATAAAACTCAAAGCGTTCTGCAACTCGTTGATCTTCTGGACTCACTTGTGCTAGGGCGGCTTGTGTTGAAGGGAAATGATAAATCGCAACAGGTCGATCTTTTCCTATTTGAGGTTCAACGACTTCACTAAATAAAAACTGTAATAAAGTGTCGCGATCTTCATTATCTTCAGCCATAAAGTTATGTTTACGCGCCGCTTCGATTAATTCTGAACGTTCTGCAGATAAGGGATCTAAGCCTACATATTCTTGGAAAACAAACTGATAGTTTAAACTTTCTGCAGGTGGGCAATCTAAAATTTGTTGGAGTAAATCATCCACTTCATTAATTAAACGATGCATACTAAAGTGCGGTCGATACCATTCCAACATGGTAAATTCTGGATTGTGGCGATTACCAGCCTCTTCATTACGGAATACTTTACTGATTTGGAATATCGGTCCACTGCCTGCAGCGAGCAAGCGTTTCATATGATATTCAGGGCTTGTAGAAAGCCAAAGTGTTTTGGATTGTTCACCAAAAGGCGCGAGAAATTCCGTGCTAAATGTGGAAAGGTGCAAATCAGTAACGCCAAATTCACTTAGAACAGGCGTCTCAACTTCAAGCAAGCCTCGCTCTGTAAAAAATTGACGAATTTCAGCAATAATTTTTGCACGTTTAAGAAGATTTTTTATATCGGCAGAAGGTTGCCAATGAGTAAGTTCGGTCATTTTTATTCCCATTTTTAAATTTTCATCATTGTAAACGAGAGCTCTTCTCAACTCAATCTAAGGTTTTTTGAGGTAGATCACAAAATCATCCTTTTCCCCCTTTCGCTACATAAAAAACGTTATTAATTTGTAACAAAAAATGGCAGAATGGCCTCACTAGATTACCCTTTTAGGGTGATTTCTATTTTTTACTTTCTACATTTATTGGAGGATATCGTGCAAATAGTTAATGTCGATATTGCGATTGTTGGCGCTGGTGGTGGCGGTTTACGTGCAGCGATTGCAGCAGCAGAAGCAAATCCTAACTTAAAAATTGCATTAGTTTCAAAAGTGTACCCAATGCGTAGCCATACTGTGGCAGCAGAAGGTGGCGCAGCGGCAGTTATCAAAGAAGAAGATTCTTACGATAAACACTTTCAAGATACTGTGGCTGGTGGTGACTGGCTTTGCGAACAGGATGTTGTGGAATATTTCGTACAACATTCACCAGTGGAAATGACTCAATTAGAACGTTGGGGATGTCCTTGGAGCCGTAAAGCTGATGGCGATGTAAATGTACGTCGTTTTGGTGGAATGAAAATTGAGCGTACTTGGTTCGCCGCTGATAAAACAGGTTTCCACTTATTACACACGCTTTTCCAAACTTCTATTCAATATCCACAAATCCAACGTTTTGATGAACACTTCGTATTAGATATTCTTGTTGATGATGGCCATGCTCGTGGTATGGTTGCAATGAACATGATGGAAGGTTCGCTGGTTCAAATTAATGCAAATGCGGTTGTTATTGCAACTGGTGGTGGTTGTCGTGCATTTAAATTCAATACCAATGGCGGTATTGTAACAGGTGACGGCTTATCTATGGCGTATCGTCATGGTGTACCACTTCGTGATATGGAGTTTGTTCAATATCACCCAACAGGTTTACCGAATACAGGTATTTTAATGACTGAAGGTTGTCGTGGTGAAGGCGGTATCTTAGTGAATAAAGATGGCTACCGCTATCTTCAAGATTACGGTCTAGGACCAGAAACACCAATTGGAAAACCACAAAATAAATATATGGAACTTGGTCCTCGTGATAAAGTTTCTCAAGCATTCTGGCAAGAATGGAAAAAAGGTAATACCTTAAAAACAGCGAAAGGCGTAGATGTTGTGCATTTAGATTTACGTCATCTTGGTGAAAAATATTTACATGAGCGTCTTCCATTCATTTGTGAACTAGCAAGTGCTTATGAAGGTGTAAATCCAGTGAATGAGCCAATCCCTGTTCGTCCAGTTGTTCACTACACGATGGGCGGTATTGAAGTCGATTTCAATAGCGAAACTCGTATCAAAGGTTTATTTGCTGTAGGTGAATGTGCATCTTCAGGTTTACATGGTGCAAATCGTTTAGGATCTAACTCTTTAGCTGAACTTGTTGTGTTAGGTCGTGTAGCAGGGGAATATGCGGCGCAACGTGCAGTTGAGGCTCAATCTGTAAATCAAAGTGCGGTTGATGCTCAAGCAAAAGATGTCGTTGCTCGTTTAGAAGCCCTTCATAAACAAGAAGGTAATGAATCTTGGTCTGAAATCCGTGACGAAATGGGTTCTGTAATGGAAGAAGGCTGTGGTATTTACCGTGACCAAGCAAGCATGCAAAAAGCAGTAGATAAAATTGCAGAATTAAAAGAACGTTACAAACGTATTCGTGTAGCAGATAACTCAAGCGTGTTCAATACAGATGTACTTTATACAGTTGAGTTAGGCTACATCCTAGATGTTGCACAATCTATTGCAAATTCAGCGATTGAACGTAAAGAATCTCGTGGTGCTCACCAACGCTTAGATTACACTGAACGTGATGATGTAAATTATTTAAAACACACACTTGCTTTCTACAATGAGAATGGTGCACCGCGCATTGAATATAGCCCGGTGAAAATTACTAAATCTCAACCTGCAAAACGTGTTTACGGTGCGGAAGCAGAAGCTCAAGAAGCCGCTGCAAAAGCTAAGGAGCAAGCAAATGGCTAATTCACTAGTAATGAATGTTGAAGTATTACGCTACAATCCTGAAATCGATCAAGAGCCGCATTTAAGTACTTATCAAGTACCTTATGATAATCAAACCTCATTACTTGATGCGTTAGGCTATATTAAGGATAAACTTGAACCATCTCTTTCTTATCGTTGGTCTTGCCGTATGGCGATCTGCGGTTCTTGCGGGATGATGGTGAATAACAAACCGAAATTGGCTTGTAAAACGTTCTTACGTGATTACAGCGGCCATATGCGTATTGAACCGTTAGCAAACTTCCCAATTGAACGCGACTTAGTGGTTGATTTAAGCCACTTTATTGAAAGTTTAGAGGCAATTAAACCTTATATTATTGGTAACGAAGCACCAGCATTAGATGGTAAACCACATCCATCGAAAGAATTGCAAGTAAGCCGTACTAAACAAACGCCTGCACAGCTTGAGAAATATCGTCAATTCTCAATGTGTATCAACTGTGGTTTATGCTATGCCGCTTGCCCTCAATTTGGTTTAAATCCTGAATTCTTAGGCCCTGCAGCTATTACTATGGCTCATCGTTATAATCTTGATAACCGTGACCATGGCAAAGCAAAACGTATGTCATTGTTAAATGGTAAAAACGGGGTTTGGAGTTGTACTTTCGTTGGCTATTGCTCAGAAGTTTGTCCAAAACATGTGGATCCTGCTTCTGCAATTAACCAAGGAAAAGTGGAAAGTGCCAAAGATTATGTTATCTCTATGCTAAAACCAAAAGGCTAAGGGGGAAGGAATGTCAGTAACAGTGAGTAAACGTAAAAAATATGTTCGTCCAATGACAGCGACTTGGTGGCAAAAATTGGACTTCTATAAAGCCTATATGCTACGTGAAGCGACTTCAATCTTTGCTGTATGGTTTTGTATTGTGTTGCTTTATGGTGTTCTTTGCCTCGCAAGCAATCCAATACCTGGCTTAGGAATTTTGAGCTTTATTGAGTTTTTAAGAAACCCAATTGTGGTTTTCTTAAATATTATTACGCTTATCGCAACACTTTATCATACGGTGACATATTTCTTAATGACACCAAAAGTGATGAATATCATTGTGAAAAATGAACGCCTACCACATACTGTGGTAAGAAATGCACTTTGGGCAGTAACGGCATTAGTTAGCGTGCTTGCATTAGTTTTAGTTTATATTTAAGGGAGAGAAAAAATGGTTGATCAAAATCCAAAACGCTCCGGCGAACCGCCAGTATGGTTAATGTTCGGTGCTGGCGGCACAGTGAGTGCAATTTTCTTCCCTGTCGTTATTTTAATCATCGGTTTGTTATTACCATTTGGTTTAGTCGATGCGCATAATTTAATTACTTTTGCTTATTCTTGGATTGGTAAATTAGTTATTTTGGTGCTTACTATTTTCCCAATGTGGTGTGGTTTGCACCGTATTCACCACGGTATGCATGATCTTAAAGTGCATGTGCCAGCAGCTGGATTTATCTTTTATGGTTTAGCCACAATCTATACTGTTTGGGTATTATTTGCGGTAATAAACCTATAATAAAAATGCTATAAATAAAAAAACGAGTCTTAGACTCGTTTTTTTATTTTATGTATTAAGTAAATATTTTTTAGTTTGTTTTACTTTAGAAATTTGATTGAATTTCTTATAAATGGCTCAAGTATTCAGTACCTAAATTTCCCATTTGTCTCAAAATCCAAGTTTGTTTTTTACGAACTAATAAGCTTGGCTTATTTACTTTATAAATGATTGGATTGGGCAGCACAGCAGCTAAAAGTGCGGCTTCATTTTGAGATAAATTTTTAGCTGACTTTTTAAAGTAATAGCGACTTGCCGCTTCTACACCAAAAATGCCGTTCCCAAATTCTGCAATATTTAAATACACTTCTAAAATACGTTTTTTTGACCAAGTCAGCTCGAGCAACATAGTTGCTGGAACTTCTAAACCTTTTCGTAGCCAATTTTGTCCGTGCCAAAGCATTAAGTTTTTAGCGGTTTGCTGGGAAATGGTTGATGCTCCTCGGATTCCCTTTTTAGATTTTTCGTTATATCGAATTGCTCGTTGGATAGCCTCAAAATCAAAGCCTAAATGTTCAGGAAAACGCTGATCTTCTGATGAAATCACAGCTAATTGAATGTTTGGGGAGATATTTTCTAGGCTGACCCAGTTATATTGGATTTGATATCGAAAATCTCCTTGTAAAAGATTAGCGATTTTTTGTTGTACCATATAAGCGGAAAATGGAATAGGGACAAAGCGAAAAAGCAGCAACAAAGCAAAAACTGCGAAAAAAAAACGAAAGACAACTCGCTGCCAGTTTTTTTTCCACCATTTAGGGCTAAATAAGCGTGAAAGTGCGGTAAAAATTCGCTTAGTTTTTTTCAATGAGATCAAGATGTTGTTTCATCCATTGCATAAAATCAGGATCCATCGTTTTAATCATATTGGAACCTCGAGTGATTGTGGCGGCACTTGTATTAAGATTTTGTTGAATTTCACGCTGAGACATATTTTTATCAATCAGCTGAGAGACAATCTGCAAGCGCAACCCTACAGCATCTCGTTCGTCTGCAGTTAATAATAAAGTTAGAAACTCCTGTGCTTTGTTTTCATCAAAGGCGATTTTTAGCATTTGAAGAAATGAATTCCATTGTTCTAAATTGCGGCTGATATACATAATTACGCTCCCATTTACACTATTAAACTAGTGCGTTTAGTATAGCCGATTCAATTCTTCTTGGCTAAAGATTTGTGGGTTTTCTTTATTTTGTAAAATTTGATAGTAAAAGTCATAAGTGACTACATTTTGCACATAACCACGAGTTTCGTAAAAAGGAATAGATGCGACAAATTCGTCTAATGCTAATTTTCCATTGGCGCGACTTAACCATTTTTCTACCCGATTTGCCCCTGCATTGTAAGCAGCTGCAATCAATATTCGATTATTAGGATATTTTCCATTGAGTTCATTCAGATGTGCGGTACCTAGCAAAATATTATTCAATGGTTTGAATAAATCTTGTTCGCCTTGATAAGGCAGCTGATTATTCTCTGCAGTCAATTTTGCTGTGCTTGGCAGAAGTTGCATTAAGCCCCGCGCATTTGCAGAAGATTGTGCCATTGGATTCCAAGCACTTTCTTGACGGGCGATTGCCATAGCAAAAGTTTTGCTGATATTTAAATTCTGTAATGCTGCATTGAAGTATTCTGAATAAGCATTTGGCAAACGAAGAGACAGGTAATCCCACGCTTTTGCAACAATAGAAGCATCAACAGCTAATTCAAACCATTGTTGGTTTTCGGCATATTCTGCAAGTTTTAGCTGAGTCGTGAAATCAGCATTATCAAGTAAAATTCGCCAACGTTGTTTTGCTAAACCATTTCGTCCAAGTTCTCTAAGTTCTCGAATCATGGCGAAAACTTGCTCGAAAGGAAGTTGTTCTGCCACTGTAAAACTTGGAACTATTGGAAAATCGACTTTATATGCTTGCTTTAATTGTGTCGCAGCCAACATTGGATAGAATCCCCGCTCTTTTGATAGTGCGGTTAGTTTTTCTATATTTTTTGATATATCTTGTTTAGCCTCCCAATAACGCCATTCTTGTTTTGCTTTTCCTTCAGCAGTAAGTGAATTAAGCCACGGAGAACGGTCGGTCTTCTGCCAAATTGCCATTCGTAAACGGCGTTCGGTTAGATTATCAGTCTGTAATTGTCGGATTTGTTCATCACGCCATTTTTGAAAATCAGCGTTTTCATTATCAAAAAAACGATTTAAAAAGGCTATTTTCCACTGTTTGATTTCATCTTCTGAGAGTTGCCAAGTTTCAGCCCATTGTTGATAGAGTTCAAAATTTGGATTTTCTATTTGTTTCGATAATGTTTTTAGATAACGAGGAAAAGCATCGATTAATGCATTTTTATCTAACGTGCTAGGATTACTGTTCTTTATAATCTCAGCAAGTTGTTTAGGATTTTCTACTTGATTTTGTTCTTCTTGAACCCTGTTATTTTCTTTAGCATTATCCGACGTTGCTGATGTTTGTTGTTCCTCTAACGTGGATAGTTTTTGTAATAAGGCTTGAAATGCTGGCGTTACAAAAGGGTAATTTTGTTGTGCTAATGCATTGAGTTCATTTATTGCTTGTTGTTTGCCTTGAATGTCATCACTTTTTAAAAAGGCAATTTTGGTTTCCCAAAAGCGTGCTAGCAAATCGTATTGCAAAGGATAGCCTTGCAATGAATCTATTAAGATTTTTGTGATATTTTGAGTCGCTTCAGAAAATTGCTGGTTTTTTACCGCACTTTTTAGCAAACCTTCAACCTGCAAAAAGGTTTCACGTTGTTTTAAACGTGTTAAGTAGTCTTGATGCTGTGCAGACGCCCAGTTTTGTTTTTCTTGCTCAAGATTGATGGATGCTGTTGCCGTGTTAGGTGTATCGGCAAAAGCAGAAAGAGCGGTCAAAATACAAAGAGAAATTAAAGCGACTTTTTTCATGTTAGCTTATCAGAATTGAGGAGGGCTAAAATACTTTTTTAAATGGTTTTACAATAACATCACCATATACGCCAGCTTCTACATAAGGATCTTGTTCCGCCCAGTCTTTTGCCGCTTGCAAATTTGCGAATTGTGCAATTACGGTTGAACCAGTAAAACCAGCCTCTCCAGGATTTTCATCATCAATAGCTGGATTTGGGCCTGCCGTAAGTAAGCGGTTTTCAGCTTGAAGCTGTTTTAAACGAGTTAAGTGTTGCTCGCGTACCGCAAGACGTTTTTCTAATGTATTTGGAATGTCTTGAGCAAAAATCACATAGAACATCATTATTTCCTTCTATTAACAGGCGTTTTGTTCAGCCTCAAACTCTGCAATTGAGGCCAATGCTTTTTCTAATTCGTGGTTATTTTCACGAGGAATCGTGCGTGAGCGACTATTATTATCTACTGCAACGAAAGTAAATACTGCATCAGTCACACAATAACGTTCACCAATTGGCTCACTTGCCACTTTTTTCACCCATACTTCTACTTTAATTTTAATGGAAGAACGTCCTACTTTTAGACATTGACCGTAGCAACAAACCACATCGCCCACAGAGATTGGTTTGATGAAATTCATGCTTTCAACCGCAACGGTAACTACGCGCCCATGTGCGATTTCTTTTGCTAAAATCGCACCGCCCATATCCATTTGAGACATGATCCAACCGCCAAAAATATCCCCGTTAGCATTGGTATCAGAAGGCATCGCTAAGGTTCTTAGTAATAGAATCCCTTTGGAATGGCGGCCATTTTTATCAGTAAAATTGGAAGACATTATTTTTCTCCATCTTTTGAATTTGAATCATCTTTAGGTAAATAGCGATAGATATAAGCGCCTGAAATAATGGTTGCAATCATCGTCATACCAATAATTCCGAAAGATTTGAAATCAACCCAAGCTTCTTCCGACATATTATGGCTGATATAAATATTCACCAACATACAAATAATAAAGAATACTGACCAACCGAGGTTAAGTGTATTCCAAGCCTTTTCGGGCAGTTGTAGCTCTTTACCAAGCAATTTCTTGATTAATGGGGTTTTAAATTGAAATTGTGCGACGAGCAAAACAATGGCAAACAAGGCATTGATAATTGTCACTTTCCATTGCAAATAGCGGATTTCATTAAAGTAGGCAGTTAAAAGTCCAAAAAAAACGACCACACTTGCCATAATTTTTTGTTGTTTTTCAACGGTTCCGTATTTCCATTTTAAAATTACGATTTGTAAAATTGTTGTAACCACCAATACGATGGCTGCTTCACGTACACCACCGAGTTTATAAGTGACAAAAAATAAAATTAAAGGGATAAAGTCAAGGAGTTGTTTCATATTGATTAATCCTTCATAAATAAGCTGTAGAAACGATAAGTCACTACTAGCATAAAAATATTAAGTAATGCGGTGAAAATACCTATTACCATATCAAATATAGCGTTATTGGAAAATGCACTTAATTGGAAAATGAGAACTGGCACTAGAAAATAAACCAGTAGGGTATAAATAAACAATACGCCTTTTCGAGTATTTCCTTGCATCCAAATTTTTCGGATAGTTTGAGAAAGTGTATCTTGAGTTGAAAGATAATGTACTGTCGTTAAATTTAAACGGGCGAAGAACCAAACTCCAACAATCATCGCGATAAGTGACATAATAGAGGGCGATTTTTTTGTGAGTAACGCAGCAAAAGCTTCTCCAAGACCGAGTAACATTGGTGCAACCATTAATAGATCTAACAGAATTACGCCTGCAAAACGACGCAAGGTAAGTGAGAAGGTTTCACCTAAAGTGCGGTAATTTTGTAAGCTAATTTTATGGATTGAGGTTAATCCCCAAGCTGCAATAAAACTCGTTAAAATTTGAGTGATTGCAAATGAAAAGATAAAACCAGTGATATCTGTATTGGCTAGATTTAATACATCATTTTTATTTTCATCATTAACTGGAAAACTTAAAAGTGCACTCGCGCTTTGCACAATAAATAAAATTGCGACAAATTGCAGCATGAGTTTTTGTTGATTACGGAAGAAGTTCCAACTGTCTTGCAATACTTGTGTAAAGTTAATTTGCATGATTATCTCTCTATAAAAATGGTGGCGCAATTATACAAGGTTTGCTGATTATTGCATAAATATCGTTAGTTAGGTGATGAATTCACGCTGAATTGAATATATAAAACAAAAGTGGGCAAGGACGCCCACTTTTTTGTTATCTTTAGAGAGATTATTCGTATTATTTTTTCTTCGCGTATTTTAAGGAGTCGATAGCAACAGCTAGAATAATAATGCTACCTTTGATGATGTATTGCCAGTAAGGGTTTACACCGATGTAAGTTAAACCGTAGTTGATAACTGTAAAGATGATAACCCCAGTGATTACACCAATAACGGTACCTACACCACCTGCAAAGGATACGCCACCCACTACGCAAGCGGCGATAGCATCTAATTCATACATGAAACCTAAGTTGTTAGTTGCAGAACCGATACGACCAGCTTCGAGCATACCACCGAATGCATAGAACATACCTGCAATCATGTAGATGACAACTAAGTTACGCGCAACGTTTACACCTGATACTTTCGCAGCTTCAGGGTTACCACCGATAGCAAATACGTTTTTACCAAAACGAGTTTTGTTCCACATAATCCATACTAATAATGCTGCGATAGCTGCATAGATAGTGATGTAAGATAGTTTAAAGCTGCCGACGCGGAAGAATCCTTGAGCGAATGTTGAGAAGTTTTCGCTAAAACCTGCGATTGGAGAACCACCTACAGCATCATAGTATAGTGAGTTGAAACCATATACGATGATCATGGTACCCATGGTTGCGATGAATGGCGTTACATTTAAGTAAGCGATAACTAAACCATTCACTAAACCAATTACTGCACCGATAGCACAAACTGCAAGAATTACTACAGGAATTGGAATTTCACCCATTTCAGGGAATACTCGGTTCATATTTTCCATTGATTGCAGCATGGTTGCAGAGATAACCGCTGCTAAACCAACTTGGCGACCAGCAGATAAGTCAGTTCCTTGTGTAATCAACAACCCTGCAACCCCGAGAGCAATAATTAAGCGCACAGAAGATTGAGTTAAGATGTTACTGAAGTTGATTAAATTTAAAAAGGTTGGATCTTGCGCAATAATAATACCGAGCAAAATCAGCAAGACAAAATAAATCGCATTTTGTTTTAATAAATCAAAGGATTTGTTTTTTTGTAAGGCACTCATGATTTGTTCCTTTTATCTTTATAAATATTTCGCAGCGAGTTGCAAGATTTCTTCTTGTGAAGTTTTTGCAGTTTCTACAATACCCGCCAATTTACCGTTACTCATCACTAAAATACGGTCAGTTACACCTAGTAATTCAGGCATTTCGGATGAAATCATAATAATGCCTTTATCTTTTTTAGCGAGTTCTTGAATGAGTTGGTAAATTTCAAATTTTGCCCCGATGTCGATACCACGAGTTGGCTCATCAAGCATCAGAATTTCAGGTTGAGTTAAAAGCCAACGACCGATAATGACCTTTTGTTGGTTACCGCCAGAAAGAGAACCAATTGTTGTTCTATGTGATGGCGTTTTAACATTCATTGAATCAATTACCCACTGGGTATCACTTTTCATTTTCTTCGTGCTAAGTAATTTCCATGGTGTGAGATAAGATTTCATATTTGAAATCAATGAGTTAAATTCAATGCTTAAATTAGAGTAAATACCAGTTGAACGACGCTCTTCAGTTACCAATGCAAAGCCATTATTAATCGCTTCAAGTGCGGTATGATTTTTCACGGTTTTTCCGTGTAACTTGATAGTTCCTTCGGTTAATTCACGTACGCCAAAAATAGCTTCAACGATATCAGTACGTTTCGCCCCCACAAGGCCTGCAATACCGAGAATTTCACCTTTTCGTAATTCAAAAGATACGTCTTGAATGGATGGTTGATTTTTAGCAGTAAGATTTTCCACCTGTAAAATTACTTCTTTTGGCGTGTTTGTTTTTTCAGGGAAACGCTGTGTTAATTCACGACCTACCATCATTCCGACAATTTGTTCCATGCTGGATTCTTTCACATTTACCGTGTTGATCCATTTACCGTCGCGTAAAATAGTAATTTCATCACAGATTTTGAAGATTTCATCCATTTTGTGAGAAATATAAATGATGCCGCAACCGCGTTGTTTTAATTTATCGATAATTTTAAACAGATGCTCAACTTCTTTTTCAGAAAGGGAGGATGTTGGTTCATCCATGATTACGATTTTAGCGTTGTATGAAAACGCCTTCGCAATTTCGATCATCTGCATTTGAGAAACTGAAAGTTTGGCGACTTTTTCTTTAGGATCTACATCAATATCCAATTCATCAAAAATCGCTTTAGTATCACGGTACATTTTGGCGTGATCGACAAAAGGTCCTTTAAGTGGATAGCGTCCAAGCCACAAGTTATCCATTACGCTAGTTTGGCGCACGAGGTTGAGTTCTTGGTGCACCATTGAAATACCATTCTCAAGGGCTTCTTTAGATGTTTTAAAATTGACGGGTTGACCTAAGAAAAGGATTTCACCTTCATCTTTGGCATAAATACCGAATAAGCATTTTAGTAATGTAGATTTGCCTGCGCCGTTCTCACCCATTAAAGCATGAACAGAATGTGAACGAACCGTTAAGTTTGCATTATCTAAGGCTTTTACACCCGGAAAGGACTTGCAGACATTGGTCATAGTGAGCAGCACTTGGCTGTCTTGACTTTGAGTTTGAGATGTCATATCCAACCTCGTTAAAAAGGGGAAGGGCAACTTCCCCTTGGATTACAACAAAAATTGATGAGAAATTATTTTAAGAAGTCGCCTAAGTTGTCTTTATCTACACCAACATAAGGGATACGTACAACACGATCTTTTAATTCCCATTTTGTGCCTTCAGTTGCTGCTTTGCCTTGTGCTAAGTTGTTAGATAATTGAACAACTGCTTTACCTTGGTTCACACCATCGTTTAACACAGTACCAGCAAGTTCACCTTTTTTGATGAGTTGTAATGCTTCTGGTAACGCATCCACACCGAAGATAGGGAGTTTTTTACCATGTGCTTTGGTTGCTTCTAATGCGCCTAATGCCATACCATCGTTGTTAGAAATAATTACTTCAATGTCGTTTGCTTTAGAGCTAGATAACCAAGCATCTACTTTATCTTTCGCCATTGCAGCATCCCACATACCGGTATCAATAAATAATTGTTCAGTTTGGATACCTTTCGCATTAAGTTCTTCAACTACGAATTTTGTACGTGCTTCAGCATCTGGGTGACCTGGTTCACCTTTTAATAATACGAATTGGATTTTACCATCTTTATTTAAGTCTAGAGCTGGGTTAGCTTTCCATTGTTTTGCAATTAAATCCCCTTGAATTAAGCCTGATTCTTTTGGATCAGTACCTACATAGTAAGCGTGTTCATAAGAACCGATAGCCTTTGCACCAGGGTCTTTATTAAAGAATACAACAGGAATGTTATCTGGTTTTGCTTTGCTAATAATAGTTGGCGCTGCAGCTGGGTCAACTAAGTTAATTGCAAGAGCTTTCACACCTTTGGAAAGTAATACATCAACTTGGTCATTTTGAATTGATTGTGCATTTTGGGAGTCATTCATTAATAAGTTAATGCCACCAAGTGTTTTAGCTTCTTTGTCGATTTCTTTACGCATTAAAGACATGAAGTTGTCATCGTATTTGTAAATGGTTACACCAATTTTGTTACTTGCTGCGAAGCTAGAAGATGCTGCACCTAAACCGATAGCCAAAGCAACTGCACTTAATACTGCTGTTTTTTTCATAATAACGCTCCTATTTTGGAATGTTGATGTTAGAGATAAATATTGCATTACATTCTGCAATTGATGCCATATTAGCGAATAATCTGCTTGGAATCTGTGATCAAACTCACATAAATGAAAACGATTACATTAAAAATTCGGATTTGTGATCGCCATCACATTTTATGAGTGCGTTTATCTTCAAATTTAGATAGATTCCACAGAAAAACGACGTACTAATGTTGGGTTAAATTGAATTGTTGATGGCGTTCTCACCTCATTATCGACAAGACTTAATGCAAGGTTGGCTGCATAAGTTGCCATTAAATCAATAGGATAGCGAATGGTCGTCAATTTAGGAATTAAATAACGAGCAATTGGCATATCGTCAAAACCAATGATTGAAAATTGGCTTGGTACACTAATATTGTTTTCATTGAGAACTGAAATGGCTCCCGCAGCCATTGAATCGTTATAAGCTACAACTGCAGTGAGATCTTTGTTATAACTAAGCAAATCAATCATTGCTTTTTCACCCCCTTCGAAGTCTGGTGAATTGTGCGTTATGGCATGCTCAACAATTGGATAATTGTGATCTTTTAATGCAGTCAGATAACCATCTCGACGCTCAATTTCATCGAAAATAGCATGGTTAGATCCAATATATGCGATATGTTTATGACTACAACGGATAAGCATTTCCGTTGCTAAGTAGGTTCCCTTTTTATTATCTAAACTTACACAACGATTTTCATATCCTTGAATCACTCTGTTGATAATCACCATTCCTGGTACTGTTTTCAAATAATGGCTAAGTTCATCGTCAGATAACGCTTTCGAATGCACAACTAAACAACTACAACGCTTGCGAAGTAAAGTATCAATAGCTTCACGTTCCTTCTCTGCGTGGTGATAACCAATACCAATCAAGATTGTTTTATGATGTGCTTCTGCAACTTTATCTACGGCTTTCACTAAAATAGCAAAAAACGAGTCTGTTACATCGGTAACAACCACACCAATAGTATCAGTGTTTTGTATTGCAAGGGCTTTAGCATTTGCATCTGGCTGATAATTAAGTTGCTCAATTGCTTGTTTTACTGCAAGGCGGGTGTCTTCACTCACTGAGCGATGTTGATTTACAACACGAGAAACAGTCGCAATAGATACATGGGCTAATTCGGCTACATCATGAATGGTGCTCATAGAATGCTCTCCATAATGAAATCACGTTTCTTATTATGTTCTTTATAAATAAAATTGAAAGCGGTTACTTTCTGATTTGTAACCGAGATCACAAAAAACTTTCAGAGATTTTCCCATTATGTGATACTGATCACGGTTTATTTTTGTGAATTTGCTATCTTATGCGCAGTATTTTATGTAATCGTTTACAATTTAGAAAGGGAGCCAATTATGAGTGATATTTTTGAACCAACAGAGCATCCACATCGTCGCTATAATCCGTTAATCGATCAATGGGTTTTGGTATCACCACATCGTGCTAAGCGTCCATGGCAAGGACAACAGGAAAAAGTCAATGAAGAACAAAAACCAAGCTATGATCCAACTTGTTATCTTTGCCCGAGTAATAAGCGTATTACAGGTGAATTAAATCCAGACTATCGTAAACCTTATGTGTTTAAAAATGATTTTTCCGCGCTTTTAGAAGATACGCCAGCCCCTGAAAAATCCTCAGATCCACTTTTCCAAAGTTCTCAAGCTCGTGGTGAAAGCCGTGTTATCTGTTTCTCCCCAGATCATAGTAAAACCTTACCATTATTGACCGCACTTGAGATTGAAGAAGTGATTAAAGTATGGCAAGAGCAACTTCGTGAACTTGGCGCGAAATACCAATGGGTGCAAATTTTTGAAAACAAAGGGTCGGCAATGGGGTGTTCGAACCCACATCCACATGGTCAAATTTGGGCGAATAGTTTCTTGCCAAATGAAGTTGCTCGTGAAGATCGCACACAACGCGATTATTTATTAAAACATGGTTCAGTCATGTTAGTTGATTATGTGAAACGAGAACTGGAGTTAAAAGAACGTATTGTCGTTGAAACTGAACATTGGGTAGCTTTAGTGCCTTATTGGGCTGTTTGGCCATTTGAAACATTGCTTTTACCAAAAACGCATGTAAAACGTTTAACTGAATTAAGTGACGAGCAATCAAAAGATCTTGCGATTATTTTGAAAAAATTGACGACCAAATACGACAATCTATTTGAGACCTCTTTCCCATATTCAATGGGATTCCATGCCGCACCATTTAATGGCGAAGATAACGAACATTGGCAGCTACATGCTCATTTTTACCCTCCTCTTTTACGCTCAGCAACCGTGCGTAAATTTATGGTGGGATATGAAATGTTAGGCGAAAGCCAACGTGATTTAACGGCAGAACAGGCTGCAGAGCGATTACGTGCTTTGAGTGAAGTTCATTATAAAGAAAGAATTAAATAATATAGCCAGTCCCCCTCTTTAGCTTTAGCAAAGAGGGAGCTAGATCGAGTACAGATTTAATATAAAGGATAGAAATATGACCCCAATCCAAAATGCTCAACAAATTTTCAATAAACAGCATAAAAATTTGCCAGAAATTACCGTCTATGCGCCTGGCCGAGTAAATATCATTGGTGAACATACTGACTACAACGATGGCTTTGTTATGCCTTGTGCGATTAATTTTGGTACGGCCGTTTCTGGTACAAAACGAGATGATCATATTTGGAATGTTTATGCGGCGGATCTTGATGAAACTGATGAATTTTCTCTTAATGTTGAAATTCCTAAGAGTGAACACAAATGGGCTAATTACGTGCGTGGGGTTGTAAAATTTATCCAAGAACGTTACCCGCACTTTCGACAAGGTGCAAATTTAGTGATTTCTGGAAATGTGCCGCTTTCTTCTGGATTAAGTTCATCTGCAGCGCTAGAAGTTGCGGTGGGTAAATTCTGCCAACAACTTGGCGATTTACCGCTTTCTCACACGGATATTGCATTGAATGGGCAAAAAGCGGAAAACCAATTTGTCGGTGCTAATTGTGGCAATATGGATCAGTTAATTTCCGCACTTGGGCAGGAAAATCACTTACTAATGATCGATTGCCGTAGTCTTGAAACCACTCCAACACCCGTGCCACAAGATGTCGCCGTTATTATTGTGAATTCAAACGTACCGCACGATTTAGTAACAGGCGAATACAATACTCGCCGTCAGCAATGTGAAGATGCGGCAAAATTTTTTGGAGTAAAAGCATTGCGTGATGTTTCAGTTGAACAATTCCAAAAAAGAGAAGCGGAATTGACCGCACTTTCTCCGTTAGCAGCAAAACGCGCTCGTCATGTCGTAACAGAAAATCAACGAGTACTCGATGCAGTGGAAGCATTGAAGAAGAATGATTTGACCCATTTAGGTGAGTTAATGGGGGAATCTCATGATTCAATGCGTGATGATTTTGAAATCACCGTGCCACAAATTGATTATTTAGTTGAATTGGCTCAACTTGTTATTGGCAAAAGTGGCGGTGCACGTATGACAGGCGGCGGTTTTGGTGGTTGTATTGTCGCACTTGCGCCGCATGATAAAGTCGATGCGGTTCGTAAAATTATTGCGGATAATTACGAGAAAACGACCGGTTTAAAAGAAACTTTTTATGTATGCACTGCATCACAAGGTGTTCGAGTGATTTAAGAGAAAATGATGTTAGAACAAACCATTTTTAGTGCGCCTGATGGTGCACCTTATCAGCTTATAACCCTACAAAATGAAAATGGGATGCGTGTTCAATTTATGGATTGGGGGGCAACGTGGCTTTCTTGTAAAGTGCCAGTAAATGGCACTTTACGCGAGGTTTTATTGGGTTGTAAGGTAGAGGATTATCCCACTCATCAAAGCTATTTAGGCGCAAGCGTAGGGCGTTATGCAAATCGTATTGCAAACGCAGAATTTGAATTGAATGGTGAACTCATTCAGTTGAAAAGTAATCAAGGTAAACATCAGCTTCATGGTGGAGAGGGCTTTGATAAACGTCGTTGGAAAGTGGAAGAGTGCGGTCAGAATTTTGTGCATTTTTCATTACATTCAGAGCATGGTGATCAAGGTTTTCCTGGTAATGTAAATGTGTCTGTAACCTATACGCTAACAGATGATAATAGCGTAAAAATTGAATATGCAGGGATGAGTGATAAGGATACTGCATTGAACCTAACGAATCATGCTTATTTCAATTTAGAAAATGCAGAGCAAGGCAGTGACGTGCGTGAACATACATTACGTTTAAATGCTGATTTTTATCTGCCTGTAGATAATGAGGGGATTCCTAATTCTCCATTAAAGCACGTAGTGAATACGAGTTTTGACTTCCGTATTGCTAAACCCATCAAGCAAGATTTTTTACAAGGGGATCAGCAAGCAACAAAAGGTTACGATCATTCCTTTATTGTCAATAAAGCTTGGCAAAAACCTTGCGTGTTATTGACTTCTCCAACTGGTGATTTAAGTTTGGAAGTAAGAACCTCGCAAGCCGCATTGCAGGTTTATACGGGTAATTATCTTGCAGGTACACCAACGAGAAATGACGAATTATATGCCGATTTTTCTGGCGTAGCACTGGAAACCCAATGTTTGCCTGACACGCCTAATCATCCTGAATGGCAAAATTACGGTGGAATTCAAAAAGCAGGCGAGCGATATTATCAATGGACGGAGTTTAAGTTCTTATAGAATTGAAGTGCGGTAGAAAATAAAGAGATATTTCACCGCACTTTTCTTTTCCTTTGCTTTATCTTTGCGAAGATGCTCAAAATATGATACTTTTTCGCCGTCAATAAGACATCAACTATAAACCAATATGAACGACGAACAGCAAAATTCAAACCAATCTGAAAATACGAAAAAACCTTTTTTCCAATCTTTATTTGGTCGCTTTTTTCAAGGTGAACTAAAAAATCGTGAAGAACTTGTGGAAGTAATTCGCGATTCAGAACAAAACGATTTAATTGATCAAAATACGCGTGAAATGATTGAAGGCGTGATGGAAATCGCGGAGCTTCGTGTTCGCGATATTATGATTCCTCGTTCACAAATTATTTTTATTGAAGATCAACAAGATTTAAATACTTGTTTAAACACAATTATTGAATCCGCTCATTCTCGTTTCCCAGTGATTGCCGATGCGGATGATCGCGATAATATCGTAGGTATTTTGCATGCGAAAGATTTATTGAAATTTTTACGTGAAGATGCCGAAGAGTTTGATTTATCTTCATTATTACGTCCAGTAGTGATTGTTCCAGAAAGCAAAAGAGTGGATCGTATGTTGAAAGATTTCCGCTCTGAGCGTTTCCATATGGCTATTGTGGTGGACGAATTTGGTGCGGTATCAGGCCTTGTTACCATTGAAGATATACTGGAACAAATTGTTGGCGATATTGAAGATGAATTTGATGAAGAAGAGATTGCGGATATTCGTCAGCTTTCTCGTCATACTTATGCTGTGCGTGCGCTTACAGATATTGATGATTTCAATGCGCAATTTAATACGGATTTTGATGATGAAGAAGTGGATACCATTGGCGGGCTGATTATGCAAACTTTTGGTTATTTACCAAAACGTGGTGAAGAAATTATGTTGAAAAATCTTCAATTTAAAGTTACTTCGGCAGATAGTCGCCGATTGATTCAACTTCGAGTTACTGTGCCAGATGAACATTTGGCAGAAATGGATGATGTGGAAGAAAAAGTTGAATAGCATTTAATCATCCTCAATGATGGCGCGCGTTTTCTAACGCGTGCTTTTTATTTACTTGAAATGGAATTTCAAATTTCAACACAAAGACGCTCGTGAGGGCGTGCAAAATTATGAATAAATATTTTACTTATCTTATTGCGATTATATCTGGTTTAGTTGGTGTTTTTGCCTTCTCGCCATTTGATTATTGGCCTTTAGCCTATGTTTCTTTACTCGGTTTACTTTATGTCGCTAAAAACCCTAAAAAATCCACCGCACTTTTAGCGACGTTTTTGTGGTCGATGGGATTTTTCTGCTTTGGGGTGAGTTGGCTTAATGTCAGTATTCACCAATTTGGTGGCGCGTCTTTAGGTGTGAGTTATTTCCTTGTCGGTTTACTTGCAGCTTATCTTGCGCTATACCCGATGCTCTTTACTTATTTGGTTCAGCGTTTCAACGTTCAAAGTGCGGTAATTTTTGCCGTGATTTGGACATTGACAGAATTTTTACGAGGTTGGATTTTTACCGGTTTTCCTTGGCTTCAGTTTGGCTATACACAAATTGATAGCCCATTTTATGGCATCGCCCCGATTTTTGGGGTAACAGGATTGACGTTTTTTACCGTTTGGGCAAGTGCGGTAATTTTTAATCTCGTTTCGTCTTTGTTTAAAACGAAAAATCTTAAATTAGTCTTGGCGAACGTTTTGTTATTGATCATTGTGGGGGGATTAAGTGCTTATTTATCCCGAATTCACTTTGTAAAAGCTGTTGAAGATAAGGCAATTTCAGTCACGCTTGCACAAGGAAATATTGAACAAAATCTAAAATGGGATCCAGCTTATTTCTATTCTACTTTGGCGATTTATCAAAAATTAATCGCAGAAAATCTTGGTAAAACAGATTTAATTATTTTGCCTGAATCAGCGTTGCCAACTCTTGAAAATGCGATTACGCCATTTTTTGAAGGATTAGATCGTGCAGCTAAAGAAACGAAAACGGAGATAATGGTTGGAACGGTATTCGAAGATACGAAATCTGGTAAGTTGCTTAATTCTATTATGACCGTTGGAAACCCAGACTTTCCTTATCAGCCAGATACGTCAAATCGTTATAGTAAGCATCATCTCGTGCCTTTCGGTGAATATGTTCCGCTAGAAAGTATTTTGCGACCACTTAATTCAGTGTTTAATTTGCCGATGTCTGCATTTCAAAGCGGGGACGCGATTCAGCCATCTTTAATGGCAAAAAAACGCGCTTTTTCGCCAGCAATTTGCTATGAGATTATTTTCGGTGAACAAGTGCGACAAAATTTGAAACAAGATACGGATTATTTGCTCACAATTTCTAATGATGCCTGGTTTGGTGATTCAATTGGGCCTTGGCAACATTTACAGATGGCAAGAATGCGCTCTTTAGAATTGGGTAAACCGCTTATTCGTGCAACGAATACGGGGATTTCAGTGTTTGTTGATGCTCAAGGTAAGGTGTTAGCGCAGGCACCGCAGTTTATTGAAACAACGTTGACGCATAAAATTGCACCTGCGGAAGGCAAAACCCCTTATTCTGTGCTAGGAAATATGCCTTTATATGGTTTGTCATTGTTGTTTTTAGTATTACACGGCATGATGGCGTTTGTTCGTCGTAAGATGAACCTTTCACAAAAACGCTAGTCAAAACGACCGCACTTTTTATTTATAAACGAGATTTTAATGAATCAAAATCTAATTGAAGTTAAGAATCTCACCTTTAAACGCGGTGAACGCGTGATTTACGATAACCTGAATTTGCAAGTCAAAAAGGGAAAAATCACTGCGATCATGGGGCCGTCGGGGATTGGAAAAACCACCTTACTTAAATTGATCGGTGGGCAGCTAATACCAGAACAAGGTGAAATTTTGTTTGATGGACAAGATATTTGTCGTCTATCTAATAGTGAACTGTATGAAGTACGCAAGCGGATGGGGATGTTATTCCAATCCGGCGCGCTTTTTACGGATATTTCTACTTTTGATAATGTCGCCTTTCCAATTCGTGAACATACGCATTTGCCTGAAAGTTTAATTCGACAAATCGTATTGATGAAATTGGAAGCTGTTGGGTTGCGAGGTGCTGCCGCATTGATGCCTTCAGAACTTTCTGGTGGTATGGCTCGTCGAGCTGCATTAGCACGCGCTATTGCACTTGACCCTGATTTAATTATGTTTGATGAGCCATTTACTGGGCAAGATCCAATCAGTATGGGCGTAATTTTAAGCTTGATTAAACGATTAAATGAAGCGTTAAATCTGACTTCTATCGTCGTGTCGCACGATGTGGAGGAAGTATTGAGTATTGCAGATTATGCCTATATTATTGCAGACCAAAAAGTCATCGCAGAAGGAACATCTGAGCAGCTTTTACAGAGCCAAGATCCGCGCGTGGTGCAATTCTTAAAAGGTGAATCTGATGGCCCTGTGCGCTTTAAGTACCCAGCGCAAGATTATGTAAAGGAATTGTTTGAATGATCGTCAATTTTATTTCTGCTATGGGAAAACAGGTGATCGACTTTTTCCGTGCCTTAGGGCGAGCAGGCTTTATGTTATTTGGCGCATTGATCGGCAGGCCACAAATTCGTAAGCATTTTCCTTTGCTTGTGAAGCAAATGCATGTTTTAGGTGTCCAATCGTTACTCATTATTTTGTTGTCCGGTTTATTTATTGGAATGGTATTAGGACTACAAGGTTATGTTGTGTTAGTCGATTTTTCTGCTGAAACAAGTTTGGGGCAGCTCGTAGCGCTTTCTCTTTTACGAGAATTAGGGCCTGTTGTTACCGCACTTTTATTTGCTGGTCGAGCAGGTTCTGCATTGACCGCTGAAATAGGCTTAATGAAAGCGACTGAACAACTTTCTAGTCTTGAAATGATGGCTGTCGATCCTTTACGTCGAGTGATTGCACCTCGTTTTTGGGCAGGAGTTATTTCCATGCCAATTTTGTCAATCTTGTTTATCGCGATTGGTATTTGGGGCGGTTCCTTAGTTGGTGTGGATTGGAAAGGTGTTGATTCAGGTAGCTTTTGGTCTGTGATGCAAAATTCCGTGAGTTGGAGCTATGATATTTTAAATGGCTTTATTAAAGCGATTTTCTTTGCTGTAGCCGTGACTTGGATTGCGCTTTTTAATGGTTATGATTGTATGCCAACATCAGAAGGTATCAGCCAAGCTACAACACGAACAGTTGTTCATGCCTCTCTTGTTGTTCTAGGATTAGATTTTATTTTAACTGCTATTATGTTTGGAGCAGGTTAAGGATTTTTTATGAGACAAACAATTAAATATGAATTTTGGGTAGGGTTATTTTTATTACTTGGTATTGGCGCCTTAGTTTTTTTAGGTTTACGCGTAGCCAACGTACAAGGTTTTGGTGAGACGAAATCTTATACTGTGACGGCAACTTTTGATAATATTGGTGGACTTAAAGTACGTGCACCATTAAAAGTTGGTGGAGTGGTTATTGGACGCGTGAGCGGTATTACACTTGATGAAAAAAGCTATTTACCAAAAGTCAGTATCGCAATTAATCAGGAATATAATGAAATCCCAGAAAACAGTTCTTTATCAATTAAGACATCTGGCTTATTGGGTGAGCAATATATTGCATTAACAATGGGATTTGATGATGGTGAATCGGCTATGCTTAAAGAGGGTAGCCAAATTCAAGACACAAAATCTGCTATGGTGTTGGAGGATTTAATCGGCCAATTCCTTTACGGCGATAAAAAATCTGATGGTAACAGTGAAAAGACTGAGCCTACAGGGCAATAACAACTAACATTTATTTAGGAGATTTATGATGAAATTTTTCCAAGTGAAAAAATGGTTTGCAATTTTAACCTTAGTATTTACCGCACTTTTTGCTGCTGGTACTGCTATGGCTGAAACAAGCCCTTATGTATTGATGCAACAAGCGTCAGATAAATTGTTTTCTGATATTCAGGCAAATCAAAGCCAGATTAAAAAGAATCCAAATTATCTACGTACTATCGTTCGTAATGATTTGCTGCCTTATGTTCAAGTCAATTATGCAGGTTCTTTAGTTTTAGGTTCTCATTTCAAATCTACTACACCTGAACAACGTGAAAAATTCTTTAAAGCTTTTGGTGATTTTATTGAACAAGCTTATGCACAAGTATTAACGGCATATTCAAATCAACAAATCCAGATCGAGCCAGAAAAAGCATTAGGCGATAAAAACTTAGTAAATATTCGTGTGAATATCATTCAAGCTAATGGAGCTGCGCCAATTAAATTAGATTTTAAATGGCGTAAAAATAGTAAAACTGGCGAATGGCAAGCTTATGACATGGTTGCTGAGGGCGTGAGCATGGTTGTGACAAAACAACAAGAATGGAGTGGTATCTTACGTCAACATGGCATTGATGCATTAACTGCACAAGTACAAAAATCAGCAGCCCAACCTGTAACATTAAGCAAATAATCTTGTTGCCATGTTAAATTGGGATTTAAAGAAAAATGATGATAAGATAGCGCTCCTTTTGTCAGGGGAGCTATCTCGCAACACGTTGTTGCCTATGTGGCAGCAACGTGATGTTTTTTTATCAGCTAATGCGCTGGATAAAAAAGTTGTTGAATGGGATTTGTCTGGTATTCAACATATTGATTCAGCAGGTTTTGCAGCTCTTTGTGATTTTTTACAAGAGTGTCAAAAGCTTAACAAAACAGTGCGATTAGTTTATCCACCAAAACAATTATTAACCCTTGCAGATCTTGTTGGTTTGTCTGATTGGATCGCAAATTTTACAGATCTTAATTAAACGGAAATTTGATGGAACTTCAAGAAATTGAACGAATTTTAAAAGATGCGCTAAACGTAGAAGAGGTTTATGCTCAAGGTGAAAATGCGCATTTTGGCGTGATTGTAGTGAGTGATGAAATTGCTGCACTTTCTCGCGTAAAACAACAACAAACAATTTATGCTCCGTTAATGGCTTATTTTACTACTGGCGAAATTCACGCGTTAACAATTAAAACTTATACCACTGAAAAGTGGAAACGTGATCGTGCATTAAACCAACTTAATTAAGGATTCAAAAAATGGAAAAATTTCGTGTTTATGGGCAATCTCGTTTAAGTGGAACCGTGAATATTTCAGGTGCAAAAAATGCCGCACTTCCAATTCTTTTTGCCGCTATTTTGGCAACAGAACCCGTTAAACTCACGAATGTTCCTGCACTTAAAGATATTGAAACCACTTTGAAAATTTTACGTAAATTAGGCGTGGTGGTAGATCGTGATGAAACTGGTGCAGTTTTATTAGATGCATCGAATATTGATCATTTCACTGCCCCTTATGAATTGGTTAAAACCATGCGTGCTTCAATTTGGGCATTGGCGCCTTTGGTTGCTCGTTTTCATCAAGGCCAAGTATCGTTACCTGGTGGTTGCTCTATCGGTGCTCGTCCAGTTGATCTCCATATTAGTGGTTTAGAAAAATTAGGCGCTGACATCGTTCTTGAAGAAGGATATGTAAAAGCACAAGTATTAGATCGTCTTGTGGGCACTCGCATTGTCATGGAAAAAGTGAGCGTAGGTGCAACTTTATCTATTATGATGGCAGCAACGCTTGCGAAAGGAACCACTGTGATTGAAAACGCGGCTCGTGAGCCTGAAATTGTAGATACCGCTGACTTCCTTAATAAAATGGGTGCGAAAATATCTGGTGCAGGTTCTGATCACATTACGATTGAAGGTGTTGAACGTTTAACTGGTTGTGAGCATAGTGTCGTGCCAGATCGTATTGAAACGGGTACATTCTTAATTGCCGCAGCAATTTCGGGCGGTCGTGTTGTTTGTCAAAATACTAAGGCTGATACCTTAGATGCAGTGATTGATAAACTTCGTGAAGCTGGCGCTCAAGTTGATGTTACTGAGAATAGTATCACTTTAGATATGCTTGGAAATCGCCCTAAAGCAGTGAATATTCGCACTGCGCCACATCCAGGTTTCCCTACTGATATGCAGGCTCAATTCACCTTATTAAATATGGTGGCAGAGGGCACAAGTATTATTACTGAAACGATTTTTGAAAATCGTTTTATGCATATTCCTGAATTAATTCGCATGGGCGGAAAAGCAGAAATTGAAGGGAATACTGCGGTATGTCACGGTGTTGAACAGTTATCTGGCGCCGAAGTAATGGCGACAGATTTACGTGCATCAATCAGTTTGGTTCTTGCAGGTTGTATCGCAACAGGTGAAACCATTGTAGATCGTATTTATCATATCGATCGTGGCTATGAACATATCGAAGATAAATTACGTGGCCTAGGTGCAAAAATTGAACGTTTTTCTGGAAGTGATGAAGAGTAATTAGCTACTCCACTTTTCTATTAGAAATTACAAGTTTATTTATAATCTTAAATTTCTACTAATGCCTTTCTCTAGAAAGGCATTTTTTTACTGAAATTTTATAAGGGTAGATTGAACACATTGTTTAGAAACCTGTTTTTCTGCAAGAAAGTGCGGTAGATTATTTTCTTATTTTGATAGTAATCTGTCATATCACTTTTTTATAACTAAAATTTATAAACTATAAATAAATAATCTTGTTTTTTCATAAGTTTGGTTTTTATAATCACGTCTAGTCAAACACAACACAAGGAAGAAAAAATGAAAAAATTACTTTTTACAACCGCACTTTTAAGCGCTGGTATTGCTTTCTCAACATTTTCTCACGCTGGTGAAATTGCTGACCGCGTTGAAAAAACTAAAACTTTATTAGTGGGAACTGAGGGTACTTATGCGCCATTTACTTTCCATGATAAAAGTGGAAAATTAACAGGCTTTGATGTAGAGGTTATTCGTAAAGTTGCTGAAAAGCTCGGTTTGAAAGTGGAATTTAAAGAAACACAATGGGATGCAATGTATGCGGGGTTAAATGCAAAACGTTTTGATGTGATTGCAAACCAAACTAACCCAAGCCCAGAGCGTTTAAAAAAATATAGTTTCACAACGCCTTATAATTATTCTGGTGGGGTGATTGTAACAAAATCATCGGATAACAGTATTAAATCATTTGAAGATTTGAAGGGGCGTAAATCTGCGCAATCTGCAACAAGTAACTGGGGTAAAGATGCAAAAGCAGCAGGCGCGCAGATTCTTGTAGTGGATGGTTTAGCACAGAGCTTAGAGCTTATTAAACAAGGCCGTGCAGAGGCAACAATTAATGATAAATTGGCGGTATTAGATTATTTTAAACAACACCCAAATGCTGGTTTAAAAATTGCTTATGACCGTGGGGATAAAATTCCGACTGCCTTTGCTTTTTTACAAGGTGAAGATGCATTGATTACAAAATTTAATCAAGCACTTGAAGCACTTCGCCAAGATGGTACATTAAAACAGATTTCAATTGAATGGTTTGGTGATGATATTACTCAATAATTGGTTAGCGAGTCTTCCATTTATGAGCGCAGAACGAGCTGATTATGTAATCAGCTCGTTTTGGCCTATGTTGGAAGCAGCAATTTTATACACATTGCCATTGGCAGTCATTTCCTTCTTCTGTGGTTTGCTTATTGCAGTGATTGTTGCAGTTATTCGTACTTTGCCTAGCCCTAATTTACCCTTAAAATTGTTACAGGCTTTATGTCGAGTGTATATCTCTATAATTCGAGGTACACCGATGTTAGTACAAATTTTTATTATTTTTTATGGATTACCTGAAGTTGGTATTACTTTAGAGCCCTTTCCAACAGCGATTATTGCATTTTCTATTAATATTGGTGCTTATGCAGCAGAGACAGTTCGTGCTTCAATTATTGCTATACCTAAAGGACAGTGGGAAGCCTCTTATGCGATAGGTATGAATTATCGACAAGCATTTATTCGTACAATTATGCCACAGGCTTTACGTATTTCAGTACCATCGCTTTCTAATACTTTTATTAGTACAGTGAAAGACACTTCATTAGCTTCTCTTGTTTTAGTGACAGAATTATTCCGTGTCGCACAAAATATTACAGCTGAGAATTATGAGTTTATTTTGATTTATAGTGAGGCAGCATTGATTTATTGGGTTTTCTGCCTTGTGTTATCTATTGGTCAAATGCGTTTAGAAAAACGCCTTTCTCGTCACTTGTAAGGATTGTCTATGTTAAAAGTAAGTAATATTCAGAAAAACTTTAATGGCAATCATGTGTTAAAAGGCATTGATTTTGAAATTAATAAAGGTGAAGTGGTCGCAATTTTAGGGCCTTCTGGTTCTGGAAAAACCACCTTTTTACGTTGCTTAAACTTGCTTGAGAGACCAGAGCAAGGCATTTTGGAATTTACTGATGGTAGTCTAAAAATTGATTTTAGCCAGAAAATTAGTAAAGCAGATGAATTGAAGTTGCGCCGACGTTCATCAATGGTATTTCAACAATATAATTTATTTCCTCATCGTTCCGCCCTTGAAAATATTATGGAAGGAATGGTTGTCGTGCAAAAACAAGATAAGGCTCAGGCTAGAGAAAAGGCTCTTAGCTTGTTAGAAAAGGTAGGGCTAAAAAATAAAGCGGATTTATTCCCATCCCAACTTTCTGGCGGTCAGCAACAGCGAGTTGGAATTGCCCGAGCCCTTGCGGTAAAACCTGATATTATTTTATTAGATGAACCTACATCGGCGTTAGATCCCGAATTAGTTGGCGAGGTGTTACAAACACTAAAAATGCTTGCTCAAGAAGGCTGGACAATGATTATTGTTACGCATGAAATGCAGTTTGCGAAAGATGTTGCAGATCGTGTGATTTTTATGGCAGATGGGAATATTGTAGAACAAAATACAGCAGATAAATTCTTTACTTGTCCACAACACGAGCGAACTAAACAGTTCTTGCTACAAGCAAAAATACCACTTGAGCCAGATTATTGTATTTAAAGTGCGGTAAATTTTTAGAGAGTTTTCTGAATAATGGATTATTTAGGATTTGATTGAAATGTGATGAATTTCACAAGTTGAGAATTAAATTTTTCTGAATCTTTACATTATCAACGCACAATGCAAGAATGATCGCATTCAAATTTAAGTCAACAGGAGTAAATCATGACTTTGTCAGAACGTTTAAAACAAGAATTTGTTTCTGGTTGGAAACCTTTTGAGGTAGTTTGGATTGCGCTTTTCATCATTGCACAGATTTGGGCTTATGTACAAGCGCCAGATTCTTGGTTAGCAATGATTTCTGGTATTTCCGGTATTTTGTGTGTGGTATTAGTAAGTAAAGGTAAAATTAGTAATTATTTCTTTGGATTAGTTTTTGCTTACACTTATTTTTATGTCGCTTGGGGATCAAATTTCTTAGGCGAAATGAATACCGTACTCTATGTATATTTGCCATCTCAATTTATTGGTTACTTCATGTGGAAAGCCAATATGCAAAATAGTGATGGTGGAGAAAGTGTAATTGCAAAATCTTTAACTGTTAAAGGATGGATGACATTAATCGTTGCGACTACGGTTGGGACCTTGCTTTTTGTTCAAGCATTACAAGCGGCTGGTGGTAGTTCAACAGGTTTAGATGGTTTAACCACAATTATTACGGTAGCTGCACAGATTTTAATGATTTTGCGTTATCGTGAACAGTGGTTATTATGGATTGCTTTAAATATCCTTTCTATTTTCTTATGGGCAGAAACACCAGCCATGTACTTAATGTACTCAGCCTACTTACTTAACTCGTTGTACGGTTATTATAACTGGACGAAATTGGTTAAACGTAGCTAAACATACTTAAGCAAAATTAGAAACAAAAAAGAGCGGTAATTTTACCGCTCTTGTTTCTTTGCTTTGAAGATTAACGCATTGTAACGAATTCTTCTGAACCCGTTGGGTGAATAGCCACGGTGTTATCAAAATCAGCTTTTGTTGCGCCCATTTTGATTGCTACGGCAAATCCTTGAATCATTTCATCTACACCAAAACCAATGCCATGTAAACCCACAACTTTTTCATCTTTACCCACACAAACTAATTTCATTTTGCACGGTTGGCGATGTTGAGTGACCGCAGTGTACATTGCAGTGAAAGAGGATTTATATACCTTAACATTTTCAGCGCCATATTGTTCGATAGCTTGAGGTTCAGTTAAACCTACAGTGCCGATTGGTGGATGGCTGAATACAACGGTTGGAACTAAATTGTAATCTAAATGTTCAGTCGGTTTATTATTGAATAAACGCTCAGAAAGGCGGCGACCCGCTGCAACTGCAACCGGTGTTAATTCAATGCCGTTTTCGATAATATCGCCTACTGCATAAATGCCTTTCACATTAGTATTTTGATATTTATCTACTTTGACATAGCCACGTTCATTCGTTTCTACGCCAGCATTTTCTAAGCCAATTGTATCTGTCGCTGGAACACGACCTGCCGCCCAAATAACACAGTCCACAGTAACATCAGATTGACCATCACATTTTACTGTAAGTGAACCATCTGCATTTTTAACAATCTCAGATGGTGTGGAATTGGTATGTAATTGAATTCCATCTTGCGCAAGTACTTCCACTAATGTTTCTACGATTAATGGATCTTGATTACGCATTGGCGCATGGCGACGCACTAATAAATGGGTTTCCACGCCTAGGCTGTTTAATACACCAGAAAGTTCAACGGCAATATAGCCGGCACCGATAACCGCAGCGCGTTTTGGTAATTCTGTTAATGCAAAGAAACCATCTGAATCAATGCCGTATTCTTGTCCTTTAATGTTTGGACGATATGGACGACCACCAGTTGCGATTAAAATATGATCTGCGGTTACTTGTTCTTTTTTACCATCAGCAAGTGTTACTTCAATAGTATGAGCATCTACAAATTTTCCGAAACCATTAATTACATCAATGTTATTTTTCGCTAATACATTGTTATAAGATGTATGAATACGACCAATATAGGCTTGGCGACTTTCAATCAGTTTTGAAAAATCAAATTTTTTCACTTCAACATCAAAGCCATAATCTGGTGCATAATTGTTAATTGCTTCTGCAATGTGTGCACCATAAAACATTACTTTTTTAGGTACGCAACCTACATTTACACAAGTACCGCCAAGATGTTTTGCTTCAATAATTGCGCATTTTTTTCCATAGCTTGCAGCACGATTTAGAGAAGCAATACCGCCACTGCCACCGCCAATAGCGATGTAATCATAATGTTTAGTCATAGTTTGATCCTTTTTTGAACTCAAAAATTTTCCGTATTTTGCCTAATTTTTATGAAGAATGCTATAAATTGATGTAATTGGTTTTATGAATATTTTTATTCTTTTGAACAGATGGTTAGCTTTAGATGATTTTACGTGAAAAGTAGTATGTAGAATAAAATGACATCATAAAAAATGAGGAAGGTTATATTAACCTTCCCCACTTAAGAGCATATCTAATTAGCTATGTGATTAATTAGCATATTGGTTAATCGCAGCGGATACTTCTTGATCTTGATAAATGTTATTCACAATATCGTTAAATGTTTGAGATAGAACTTTTTGAATTTCGTCATTATCTGCGTTTAATGCGCCTTCTTGTGAACGAGTAGCATTAAAAGCTTTGTTATATGAGCCTTTCGCGCCTTGAACATAAACAGTTGCTTGAATTTTTGTATTAAGTTTATAACGAAGATTACCTTGTTCTACTTGCGTAGCAAATTCACGCACATCTACAGTTACCCACGCATTTGATCCATTGGATTGACCAATTCTGAAACCTTTACTAATAAGATTTTGTTGCATCACTTGTTGGAATAATTGTGTAACACTCGGTGATGAATTTAATTTAATGAGTTCTCCACGCTTGGTATAGCTCGCGATATCTTGCGTTGTGCGGCTATCTTTCGTTGTTACATACACAATCGCATTTTGATTAATGTTCATTGTGGCATTCGGTGCTGGTGGTGTGAACGTTAATGTATTTGATTGTGCTTGGCAGCCAGCAAGGAACAGCGTGGCGGCTGTAATACTTACTGCTGATAATGTTTTGATTTTGTTTGATAATGTCATAATTTCCCCAATGAGCCAGTTAAAACTGTGTTATTCTTGCAAACTTCATTGCTAATGTATAGCGTTTCATTGTGATTTTGTGGAGATTTATGATGTCTGTTCAACAAACTATCGAACAAAAAATTCAACTAGAATTTCAACCGCACTTTTTTAGTGTAGAAAATGAAAGCCACTTACATAGTTCTGGTCGTGGCGAGGAATCTCATTTTAAATGTGTGATTGTGAGTAATATTTTTGAAGGAATGCGCAAAGTACAGCGTCATCAATGTGTTTATCAATTGCTTGCAGATGAGCTTAATAGCGGTGTTCATGCGTTAGCATTGCATTTGTTTACTGTAGAAGAATGGCGCGAATTAAGTGAGAAAATTCCCACTTCAACGAAATGCGCAGGCGTTGGACATTAATTTTTTATGTTATGAAAATGTAACATTTTTTTGATATACCGCAAAAGGTTTTTACAAAAAAGTAGGCGTTTAAGTAGCGAAAAAAGCAGATTTTCGCTAGAATAAGGCGTTTAATTTTATCCAAATTCAATTTCTCGATAAGCATGTTTATCGTGAAGTTAACCGATTTGAGTTTTTTATTTTTGTGGCATTAATGTCTTTTAAAAGGCATTTTGCCACGCTCAAACACGAGATTGCATTTAACTTGCTTATTTGCAATTGTATTTTTAACCTTGAAAAGTAGTGCAAACAGTATGATTACAATTAAGAAAGGCTTGGATCTCCCGATTGCGGGAAAACCAGCACAAGTAATCCACAACGGAAATGTTGTGAATCAAGTTGCGATTCTAGGTGAGGAGTATGTGGGGATGCGTCCTTCGATGAAGGTACGTGAAGGCGATGTTGTAAAGAAAGGCCAAGTGCTTTTTGAAGACAAGAAAAATCCAGGTGTGATTTTTACAGCCCCTGCAAGTGGTACTATCACTGTAATCAATCGTGGTGAGAAGCGCGTATTACAATCTGTCGTAATTAATGTGGAAGGAAATGAGCAAATCACTTTCGCAAAATATAGTGCAGAACAATTGAATACGCTTTCTTCTGAACAAGTAAAACAAAACCTTGTTGAATCAGGTTTATGGACTGCATTACGTACTCGTCCATTTAGCAAAGTGCCTGCGATTGATAGTGAACCAGCCTCAATTTTCGTGAATGCAATGGATACCAATCCATTAGCCGCAGATCCTGCAATCGTGCTAAAAGAATTTTGGCAAGATTTCACGAATGGTTTAACGGTATTAAGTCGTTTATTCCCTTCAAAACCGTTACATTTGTGTAAAGCAGGTGATACCAATATCCCAACAGTTGATCTTGAAAATTTACAGATTCATGATTTTGGTGGCGTTCACCCTGCGGGTCTTATTGGTACTCATATTCATTTTATTGATCCTGTTGGTGTAAATAAAATTGTATGGCACATCAATTATCAAGATGTGATCGCAGTGGGTAAATTATTTACAACAGGCGAGCTTTATGTTGAACGTGTTATTTCTCTTGCTGGTCCGCAAGTGAAAGAGCCTCGTTTAATTCGCACTGTAATTGGCGCTAATCTCTCTCAATTAACCCAAAATGAATTAAGTGCGGGTGAAAATCGCGTAATTTCTGGTTCAGTGCTTTGTGGCCAAACTGCAAAAGGTGCTCATGACTATTTAAGTCGTTATGCATTGCAAGTATCGGTAATCGCTGAAGGTAATGAGAAAGAATTTCTTGGCTGGATTACACCGCAATCAAATAAATATTCAATTACTCGTACAGTGTTGGGTCACTTCGGTAAGAAATTATTCAATTTTACTACCGCAGAAAACGGTGGTGAGCGTGCAATGGTTCCAATTGGTAGCTATGAGCGTGTTATGCCGTTGGATATTTTACCGACATTATTATTACGTGATTTAATCGTGGGTGATACCGATGGTGCTCAAGCGTTAGGTTGTCTTGAATTAGATGAAGAAGACTTAGCATTATGCTCTTTCGTTTGCCCAGGCAAATATGAATACGGTTCAATCTTGCGTCAAGTACTAGATAAGATTGAGAAGGAAGGTTAAAAATGGGTTTGAAAAATCTTTTTGAAAAAATGGAACCCGCGTTTTTACCAGGTGGTAAATACAGCAAGCTTTATCCGATCTTTGAATCGATTTATACCTTGCTTTATACACCAGGTACAGTAACGCACAAAAATACTCACGTTCGTGATGCGTTAGACTCAAAACGTATGATGATTACGGTTTTCCTTGCGTTGTTCCCTGCGATTTTCTACGGGATGTACAATGTGGGTAACCAAGCGATTCCAGCCTTAAATCAATTAGGCAATTTAGATCAACTAATTGCTAACGATTGGCATTATGCCTTTGCAAGTTCATTAGGTTTAGATTTAACAGCCAATGCAACTTGGGGCTCAAAAATGGCTCTGGGAGCGATCTTCTTCTTACCAATTTACTTAGTGGTGTTTACCGTTTGTACAATTTGGGAGTTGTTATTCTCAGTGGTGCGTGGTCATGAAGTAAATGAAGGGATGTTCGTTTCAACCATTTTATTTGCGTTGATCGTTCCTCCAACATTGCCATTATGGCAAGCCGCATTAGGTATTACTTTTGGTATCGTTGTTGCAAAAGAAATTTTTGGTGGCGTTGGTCGTAACTTCATGAACCCTGCACTTGCAGGCCGAGCTTTCTTGTTCTTCGCCTATCCAGCTCAAATTTCAGGTGATACTGTTTGGACTGCTGCTGATGGTTTCTCTGGCGCAACCGCACTTTCACAATGGTCACAAGGTGGTCAGGGAGCATTACAACATACAGCCACTGGCGCTCCAATCACTTGGATGGATGCTTTTGTTGGTAACTTACCTGGTTCAATGGGTGAAGTTTCTACGCTTGCAATTTTAATCGGTGGCGCAGTGATTGTGTTCACTCGTATTGCTGCATGGCGCATCATTGCTGGTGTGATGATTGGTATGATTGCAACTTCAACTCTATTCAATTTAGTGGGTTCTGATACTAACCCAATGTTCTCAATGCCTTGGCATTGGCACCTTGTTTTAGGTGGATTTGCATTAGGTATGGTATTTATGGCAACAGACCCTGTTTCAGCATCCTTTACCAATGCAGGTAAGTGGTGGTACGGTGCATTAATTGGTGTAATGGCTGTATTAATTCGTACTGTAAACCCAGCTTATCCGGAGGGAATGATGTTAGCGATTTTATTTGCAAACTTATTTGCACCGATTTTCGACTACATCGTTGTTCAAGCAAATATCAAACGTCGGAGAGCAAGAACAAATGGCTAAGTTTAATAAAGACAGCGTTGGTGGTACAGTTACCGTTGTTGTATTGCTAAGTTTAGTGTGTTCTATCATTGTTTCCGGTGCCGCGGTGGCATTGAAAGCGAAACAAGATGAGCAAAAAGCACTGGACGTTCAACGTAATATTTTAACGGTTGCTGGCTTAATGAAAGAAGATAATGCTTCTGTCATTAAAGACACTTATAACAAGTTTATTGAACCACGTTTAGTGGATTTGCAAAGTGGTGATTTTGTTCAAGCATCAAAAGAGGATGTAGAAAAATTTGATCCAAAAACAGCAGTAAAATCGACCGCACTTAGTCAAGCAATTCCGGTGGAACAAGATAAAGCCGGAATTAAAGTGCGTGCCAATCAAGCGCGAGTTTATCTTGTAAAAGATGAACAAGGTCAAGTCAATCAAGTCATATTGCCGATGTACGGTCGCGGTTTATGGTCAACAATGTACGGTTTTGTTGCGGTTGCCCCAGATGCCAATACCATCAAAGGCATTACTTACTATGATCAAGGTGAAACAGCAGGTCTTGGTGGTGAAATTGCCAATCCGCGTTGGCAAGCACTTTTCGTAGATAAAAAACTGTTTGATGATGATCAACGTGTGGCTATTCGTATTGCTAAAAATGCTTCTTCTAACAAAGAATACGGTGTTGATGCTTTATCAGGTGCAACTTTAACCTCAAATGGAGTGCAAGGTTCCTTTGATTATTGGTTTAGTCAAAACGGTTTTGGTCCATTCTTAGCAAAATTTAAAGCGGGGGCAAGATAATGGCTGATGCAAAAAGCAATTTAAAAGCACTTTTGCTTGATCCGATCGTAAAAAATAACCCGATTGCGCTGCAAATTTTGGGTATTTGTTCTGCATTAGCGGTCACAACTCAACTTCAAACCGCGATCGTTATGGCAATTGCGGTAAGTTTAGTAACTGGTTTTTCTAGTATGTTTATTTCAATGATTCGTCATTACATTCCAAATAGTATTCGTATCATTGTACAACTGGCAATTATCGCTTCTTTGGTAATCTTAGTTGACCAAGTATTGAAAGCTTTTGCTTATGGTTTATCTAAGCAGCTCTCGGTATTTGTAGGCTTGATTATTACTAACTGTATCGTGATGGGCCGTGCAGAAGCTTTTGCGATGAAATCTCGTCCACTTGAGAGCTTTGTTGATGGTATCGGTAACGGTTTAGGTTACGGTGCAATTTTATTAATTGTTGCAACGTTACGTGAGTTAATCGGTTCTGGTCGTTTACTTGGCTTTCCAGTATTCCAAACCATTCAAGACGGTGGTTGGTATCAACCAAACGGCTTGTTCCTTCTTGCACCAAGTGCGTTCTTTATTATCGGCTTCATCATTTGGGGCTTAAGAACGTGGAAACCTGAGCAACAGGAGAAATAATCAATGGAACATTATATTAGCCTATTTGTGAAGGCGATCTTCATTGAAAATATGGCGCTTTCTTTCTTCTTAGGGATGTGTACTTTCCTTGCTGTATCAAAAAAAGTGTCAACCGCATTCGGCTTAGGGGTTGCAGTAACAGTTGTGCTTGGCATTTCTGTGCCAGCGAACCAATTTGTATTTGAACATGTGTTAAAAGATGGCGCCTTAGTTGAAGGGGTAGATTTATCCTTCTTAAGCTTTATTACATTTATCGGTATTATCGCGGGTATCGTTCAAATTCTTGAAATGACGCTCGATAAATTCTTCCCTGCACTGTATAACGCATTGGGGATTTTCCTTCCGCTTATTGCCGTAAACTGTGCGATCTTTGGTGGCGTATCCTTTGCGATTCAACGTGAATATACCTTCGCAGAATCTGCCGTGTACGGTATTGGTGCAGGCTTGGGGTGGATGTTAGCAATTGTTGCGCTTGCAGGTTTAACTGAAAAAATGAAATATGCTGATGTACCGGCAGGCTTGAAAGGATTAGGAATAACCTTTATTTCTGCTGGATTGATGGCGCTTGGCTTTATGTCATTCTCTGGTATTCAATTATAAGGAGGCATAAATGAGCGAATCTTCAATTTTATTATTAGGTGTTGCAGCATTTACCGCTATTATTTTAGTACTCGTTGCGATTATCTTGTTTGCCAAGTCAAAATTAGTCGATTCTGGTGATATTACTATTGGTATCAATAACGATCCAGAGAAAGTGATTACATTACCTGCAGGTGGTAAATTATTAGGTGCTCTAGCAAGTAAAGGTATTTTCGTGTCTTCTGCTTGTGGCGGCGGCGGCTCTTGTGGTCAATGTGTGGTAAAAGTGAAAAATGGTGGCGGAGAAATTCTTCCAACCGAACTTTCTCACATTAACAAACGTGAAGCAAAAGAAGGTTATCGTCTAGCTTGTCAAGTTAACGTGAAAGGTAATATGGAAGTTGAACTTCCAGAAGAAATCTTCGGCGTGAAAAAATGGGAATGTACTGTTATTTCTAACGATAACAAAGCAACCTTTATCAAAGAACTTAAATTAGCGATTCCTGAAGGCGAGGAAGTACCTTTCCGCGCGGGTGGTTATATCCAAATCGAAGCTGAGCCACACGTAGTGAACTATAAAGATTTCGATATTCCTGAAGAATACCACGAAGACTGGGATAAATATGATTTATGGCGTTATGTCTCTAAAGTTGACGAGCATATTATTCGTGCTTACTCAATGGCTTCATACCCTGAAGAGAAAGGCATCATTATGCTTAACGTTCGTATTGCAACGCCTCCTCCGCGTCAACCTGATGCACCTCCAGGTCAAATGTCTTCATACATTTGGTCATTAAAAGCGGGTGATAAAGTCACTATTTCTGGTCCATTTGGTGAATTCTTTGCGAAAGAAACTGATGCTGAAATGGTATTTATCGGTGGTGGTGCGGGTATGGCTCCAATGCGTTCTCATATTTTTGACCAGTTAAAACGTCTTCATTCTAAACGTAAAATGTCATTCTGGTATGGTGCACGTTTAGAACGTGAAATCTTCTATCAAGAAGACTTTGACCAATTACAAGCTGAAAATCCAAACTTTGTATGGCATGTTGCGTTATCAGACGCATTGCCTGAAGATAATTGGACTGGTTATACAGGTTTTATTCACAATGTACTTTATGAAAACTACTTGAAAAATCATGAAGCACCAGAAGATTGTGAATACTATATGTGTGGACCTCCGGTGATGAATGCAGCTGTAATTAAAATGTTGAAAGATCTTGGTGTTGAAGATGAAAACATTTTATTAGATGACTTTGGTGGCTGATTTTAGTTAATCAATTCATCATAAAAACTGACCGCACTTTGTGATGAAGTGCGGTCAAAATTTAAGGTGTTTTTAGAAAATTTTCTATGATTACAGGTAAGTTTTATTGAATTTGCCAGTAATTCGCAGATTTAGGAAATCCAGATGAAAAAATTAATAAGCGGTATCATGGCGGTAACAATCGCATTAAGTCTTGCAGCCTGTCAAAAAGAAACAAAAGTTATCTCATTAAGTGGTAAAACAATGGGAACGACTTATCATGTTAAATATCTTGATGAAGGCTCAATGAAAGCAACATCTGAAAAGACGCATGAAGAAATTGAAGCAATCTTAAAAGATGTGAACGCGAAAATGTCCACTTACAAAAAAGATTCGGAACTGAGTCGTTTCAATCAAAATACCCAAGTGAATACACCGATTGAGATTTCAGCAGATTTTGCCAAAGTATTAGCTGAAGCGATTCGTTTAAATAAAGTGACTGAAGGTGCATTGGATGTAACTGTTGGTCCTGTCGTGAATTTATGGGGATTTGGCCCAGAAAAACGCCCAGAAAAACAACCTACGCCAGAACAATTAGCTGAACGCCAAGCATGGGTTGGTATTGATAAAATTGCCCTCGATATGAGCGGTGCAAAACCGACATTAAGCAAAGCACTTCCTCAAGTTTATGTCGATTTATCCTCGATTGCTAAAGGCTTTGGCGTTGATCAGGTCGCTGAGAAGTTAGAACAATTAAATGCTCAGAATTACATGGTTGAAATCGGAGGTGAAATTCGTGCGAAAGGAAAAAATATTGAAGGTAAACCTTGGCAGATCGCAATTGAAAAACCAACTACGACAGGTGAAAGAGCAGTTGAAGCCGTCATTGGATTAGACAATATGGGAATGGCAAGTTCTGGCGATTATCGTATTTACTTTGAAGAAAATGGTAAGCGCTTTGCTCATGAAATTGATCCGAAAACAGGTTACCCAATTCAGCATCATTTAGCCTCAATTACGGTCCTTGCTCCAACCTCAATGACTGCAGATGGCCTATCAACAGGCTTATTTGTGCTGGGTGAAGACAAGGCGTTAGAAGTGGCTGAGAAAAATAATCTTGCCGTTTACTTAATCATTAAAACAGATAATGGTTTTATCACAAAATCATCCTCTGCTTTCAAAAAATTAACAGAAACAAAAGAATAGTTATGCAAACTTTATTTTTTACTTTGATCGCTTTCGTCGCAATTATATTGTTGATGTCTATCGGATTTATTATCAAAAAACAAAGTTTAAAAGGCAGCTGCGGTGGTTTATCTGCCCTTGGTATTGCTAAAGCTTGCGATTGTGATAAACCTTGTGACACGCTTCAATCAAAATTAGATGCGGGCGATGAACAAGCGAAAGCTGAATATGAGCAAAAATTTGCGAAAAAAGATGATGATTCGCAATTTTATGAAGTGAAATAACTTGCTCAAAAATGACCGCACTTTATGTGCAAAATAAAATTAACGGCAAAATTATTTTGCCGTTTTCTCATTCAATGACCAATGTGCTTCGCCTTAACCGAAGTTACGGGAGAACTATGTTAATTTCAAATACTTATAATCAACACTTTCCTCAACTTACACAAGAACAGCTTGCGAGAAATGGTACCAAAAAAGTAATTTGTGGTATGTCTGGCGGCGTGGATTCTTCTGTGTCAGCTTTTATTCTTCAACAGCAAGGCTATCAGGTGGAAGGCCTGTTTATGAAAAACTGGGAAGAAGATGATGATACGGATTACTGCACTGCAGCAGCTGATCTTGCAGATGCTCAGGCTGTATGTGATAAGTTGGGTATTAAACTACATAAAATTAATTTTGCGGCAGAATATTGGGATAATGTCTTTGAGCATTTTCTGACTGAATATAAAGCAGGGCGCACGCCGAACCCAGATATTTTGTGTAATAAAGAAATTAAATTTAAAGCATTTTTAGAATATGCAGCTGAAGATCTTGGTGCCCATTACATTGCAACAGGACATTATGTACGTAGGGCCGGTGATGATGAAAATGCAAAATTATTACGTGGTCTAGACGCCAATAAAGATCAAAGTTATTTTCTTTATACCTTAAGCCATAAACAAGTAGGGCAAAGTTTATTCCCTGTTGGTGAAATTGAGAAGCCGATTGTTCGCGCTATTGCTGAAGATCTTGGCTTAATTACGGCGAAGAAAAAAGACTCTACTGGTATTTGTTTTATTGGTGAACGTAAATTTAAGGATTTCTTAGCTCGTTACTTACCGGCTCAGCCTGGTGATATTCGTACTGTTGATGGTGAAATTATTGGTCGTCATGATGGTTTGATGTATCACACGTTGGGACAGCGTAAAGGATTAGGCATTGGTGGTTTACAAAATGCGGGTGATGAGGCTTGGTATGTGGTAGATAAGGATGTGGAAAATAATGAACTTATTGTCGCTCAGGGGCATGACCATCCTCGTTTATTTTCTAAAGGTTTGATTGCTAGCCAATTACATTGGGTTGATCGCGAACCAATGCGTGAATTATTACGTTGCACGGTGAAAACGCGTTATCGCCAACAAGATATTCCTTGTGTTATTGAACCTATTGATGATGAAACTATTAGAGTGATTTTCGATGAACCTCAACCAGCCGTCACACCAGGACAATCTGCCGTATTTTACCTTGGTGAGGTTTGTTTGGGCGGCGGGATTATTGAAGAAAGAATATAAAATAAAGATACTAAAAGCGCATTTTATGCGCTTTTAGACTATTTATTCAAACCAAATGACACTTGCCATTCGGCCCGTTTGATTGTCACGGCGATAAGAAAAGAACAATTCTTTTTCATTGAATGTACAGTGATTTCCACCATAAATTTGCGTAATGCCTAGATTGTTTAATCGCTGAGTTGCAATTTGATAAAGATTACCTAGGTATTTACCTTCTTCCATTGCATCTGGTTGAAAGGCGAGTTTGGCTTTTTCATCTACCGTAACAAACTGTTTTACAACATCAATTCCAACTTGAAATGCTGTTGGGCCAATTGCAGGGCCAAACCACGCGATAATATCTTTAGGTTTGGCCTGAAAGCATTTTACCGTTTCTTCCAATACGCCATCACATAAACCACGCCAGCCAGCATGTGCTGCAGCTACTTCATTGCCTGATGTTGTGGTGAATAGAACCGGCAAACAGTCAGCAGTCATAACAGCACAAACTTGATGAGGTACATTTGTATAAACTGCATCCGCTTCAAGATTTTGTCCTGAATAAGGTAATTGAATGATTCGAGTGCTGTGTGTTTGAGTTAGAAATATAGGTGTTTGTGGCAAACCAAATTTTTCGACTAATAAAGTGCGGTTGGTTTTTACCGCACTTTTGTTATCACCGACATGATCGCCTAAGTTAAAACTAAAATAAGGCGCTAAGCTCACGCCCCCTTCACGAGTAGTGGTAAAGGCATGAACATTCTTTGGAACGTTCCAATTTGGGTTAATCGCTTGCATATTAATAATCTAACTCATCTTGGTGTTCGAGATAGTCGGCTTTGAGTGCATTTAGCAATTCAACAAAGTCATCAGGTAATGGGGCATACCATTCCATCATTTCACCTGTAATTGGATGAGCTAAGCGTAACATGACAGCATGTAAAGCTTGACGTTTGAAATTGCGCAATACTTCCATAAAGTCTTCACTCGCATTTTTAGGCGGACGAGGGCGTCCTCCATAGGTTTGATCGCCTAGCAATGGATGGGCAATATGTGCCATATGAACGCGGATTTGATGCGTACGGCCAGTTTCTAAACGTAAACGTAAACGGGTGTAGTTACGGTAATTTTCCATAATACGATAATGGGTGACTGCTGGTTTTCCCATTGGATGAACCGCCATTAAAGTACGTTTGGTTGCATGACGAGCCATAGGTTGATCCACTGTGCCACCTTTGGTCATAATGCCTGAAGCGACAGCTTCATATTCACGCGTAATTTTGCGTTTTTGTAAGTCGCGTACTAACTTAGTTTGTGCTGGAATAGTTTTCGCAACAACCATTAGGCCTGTCGTATCTTTATCTAATCGATGTACAATTCCTGCACGCGGTACTTCTGCAATCGGCGGATAATGATAGAGTAGCGCATTGAGCACAGTTCCATTTGGATTGCCAGCACCAGGGTGTACCACAAGATCTTTAGGTTTATTAATCACAATAATGTCGTCATCTTCATACACGATATTCAATGGAATATTTTCTGGTTCAAAACGTGTCTCATCTTCCACTTCAACGGTGATTTCTATTTTTTCTCCTCCGAGCACTTTCTCACGAGGAATATTGGCTATACGATCATTAAGTTTTACGAGATCGGCTTCAATCCACGTTTTTAATCGGGAGCGAGAATATTCAGGGAACAACTCTGCAAGTGTTTGGTCTAAACGCTGTCCCATTTGTTCTGGCTGCACTTCAGCTGAAAGGGTAATTTGTGGCATAAATAGCTCTCAAAAATTTTAAAAGTTGGCTTATTGATTAATGTTCTATACAATAGCGGACAATTGTATCTTATTTATTGGTTTTCGTAAAAATTAAGGAAAAAACAATGCGTAAAATAAAATCTTTGGCATTGCTTGCCGTGGCAGCATTGGTTGTTGGATGTTCAAGTAGTTCAAAAGATGTTGAGCAAGCATCAGTAAATGAGTTGTACACTAAAGGTGTTACATCATTACAAGAAGGCGGTTATTCTGAAGCTATTCGTTATTTAAAAGCGGCGACTGAACGTTTCCCTGGTAGTATTTATCAAGAGCAGGCGATGCTAGATTTAATTTATGCAAACTATAAAGCACAAGATTATACGCAAGTATTATTGACGGTAGATAGCTTTTTACATCAATTCCCACAAAGTCCGAACCAAGACTATGCAGTCTATATGGCGGGGTTAACCAATGCCGCAACAGGTGATAATTTCATTCAAGATTTCTTTGGAATTGATCGTGCGACACGTGAAACCACTTCTATGCGTACCGCTTTTTCTAATTTCCAAAATTTAGTTCGTGTATTCCCTAATAGTCCTTATGCTCAAGATGCTTTAGCGCGTATGGCTTATATTAAAGATGCACTTGCTCGCCATGAGTTAGATATTGCAAAATTCTATGCAAAACGTGATGCTTGGGTTGCAGTGTCAAACCGTGTAGTTGGAATGTTGAAACAATATCCTGATGCTAAAGCAACTTATGAAGGTTTGTCTTTGATGAAAGAAGCTTATGAAAAAATGGGTTTAACAGCATTAGCCAATGATACCCAAAAAATTATTGATGCGAATAAAGATAAAACTTTTGCACCAATTGAAAAACCAGATGAGCCAGAATTAAAAGTTCCGACTGCTAAATAGCTATAAGATATGAATAAAAAGCCCGAATAATTTCGGGCTTTTTGCTATATATTATCCTCGATGTGCATTTTTCATAATGCGATCTTTTGTTACTTTCCATTCACGCTCTTTAATATCATCGCGTTTATCATGTTGTTTTTTACCTTTGGCTAAACCAATCTTGACTTTTGCCCATGCACTTTTCCAATAAAGAGAAAGCGCTACGATGGTAAAACCGTCTCGGTTTGCTTTGCCAAATAGGGATGCTAATTCGCGTTTATTTAATAATAACTTACGAGTGCGAGTTGGATCACAAATAATATGCGTTGATGCAACATTTAATGGCTGAATGCTTGCGCCGAATAAAAAGGCTTCGCCATTTTTAAAAATGACATAACTATCACTAATGTTTGCCTTGCCTGCGCGCATTGATTTGACTTCCCAGCCTTGTAATTCAAGACCCGCTTCAATTTCATCTTCTATAAAATAATCATGTCTCGCACGTTTATTCAGTGCGATAGTGTTTGATCCTGGTTTTACTTTTTTCTTTGTCATAATTTTTATACCTTATTTTGCTTGGCGCATTTTATCGGATATCTATTTTTATAGCAAAAAAGATCATCTAGGTAGAACTGGCAGTCGCGTTTATTTTCAAATTTTAAAAGATAAAGGATTTATAGAAAACTCAAGAAAAAATCACCGCACTTTTGTAAAAAAAACAGACACATTGCTGTGTCTGTTTAAGTGAGATAAAAATATTAATTAAGTTTTGGTGATTTATATAAAGTAAATAAACGATTATTCCAAACGTTTTGCCACTTTAAGCCAATCAGCTTTAAATTCACGATGCATATTATTAATTGCATCAATAATATCATGGTGAACAAGTTGTTCATTTTGGATGCCTACGCAGTAGCCACCTTTACCTTGCAGCAATAAATCTACCGCGTATGCGCCCATACGTGAAGCAAGAATACGGTCAAAAGCACAAGGAGAACCGCCACGTTGAATATGCCCTAAAACAGTTGCACGAGTTTCGTGCCCAACGCGAGCTTCAATTTCTTTTGCGAGAGAATGAACATCGGTTAAAAGTTCAGTGATTGCAATAATTGCATGGCGTTTACCACGAATAATGCTACGTTCAATTTGTTGAATTAATTCTTCGCGATTAAATTCAATTTCTGATGCGACGATATATTCGCAACCACCGGCAATACCTGCAGAAATTGTTAAGTCACTACAATGGCGCCCCATAATTTCAACGATAGAAATCCGTTGGTGTGAGCTTGATGTATCGCGTAAACGGTCGATTGCATCGACTGCAGTTTGTAATGCAGTTTGATAGCCGATGGTATAGTCAGTACCTGCAACATCATTATCAATAGTGCCAGGTAAGCCAACACAAGGGAAACCATGTTCTTCGGTTAACAATTTTGCGCCCATGTAAGAACCGTCACCACCGATAACCACAAGTGCATCAATGCCGTGAGAACGTAAAATTTCTGCGCATTTCACACGAACATTTGGATCTTTAAATTCAGGAAAGCGTGCAGAACCTAAGAAAGTACCGCCACGATTAATCACATCAGATACGCTGTAGCGGTTTAGTTGTTTGATTTTATTGTTGTATAAGCCTTGGTAACCATCATAGATACCAAACACTTCTAGGCCTTCTGCAAGTGCTGAACGTACTACGCCACGAATTGCTGCATTCATACCTGGCGCATCGCCACCACTTGTTAAAACTGCAATTTTTTTAATCATATTTACCTACTTTTAACCGTAATTGGAAACTGGCATAAGATTACATCATTAGAGGTATCTGCTCTAGCAAAATCTGATGAGATTTTGATCCGGCATAATTTTTTACATTATTTTTGACAGAACAGTTGCCACTTCAAATCTTGTAAATGTTTTCTTTCTATGTCCACAACGTATTTTTGCAAATGTTGTTGCACTTTATCGACGGATAAATGTTTAGAAAGTGTTGGTTGCTGTACTTTTTGCGAATATTGATACTGAACAAAGCCACATTGTGGTAATTGTCGTCCTTTCATCACATTTACTTGCCAAGATGGATTTTCCTTTGTTGGCGAATAGATGACATACCCATTTAATTCATTTGGATTCGTAGAATTTTCTGGAATAGCATCGAAATGGAAATCTTTTACGCCTGTATTACGATAAATTCGTTCTCTCAATGCGATCCGCTCTTTAATTGAACGCGTAGGTTGATTGCGATCAAAGAGAATTTCAATTTCAGATTGCCAATTTTCTAGCGTATCTGGCTTAGCTATATAAACATAGCGTGCAATGGTTTCTAAATCTTGGCTGCCGGTAAGGGCATAATTTTTACCGTTGTGCTCTAACTGTGTAGGAACATTTAATTGAGTCAGTTTAGTTGCACAGCCAGAGAGTATAAGTGCGGTCAATATAACAAAAATTTTATTCATTGATATCTCGCTTAAATACAAATTCGGTTTCAGTGGATGATGCTGAATCAAACCAATAACTAGCTAAATCAAATTCTTTTAACTGTTCAATGTCGGTTAAACGATTTTGAATAAGATAACGGCACATTAAGCCTCGAGCTTTTTTCGCATAAAAGCTAATTACTTTGTATTTGCCATTTTTATTGTCTAAGAAAACTGGCTTAATAATTTTGGCATTAAGCTGGTTTTCTTTAACAGATTTATAATATTCATCAGAGGCTAAATTTATCAGAACATTATCACCTTGTGCATCTATAGCTTGTTGAACCGCTTGAGTGATCACATTTCCCCAAAAGGCATACAGATCTTTTCCTTTCGGATTGGCTAATTTTGTGCCCATTTCTAATCGGTAAGGTTGCATTAAATCAAGCGGTTTTAAAAGCCCATAAAGCCCTGAAAGCATACGTAAATGGGATTGCGCAAAGGCAACATCATCTTCTGAAAGGGAATCAGCATCTAAACCAGTATAAACATCGCCTTTAAATGCAAATAATGCAGCGCGAGAATTGTTTTCATTGTGAATTTTTGTCCATTCTGCAAAGCGTGCGGCATTTAAACCAGCTAACTTATCGCTGATAGACATAAGAGATGAAAGATCTTGCGGAGAAAGTTTACGACAAACTTCAATAAGCTGTTCGCTGTAATCAGTAAAGTGCGGTTGAGAAACAGCAAAATTTTTTACCGCACTTTCAAAATCAAGGGTTTTCGCAGGGGAGATAATGGCTAACATAATTGTCCTTTTATGAAAAAAGAATGGGCGTATATTAGCATAAAAATTTACACTAAACGCGTTTATATAGTCCATTTTCACTTATGATGAGATCTTGCAATTCAAGATCGAGCAACTGAACAAGTAAAACATCGACACTCAAGTTAAATTCTTCAGCTAGATCATCAATGCTCACAGGCGTGTAACCGATACGCGAGTAAAGTTTCGGGTGACTTGGTGCTTCTACCAATCGGCGAGGATCGGGTGGTGGCGTGTAATTAGGCACGGCAATCTGGTCAAAATCAATTTCAGTTTGGCTATGGATAGAATGTTGGTAGAGAGTTTCCAAAATATCCTTTGCATTTTCCACCAACATTGCGCCTTGTTTAATGAGACGATTACAACCTTGGCTAAATTCACTTTGAATATTGCCTGGCACAGCAAAAACCTCTCGGTTTTGTTCCAATGCATACCGAGCGGTAATCAGAGAGCCGCTTTTTTCCGTGGCTTCAACCACTAATGTTCCAACCGAAAGCCCGCTAATAATCCTATTACGACGAGGGAAATTTGTCGCAATTGGTGCTTGGTTTGGTAAAAACTCAGAAACTAATGTACCGTTGTTTTGCAAAATAAGTTCTGAAAGTTTGCGGTGCTTTACGGGATAAATTTGTTCTAATCCGCTTCCCAAAACGGCAATGGTTTGTCCTTGAATATCAACAACTGCTTGATGACAATGCCCATCTATTCCCAATGCTAGTCCACTGGTAATCGTAAAGCCTGCCAATGATAGTTCCGTAGCAAAATATTTAGCCCAATATTCACCATAAGCCGTGCAGTAGCGACTTCCCACCATGGCAATTTGACGTTGTGAAAGTGCGGTCAAATTTCCTTTTACAAATAGCAGAGGGGGAAAGCTCGCTATCTGCTTCAATAGAAAGGGGTAAAAAGGGGAAAAATAATTCACCAAATGATTTCCCTCTTTTTGTGACCACTCTAGCGCTGGCTCAATAAATTTTGCTTCAGGCTTGAACCAACGACGAATTTGAATGGCTCCCCATCCCATTTGTCGAAAAGCAACATCATCATAATTGAGCAACTCATCTAGCGTAATATTGGATAAAATTTTATCAATGCCCACTCCGCCAAGTTTAGGGACTTGCATTAGGCGGAGTAGCGTGTAAGTAATATCGTGCATGCTTTTTCCTTTTTGATTTGAAAATTTAGTATGGAAAAAACGAGTGAAAGAAACGATTAACTTGAAAGCATTTTGCGATATAGATCGCAAAAATTCTTTTTGATGAGTAAAAAATTGCAAAATTTTTCTTATTTTGAAAATGTAAAAAATTAAATAATAAAAATTTGCTGATTGTAATAGACTTGGTTGAATATTCTTTTTATTTTGAATTTATTAGTTAAATGTATATTTTATGTTGTGTTGAAATAAATTTTTTTGATATAAAACGCTAAAAAATAGTTTGACAGCCAGTTTTTTATTCGTAATATGAAAAGCGTTTTACACAGAAGGATTTTTATTTATGTCTCGTATTGTTTCTTTATCTCTCAACCTGCTGCTCTCACATTTTGTGTGCGGCTAAGTTGTGGATAAAAAACAGTCAGATGTAAATACCCAATTTTAAACCCGCACTTTATAAGCTGCGGGTTTTTTTGTCTAAAAAATACAGGAAAACGCACCGCACTTTTGGAGTGATTTCAGAAGAACTTTTAGTAAGGACATTGTTATGACAGATCGCGTTATTATTTTTGATACGACTTTGCGTGATGGGGAACAGGCATTAAAAGCAAGTTTGACGGTAAAAGAGAAATTACAGATTGCTTTAGCACTTGAACGTTTAGGTGTGGATGTAATGGAAGTGGGGTTCCCTGTTTCTTCTCAAGGGGATTTTGAGTCTGTTCAAACCATTGCGCGTCATATCAAAAACTCTCGTGTTGCCGCGTTATCTAGAGCAGTAGATAAAGACATTGATGCTGCATACGAAGCATTGAAAGTCTCTGAAGCATTCCGTATTCATACTTTTATTGCAAGTTCAGCATTGCACGTTGAAGCGAAATTAAAACGTTCTTTTGATGATGTGGTAGAAATGGCTGTTGCAGCAGTGAAACGCGCACGTAATTATACGGATGATGTTGAGTTCTCTTGCGAAGATGCCGGCCGTACAGGTATTGATAATATCTGTCGTATTGTTGAAGCAGCAATCAATGCGGGTGCAACTACAGTAAATATTCCCGATACAGTAGGTTTTTGTTTACCAAATGAATACGGCAACATTATTGCTCAAGTGCGCAACCGCGTGCCGAATATCGACAAAGCTGTGATTTCTGTTCATTGCCATAATGACTTAGGCATGGCAACCGCTAATTCTTTAACTGCAGTACAAAATGGTGCGCGTCAAATTGAATGTACTATCAACGGTATCGGCGAGCGAGCAGGCAATACCGCCTTGGAAGAAGTGGTTATGGCAATGAAAGTTCGCCAAGAATTTATGGGTGTGGATACACGCATCAACACGCAAGAAATTCATCGTGTGAGTCAAATGGTTAGCCAGCTTTGCAATATGCCGATTCAGCCGAATAAAGCCATTGTGGGTTCAAATGCTTTTGCGCACTCTTCTGGCATCCATCAAGATGGTATGTTGAAAAACAAAAATACCTACGAAATTATGTCTCCAGAAACGATCGGTTTAAAAAAAGAAAAATTGAATTTAACTGCACGTTCTGGTCGTGCGGCTGTGAAAGGCCATATGACGGATATGGGCTATAATGAACAAGATTATGATTTGGATAAATTGTATGATGCGTTCTTAAAATTAGCGGATAAAAAAGGTCAGGTATTTGATTATGACTTAGAAGCCTTGGCGTTTATTGATATGCAACAAGGCGATGAGGATCGTTTGGTATTAGATAAACTTTCTGCTCATTCAACGAAAGAATATCCTGCAACAGCCTTTGTTCAATTGAAGTTGGATGGCGAAAAATTAAGTACGTCTTCAATTGGCGGCAATGGCCCAGTGGATGCGGTTTACAACGCCATCTTAAATTTAACTGGCTTAGAAATCAAAATGTCTCACTATAACTTAACCGCTAAAGGCGAGGGGGCAGAAGCATTAGGGCAAGTGGATATTGTCGTTGAACACGAAGGGCGTAAATTCCATGGTGTTGGTTTAGCAACAGACATCGTTGAATCTTCTGCACTTGCTTTAGTCCACGCGATCAATGCGATTTATCGAGCGCATAAAGTCGCCGATATTAAAAGCCACAAACATCATTAACCCAATTCCCCTCTTTATAAAAGAGGGGAGAAAATGTGAAAAAAATTAACCGCACTTTAGTGTGACTGAAATAGGAAAAATAATATGCAATCATACAACATCGCTGTTCTACCGGGAGACGGTATTGGTCCAGAAGTGATGGCTGAAGCCATTAAAGTATTAAATAAAGTTCAAGAAAAATTCGGTTTTAAACTTAACTTCAATGAATTTTATGTAGGTGGTGCTGCAATTGATCATTGTGGTTGCCCATTACCTGCAGAAACCTTAAAAGGTTGTGATGAAGCGGATGCGATTTTGTTTGGTTCTGTAGGGGGGCCAAAATGGACAAATTTACCACCGGATCAACAACCGGAACGTGGTGCGTTATTGCCATTGCGTAAACACTTCAAATTATTCTGTAACCTTCGCCCGGCAACCCTTTATAAAGGCTTAGAAAAATTCTGCCCATTACGTGCGGATATTGCGGCGAAAGGATTTGATATGGTGGTTGTACGTGAATTAACGGGTGGGATTTATTTCGGTCAACCTAAAGGTCGTGAAGGTGAAGGTGCTCAAACCAAAGCATTCGATACTGAAGTTTATTACAAATATGAAATTGAACGCATTGCACGTGCGGCTTTTGAGGCAGCGATGAAACGCAATAAAAAAGTCACTTCTGTGGATAAAGCGAACGTATTGCAGTCTTCTATTTTATGGCGTGAAACCGTGACAGAAATGGCAAAAGACTACCCTGAAGTCACTTTAGATCACATTTATATCGACAATGCGACTATGCAATTAATCAAAGCGCCTGAATCTTTTGACGTTCTACTCTGCTCTAACATTTTTGGCGATATTATTTCTGATGAAGCGGCGATGATCACCGGCTCTATGGGGATGTTGCCATCTGCTAGCTTAAATGAAGAAGGTTTCGGCTTATATGAGCCTGCTGGCGGTTCTGCACCAGATATCGCAGGCAAAGGCATTGCCAACCCAATCGCACAAATTCTTTCTGCGGCGATGATGTTGCGTTATAGCTTCAACTTAAACGAAGCAGCGGATGCCATTGAAAATGCCGTACAAAAAGTCTTAGCAAGTGGTCACCGTACGGGAGATTTAGCCGATGATTCTGCACCTGTTTCAACTGCGGAAATGGGTACGTTAATCGCTAACGCAATCTAATAAAAACAATTAAAGTGCGGTTTAAAACACTGTCAAATTTAACCGCACTTACTACTCTAACAAAAGCCTCTAACGAATTGAGAAAAATTATGGCAAAAACTCTTTACGAAAAATTATTCGATGCCCATGTGGTGTATGAAGCTGAAGGCGAAACGCCGATTTTGTATATTAACCGTCATTTAATCCATGAAGTGACCAGTCCACAAGCCTTTGATGGGCTACGTGTTGCAGGCCGTCAAGTGCGTCAAGTGAGCAAAACCTTCGGTACTATGGATCATAGTATTTCTACACAAGTACGCGATGTGAACAAACTTGAAGGTCAAGCTAAAATTCAAGTGTTAGAACTTGATAAAAATACCAAAGCGACGGGTATCAAATTATTTGATATGACAACGAAAGAGCAGGGAATCGTACATGTGATGGGGCCTGAGCAAGGCTTAACTTTACCTGGTATGACAATCGTCTGCGGTGACTCCCACACAGCTACTCACGGTGCTTTCGGTGCTTTAGCATTTGGTATTGGCACTTCTGAAGTGGAACACGTATTAGCCACGCAAACCTTAAAACAAGCTCGTGCAAAAAGTATGAAAATTGAAGTACGTGGTAAAGTAGCGCCAGGCATTACGGCAAAAGATATTATTCTTGCCATCATCGGTAAAACTACTATGGCGGGCGGTACAGGCCATGTAGTGGAATTCTGCGGTGAGGCTATTCGCGACCTTTCCATGGAGGGGCGTATGACGGTTTGTAATATGGCGATTGAAATGGGCGCGAAAGCCGGCTTAATCGCACCAGATGAAACCACTTTCGAATACTTAAAAGGCCGTCCACATGCACCGAAAGGTAAAGATTGGGATGATGCCGTTGCTTATTGGAAAAACTTAAAATCCGATGATGATGCGAAATTTGACACGGTCATCACATTAGAAGCAAAAGATATTGCACCACAGGTAACTTGGGGAACAAACCCAGGCCAAGTAATAGGTATCGATCAGCCAGTGCCAAACCCAGCAGAGATGGCCGATCCCGTGACCCGTGCTTCAGCAGAAAAAGCATTGAATTATATTGGCTTAGATGCTAACACTGATTTAAAAGATATTCCAGTCGATCAAGTCTTTATCGGTTCTTGTACTAATGCTCGTATCGAAGATTTACGTGCAGCAGCGGCGGTGATGAAAGGTCGTAAAAAAGCGGATAACGTAAAACGTATTTTAGTTGTGCCGGGTTCTGGTTTAGTGAAAGAACAAGCGGAAAAAGAAGGTTTGGATAAAATCTTTATTGCAGCAGGTGCAGAATGGCGTAATCCGGGGTGTTCTATGTGTTTAGGGATGAACGATGACCGTTTAGGCGAATGGGAACGTTGTGCTTCCACATCTAACCGTAACTTTGAAGGTCGTCAAGGTCGTAATGGACGTACCCATTTAGTAAGCCCTGCTATGGCGGCAGCGGCAGGAATGTTCGGTAAATTTGTTGATATTCGTGACGTAACATTAAACTAAGGAGCAGAAAATGGCAGGATTTAAACAACTTTCAGGCTTAGTCGTACCATTGGATGCGGCAAACGTGGATACAGACGCGATTATCCCAAAACAATTTTTACAAGCCATCACTCGCGTAGGCTTCGGCAAACATTTATTCCATGAATGGCGTTATTTGGATATAGAAGGCACTAAGCCAAATCCAGATTTCGTATTGAATTATCCACAATATCAAGGGGCGACTATTTTATTAGCGCGTAAAAACCTCGGTTGTGGTTCTTCTCGTGAACATGCGCCTTGGGCACTGGCGGACTATGGTTTCAAAGTCATGATCGCACCCAGTTTTGCGGATATTTTCTATAACAACAGCTTAAACAACCATATGTTACCGATTCGTTTAAGCGAAGAAGAAGTGGAAGAAATCTTCCAATGGGTGTGGGAAAATGAAGGCAAACAAATCCATGTGGATTTAGAAGCCATGACTGTAACCGTAGGTGACAAAGTCTATCACTTTGAACTGGATGAATTCCGCCGTCATTGTTTGTTAAACGGCTTGGATAATATCGGTTTAACCCTTCAACATGAAGACAAAATCTCCGAATACGAGAAAAACATCCCTGCGTTCTTGCGTTAAAAAATGATAAAAGTGCGGTGATTTTTCACCGTACTTTTTGATCTAATCTAACGTTTTAATGATTCCATTATCGACTGAAAACATTTTTCTGTTTTCGACTTGCATCTCTTTTAATTGTTCTTGAGTAATGGCCGTAACAAATACTTGTGAACCGCTTTGTTGTAATCGTTCTGCCAACAATGCTCGCTTATATTGATCCAATTCCGATGCAAAATCATCGATTAAAAAAATACAATGGCGTTGCTTTTCTTTCATTAAATGCTCGCCTTGAGCCAGTCTTAATGCGCACATTAAAAGTTTAAGTTGTCCACGAGAAAGCACATCTTCCACTGGCAACCCTTGTGCTTTGAAACGAAAATCAGCTTTTTGAGGTCCAGAAAATGTGTAATTTAAGGCACGATCTCGTTCAAAATTTTGCTCAAGAACATCAGCGTAATCCGTATTTTTTTCCCATCCTTGATGAAAGCTGACATTAATTTCTAATTCAGGTAGGAAAAGTTGGCAAGTTTGCTCGATTTCAGGGCGTAGTGCTTCTGCATATTCGTCACGCCATTGAGTCACTTGATGAGCAAGTTTGGCAAGCTCGACATCCCAAACTTTAATAGCGGAGTAGGGCTGATTTTGTGCAAGGGCGGCATTTCGTTGTTTGAGTAATCGATTAAGGTTGCTCCAGGCAGCATAAAAACTTGTTTGGTGGTGAAAAAGTCCCCAATCCAAAAATGCTCGCCGATAACTTGGCCCACCATTCAGTAAGGTTAAGCCCTCAGGGGTGATTAATTGCATTGGCAAAAGATGAGCAAGATCGGAAATTTTATTGCCATCTTCACCGTTAATTTTTACTAACGTGTTGCCTTGACGAAGTTTTTGTAATCCTACAGACCATTGATGTTGGCTTTCTTGGATTTGTCCAAACAGGGTAAAGTGAGGTTCGTCGTAAGAAATGATGCGATTTGTTACCGCACTTTTGAATGAGCGTCCGTGACCAAGATAAAAAATGGCTTCTAATAAGCTTGTTTTCCCGCTGCCATTGTTACCGACCAAAAAGTTAAAGCCGGGATCAAAATTCAGATCGACGGCTGTTAAGTTACGAAATTTTTCGACCAGTAAACGCGAAATCGCCATATTATAAACGCATTGGCATAATTACGTATTCGCTACTGCTGTCTTCGCAGTTTTCGATTAAGCAACTCGAAGAGGCATCAGTTAGGCGCATGCGAACTTGATTACATTTAAGCGCATTTAAAACATCAAGAATATAGGTGACATTAAAGCCCACTTCTAATTCTTCCCCATTGTAATTGACATCTACGATTTCTTCCGCTTCTTCATGTTCTGTGTTGGAGGCAGTAATTTTTAGTTGGTTTTCGCTTAAGTTTAAACGCACGCTACGCACGCGCTCATTCGATAAGATTGATGCGCGAACAAAGGCTTGTTTAAGAATTTCCCAGCTGCCTTCGACAATTTTCGTTGCATTACGAGGCAACACTCGGCGATAGTCAGGGAAACGACCATCAATTAATTTTGATGTAAATACAATGTTTTTTAGATGAATACGTAAATTGTTGGTACCGATTTGTAAACGCGCTGGTTCATCGCTTGTTTCTAATAAACGAACAAGTTCTAACACGCCTTTACGCGGTAAAATCACCGAATGATTTTGTAATTCTTGTTCAAGTGAGATTGTACAGACTGCAAGTCTATGGCCATCTGTCGCCACAGTTCGCAATAAATTGCCTTCTGTTTCAAACTTCATGCCATTTAAGAAATAGCGGGCATCTTGGTTTGCCATAGAAAATTGAGTGGCTTCAATTAAACGGCGCAAGGTATTTTGCGGTAGTTCAAAATCTACTTCAGACTGCCAATCCGTGAGGTTTGGATATTCTTCTGCAGGTTGAGTGGTTAGTGTAAAACGGCTACGCCCAGATTGCACTAATGCACGGTCTTCTTCAAAAGTAACCGTGATTTCTGAATCATCAGATAAAGTGCGGCAAATATCTAAGAATTTTTTTGCTGGAATCGTGAAGGTGCCATTCTCAGAAGACGATGAAAGCTGAGTTTGACTCGATAATTCGACTTCCAAATCTGTGCCTGTGATAGTCAATCGATTGTCTTCAATTTGCAACAATACGTTGTTTAATACAGGAATGTTTGGACGATTACTCAATACGCCGCATACTTGTTGCAACGGTTTTAATAAATTTTCTCTTGAAATACTAAATTGCATTGCGTTCTCCTTTTATGCGGACAAAGTGCGGATTAAATTCGCCCAATCTTCTTGAATGCTATTGTCTTGCTCGCGGAATTTTGGTACTTCTCGGCAAGCGTTTAATACGGTCGTGTGATCACGGTCAAATGCGCGACCGATTTCAGGCAAACTGCGGTTTGTTAATTCTTTTGCTAATGCCATTGCAATTTGGCGAGGACGAGTCACTGAACGCGCACGACTTTTGGATTTTAAATCTGAAACCTTAATTCGATAATATTCAGCTACTACCTTTTGAATGTTTTCAATGGTAACCAAGCGTTCTTGAAGAGCCAAAATATCTTTTAAGGTGTCACGCACGAAATCAATATCAATGTCACCTCCTTTGAAGTCTTGCATTGCTTTCACGCGATTTAACGCTCCTTCGAGTTCACGCACGTTGGTACGTAAGCGTTGAGCAATGAAGAACGCGACTTCTTCTGGCAAGTTCATATTATGTTCTTCCGCCTTTTTCAATAAAATCGCTACACGCGTTTCAAGATCGGGCGGCTCTATGGCTGTTGTTAACCCCCAGCCAAAACGTGATTTTAAACGTTCTTCAATTTTTTCAATTTCTTTAGGATAACGATCTGATGTTAAGATAATTTGACGACCCGTTTCAAATAAGTTATTGAATATATGGAAGAATTCTTCTTGAGTTTTTTCTTTTTCAGCGAAAAATTGAATATCATCCACTAAAAGTGCATCGAGAGAACGATAGAATTTTTTGAACTGATCCATTTTATTATCACGCACTGCTTTTACCATATGTTGCATAAAGTTATTTGCGTGAATATAAAGCACACGCGCATTCGGTTTATTGGCTAAAATGCCGTTGCCAATCGCGTGTAACAAGTGGGTTTTACCTAAACCTGTACCACCATATAAAAAGAAAGGATTGGCCGAAGGTTCGCCTGGCGCTTGAGCAAGTTTTTGACCGACAGCACGTGCGAGTTGGTTCGATTTACCTTCAACAAAGTTATCAAATAAGTGTTTAGTATTGAGATGAGATTCAAATTTTACTGAAGCACTAGATTCAGCTTGAAAATCTACCGCACTTTCTATTTTAGGATTGCCACTTGGTGCACTTTCCACTACTTTGGGTGTAGGTTTGACCCCTTCTTTTAAAGAAATGCGTAGTTCAGGATTTTGTGCAAGTGTTTGACAAATTTGCTGGATTTGTGCGAGATAATGAGTTTCCACCCAACCTTTCACAAACATATTAGAAGCATATAAAACAATGTGGTTATCCGCCACCACATTAGCCTGTAAAGGACGAAGCCAAGTGCTAAGATCGCTGGCTGAAACTTGATCTTGAAGTTGTAACAGGCAACTTTGCCAAAGATTTGAGAGATTCACAAAAGGATCCTTGTTGTTTTTGTAATAGAGAAAAGTGCGGTAAAAATTAGCGGAGATTCTACAATAAATGAGTGGAAAGATCTTCTAAAAAATCGGCTTGAGATTTATACAAAAATCCGTATAATCCCCCCGATTTTGGAAGTTCGAGAGTTTTTCCCGAAAAATTTCCGTTTCTTATTTGACGAACGCGTATTTTATGATTAAAATTGCGCTCTATTTTTATTAACTCATAATCTGGATTTAGGTAGATTACAATGAAACGTACATTTCAACCTTCTGTATTAAAACGTAGTCGTACTCACGGTTTCCGTGCTCGTATGGCAACTAAAAATGGCCGTCAAGTTTTAGCGCGTCGTCGTGCTAAAGGTCGTAAAAGTTTATCTGCATAATCACCGTTCTTAGTGGTTAAGCTGAACTTTTCAAGGGAGTTACGTTTGTTAACTCCCGTTCAATTCAAAAATGTTTTCGAACAACCGTTCAGAGCTAGCACTCCAGAAATAACCATCCTTGCCAGAAAAAATAATCTTGAGCATCCTCGCTTAGGTTTAACTGTCGCTAAAAAACACTTAAAACGAGCTCATGATCGTAATCGTATTAAACGCTTAGTACGAGAAAGTTTTCGTTTATCGCAACATCGTTTACCAGCATGTGATTTTGTTTTTGTTGCAAAAGGTGGTATAGGTAAGCTTGATAATAGCTCTTTTGTGCAAATCTTAGAAAAATTATGGCAACGACACATTCGTTTGGTGCAAAAATCTTAATTGGATTTATTCGTTTCTATCAAGTTGTTATTAGTCCTCTTATCGGACCGCGTTGTCGGTTTGTGCCTACTTGTTCTTGCTATGGAATTGAAGCGTTAAAAACACATGGATTGTTAAAAGGTAGTTGGCTTACTCTAAAACGTGTATTAAAATGTCACCCCTTGAACGCTGGTGGATTCGATCCTGTTCCACCTAAAATTAATAATAACGATGAGAAAAAATAATGGACTCAAGACGTAGCCTATTAGTGTTAGCGCTAATTTTTATTTCTTTCCTTGTTTATCAGCAATGGCAGTTGGATAAAAATCCACAAGTGCCAACTGAGCAAACAACTTCAATGACAGCCAATTCTGATGTTCCGGCAAGTTCTCCTTCTTCTAATTCACAAGTCGTAGCAGATTCTCAAACTCATGGCCGTATTATTACCCTTGAAAACGATGTATTTCGTTTGAAAGTTGATACTTTAGGCGGTGATGTAATTAGTTCCGAATTATTAAAATATGATGCTGAATTGGATTCAAAAACACCGTTTGAGTTATTAAAAGACACCAAAGAACATGTGTATATTGCACAAAGTGGTTTAATTGGTAAAAACGGTATCGATACTCGTTCTGGTCGTGCGCAATATCAAATTGAAGGCGATAATTTTAAATTAGCAGATGGTCAAGCGTCTCTTTCAGTTCCTCTTCTTTTTGAAAAAGATGGTGTGACTTATCAAAAAATCTTCGTATTAAAACGTGGTAGCTATGATTTAGGCGTAGATTACAAGATTAATAACCAAAGTGGTCAAGCTATTGAAGTGGAACCTTATGGTCAATTAAAACATTCTATTGTTGAAAGCTCTGGTAATGTCGCAATGCCAACTTACACTGGTGGCGCATATTCTTCTTCAGAAACAAACTATAAAAAATATAGTTTCGGCGATATGAAAGATAATAATCTTTCTATTGATACTAAAGCTGGTTGGGTTGCAGTATTACAACATTATTTCGTATCGGCCTGGATCCCTAATCAGGATGTAAATAATCAACTTTACACAATTACAGATACTAAAAATAATGTCGCTTCAATTGGTTATCGTGGTCCCGTTGTTACTATTCCTGCTGGTGGCCAAGAAACGATTACAAGTTCTTTGTGGACTGGCCCTAAACTTCAAAATCAAATGGCTACTGTAGCAAATCACTTAGATTTAACGGTTGATTACGGTTGGGCTTGGTTTATTGCTAAACCGTTATTCTGGTTATTAACCTTTATTCAAGGGATTGTGTCGAACTGGGGTTTAGCTATTATCTGTGTAACAATTGTGGTGAAAGCAATTTTGTATCCACTTACAAAAGCACAATATACATCTATGGCTAAAATGCGTATGTTGCAACCGAAAATGCAAGAAATGCGTGAACGTTTCGGTGATGATCGCCAACGTATGAGCCAAGAAATGATGAAACTTTATAAGGAAGAAAAAGTAAATCCACTTGGTGGTTGTTTGCCAATTCTTCTTCAAATGCCAATCTTCATCGCATTGTATTGGACATTTATGGAAGCAGTTGAATTACGTCACGCTCCGTTCTTTGGTTGGATTCAAGATTTATCAGCACAAGATCCTTATTATATTTTCCCTATTTTAATGGGTATCTCAATGTTCTTGTTGCAAAAAATGTCGCCAACACCAGTGGCTGATCCAATGCAGCAAAAAGTGATGAACTTTATGCCATTAGTCTTTATGTTCTTCTTCTTATGGTTCCCTGCTGGTTTAGTGTTGTACTGGTTAGTTTCTAACTTAATTACAATTGCACAACAGCAATTAATTTATCGAGGGTTAGAGAAAAAAGGGTTACATTCCCGTAAGAAATAGTCACTAACTGGCAAAAAGAAAGGCACGAATAGTGCCTTTCTTTATTATTTGATCTTAATATATTCCGTATTTTGTAGAGATAGAGTTTCTTTTTAGAAGAAACAGGGATAAGAGTTATCCCTCTAAATTCAAAGTGCGGCTAGATTTTAAAGAGTTTTTTATGAAAGAAACAATCGTTGCTCAAGCTACTGCGCCAGGTCGTGGTGGTATTGGGATTTTAAGAGTCTCTGGGCCTTTAGCAACAGACGTTGCACAAGCGGTGTTGGGAAAATGTCCTAAGCCAAGAATGGCTGATTATCTCCCTTTTAAGGATGCTGATGGCACTGTTTTAGATCAAGGGATTGCCCTTTACTTCAAATCACCAAATTCATTTACTGGTGAGGATGTATTGGAATTGCAAGGTCACGGTGGGCAGGTTGTATTAGATTTATTACTCAAACGTATTTTACAAATTGATGGAATTCGTTTGGCGAGACCGGGTGAGTTTTCTGAACAAGCTTTTTTGAATGATAAATTGGATCTTGCTCAAGCGGAAGCCATTGCGGATTTAATTGATGCAACATCAGAACAGGCAGCACGTTCCGCATTAAAATCTTTGCAAGGTGAATTTTCAAAGAAAGTAAATGAATTAGTTGATTCTGTTATTTACTTACGCACCTATGTAGAAGCAAGCATTGATTTTCCTGATGAAGAAATTGATTTCTTGGCGGATGGAAAAATTGAAGCAAACTTACGCGGAATTATTAATCAGTTGGAAGATGTTCGCTCAGAAGCCAAACAAGGTTCTATTTTACGTGAAGGTATGAAAGTGGTGATTGCCGGTCGTCCGAATGCGGGTAAATCGAGCTTGCTTAATGTGCTTGCTGGTCGCGAAGCGGCTATCGTAACGGATATTGCGGGCACAACGCGCGATGTACTGCGTGAGCATATTCATATCGACGGAATGCCATTGCATATTATTGATACCGCGGGTCTTCGAGATGCAACCGATGAAGTCGAGCGCATTGGCATTTCTCGCGCATGGACGGAAATTGAACAAGCCGATCGTATTATTTTGATGTTAGATAGTAGCGATCCTGAAAGTGCAGATTTAAGTAAAGTGCGGTCAGAATTTTTAGCAAAATTACCCACAACGTTGCCTGTCACTATTGTTCGAAACAAAATAGATTTAAATGGCGAACAAGCAAGCGAAAGCGAACAGGACTGTTATCAAATTATTAGTCTTTCCGCTCAAACGCATGATGGTGTACAACTTTTACGTGAACATTTGAAACAAGCAATGGGCTTTCAAACTGGTATGGAAGGGGGCTTTTTAGCTCGTCGTCGTCATTTAGATGCACTTGAGAAAGCCGCAGAGCATTTACAAATCGGTTTGGTTCAACTTACAGAATTTCATGCCGGAGAACTTTTAGCGGAAGAATTACGCTTAGTACAAACTTACTTGAGTGAAATTACAGGAGAATTCACATCAGATGACTTGCTAGGTAATATTTTTAGTTCTTTCTGTATTGGAAAATAGCAAGAGTAAAGCGCGGTCATTTTCTTGGGCAAAAATTTAGAGCAAAAGCGGAGATTTTTGGTGGTATAGTGCTGATTGGAATTGGCATTAGCTTGCTTTGTGAGTACGGTGTTTTCACTTTTTAAGATGCTAATCTTCTACGTTTAGATTATAATCGGGGAAAATTTTATGTTTATAACAAGGGTTATAGAATGTTAATTGAAAAAATGCACAATTTATCAAATTCAAAGGCAGCTAAGTTTATTTTGGGTTTGATTACTTTATCGTTTTTAGTCGGCGGTATGTCTGGCTATCTTTTTAGTTCAAATGATACTTACGCTGCAAAAGTTAATGGTGAAGTGATTTCGCAACAAGATTTTTTAAATCGCTACAACCAAGAATTTGAGGCTCGTGCACAACGCGAAGGCGAAGCATTTATGGCTCAGTCAGATTCTCCAGAATTTGTTACCGCACTTCGTCAAAGCACCATCAATCGAATGATTGATCAAGAATTACTTCGTCAATATGCGAAAGAATTAAAATTAGGCGTCAGTGATGAAATGATTAAACGAGCAATCGTGACAGATCCTAATTTTCAAGTTAATGGCAAATTTGATAACGGTGTTTATCAACAAGTATTACAACAAAATCGTTTAAGTTCAGATGGTTATGCGGCTATTTTGCGTGGCGCATTAACTCTTGAACAAATGCAAAGTGGTGTTGCTAACAGTGAGTTTATCGTGCCGGCTCAAGCAAAAAATACCTCACAAGTTTTCTTTCAAAAGCGCTCAGCTCGTTTAGCAACATTATCTCTTACAGATGAAATGGCAAAGCAATCGGTATCTGATGATGAAATTAAAGCTTATTACGAAGCTAATCAAAAATCTTTTGTTCAGCCAGAACAAGTGAAGGTTCAATATATTGATCTCTCTGGTAGCCAAATCGAAAAAGGTATCGAAGTTAAAGATGTAGAAATTGCGCAATATTATCAAGATAATAAAGCTCAATTTATGACTCAGCGTTTAGCTCATATTCAATTTGCAAATGAGCAAGATGCTAAGGATACTTACGATGAATTACAAAAAGGCGCAAATTTCGCTGATGTAGCTAAAGCTAAATCTTTAGATAAAGTTTCTGGTGAGAATGGTGGTGATTTAGGTTGGGTAAATGCGAATGAATTACCAAAAGCCTTTGAAGATGCTGCAGCTGCATTGCAGGTAGGACAATATAGCCAACCAATCAATGTGGATGGCAATTACCATATTGTTTTAGTGCAAGAACGTAAAGCTCAAACTTTAGATGAAGTGAAAGCACAGGTTGCTGATTTAGTTCGTAAATCCTTATTAGAAAATCGTTATTACGCAATTGAAAAGCAAGTGCGTGATAAGGCTTTTGAAGATAGCAAATCGCTGAATAGCGCTGCACAAGTTGCAGGTGTTAAAGTTCAAGAGAGCGGTTATTTTTCTCGTCAAAATGTACCTGCAGAATTAAATTTCCCTAATGTAGTTTCTGCCGTTTTTGAATCTGATATTGCCAATGGTGGCGCTAATTCAGAGCCTTTGAATGTAGGTGATTATCACGCTATTGTTGTGCGTGTGTTAGAGCACAAACCTGAAGGTGTGAGAACATTGGAAGATGCGAAAGCAGATATTGAAATGTTCTTAAAACGCCAGAAGGCTGAAAATGTCTTAAATGAAAAAGCACAACAAGCGGTGAAAGCATTAAGCGAAAATGCTGAATCGAAAGTGGATGGAATTAATTTCTCAAGTGAGCAAATTTTTACTTTAAGTGAAAATAAAGATCCAATTTTAACAAATGGCGTATTCTCAATTGCTAAACCAGAATCAGGTAAAGTGGTTTACCAAGTTGCTCGTAATGAGAAAGGAGATGTGGTTATTATTGCTTTAAATAAAGTAGAAGACGGCGTGCTTAACGATAAAGAATTAAGCCAATTTAGTGCTCAATTATTACGTACAAGTCAGGCAGAAGTTCAAGCGCAATTAATGCAAGGATTGCGTGAGAGAGCAAAAATTGAAGTAAATGATTCTTTCATCAATCAAGATGATGAAGCACAGCAATAATTGATTAAATTGCAATCTCAGATAAATTTTGATAAAAAGTGCGGTAAATTCACCGCACTTTTTTATAGGGAGCAAACAATGGCAGAAGAAACAATTTTTAGTAAAATTATCCGTAAAGAAATTCCTGCAAATATCGTCTATCAAGATGAATTAGTCACAGCGTTTCGTGATATTTCACCACAAGCTAAAACACATATTTTGATCATTCCAAATAAAGTCATCCCCACAGTGAATGATGTAACAGAGCAAGATGAAGTAGCGCTAGGTCGATTATTTAGTGTAGCGGCTAAACTCGCTAAAGAAGAAGGCATTGCGGAAGATGGTTACCGCCTAATTGTGAATTGTAATAAACATGGTGGACAAGAAGTATTCCATTTACATATGCATTTAGTCGGTGGTGAACCTTTAGGTAGAATGTTAGTTAAATAATGAAAAAATATTTTTTAATTTTGGCGAGCCTTGTGCTCGCTGCTTGTTCAAGTTCAGTAGAAAACTTAACTTATTCAACGAAGCCGATTTTAAATATCACATCTAATCTTTCACCTTTAATTCAAGTTGAAACGAGTCAAAAATCAGCGCTTATAAAAAATAAAAGTCAGCAACTTTTGAATATAAGTTACTACTTGTATTGGTACGATCATTTAGGGGTAACCCAAACTTGGGAAAATCAGCAAGAAAGCTATTCCGCTCAATTTTTGCTAAAACCACAAGAAGAGAAATCGATTGATTTAATTAAACCTACTGTAGAAAGTAAAAATTATCGCCTTTATTTAAAATAATTTATGAGCACGTTGTTAATTGATTTAAAAGGAAAAGAGTTGGAACAAGAGGAGGTTGAGTTACTTTCTCATCCTCTTGTTGCGGGATTGATTTTATTTACTCGAAATTTTGAAGACAGAGAACAAATTCAAGAATTAATTCGTTCTGTTCGTCAACGAGTGAAAAAGCCTTTATTGATTACGGTAGATCAAGAAGGCGGACGAGTTCAACGTTTCCGTGATGGATTCACGATGTTGCCTTCAATGCAGGCTTTTCAAGAAACATTGTCAGCAATTGAACAAGTGAACTTCGCTAAAGAAGCAGGTTGGCAAATGGCAGCAGAAATGATTGCCTTGGATATTGACTTGAGTTTTGCGCCGGTGTTGGATTTGGGGCATGAATGTCGAGCGATTGGTGATCGCAGTTTTTCATCTGATGTAAAAAGTGCGGTAAATTTAGCAACCGCTTTTATTGATGGTATGCATCAAGCAGGTATGACATCTACAGGTAAACATTTCCCCGGTCATGGCCATGTATTAGCTGATTCTCATTTAGAAACACCTTATGATGATCGCGCAAAAGACGAAATTTTTAGTTGCGATCTCCAACCTTTCCAACAATTGATTTCACAAAATAAACTCGATGCCATTATGCCTGCGCATGTCATTTATAGACAATGTGATAGTCAACCAGCAAGTGGTTCAGAATATTGGTTGAAAGAAATCTTACGAAAACAATTAAATTTCCAAGGTGCGATTTTTTCCGATGATCTCGGCATGAAAGGCGCTGGCGTAATGGGCGATTTTGTAGAGCGTAGCAAAAAAGCGCTCAATGCAGGTTGTGATCTTTTGTTATTGTGCAATGAACGTGAAGGTGTCATTCAAGTATTAGATAATCTAAAACTTACTGAAAATGAACCGCACTTTATGACTCGTCAAGCTCGCTTAAAAAATTTATTTAAACGTAGAGTGATCAAGTGGAATGACTTGGTTTTAGAGCAACGTTGGAAATTGAATTACCGAAATCTCGCAGATATTCAAAGCCGTTGGCTAGATATTCAGGTTGCAAGAAAATGATTGATTGTCGATACTATCAACAAAATGAATGTCGTTCTTGTCAATGGCTTGAAATACCTTATAGTCAGCAGCTAACTGAAAAACAACATCATTTAAAGCAGCAACTGATTTCTATTAATTGCGATGGAGCTCAATGGTTGGCTCCTTTTCAATCTGATGAACAAGGCTTTCGTAATAAAGCTAAAATGGTTGTTAGTGGTAGTGTTGAACGCCCGATACTGGGAATCTTAAAAAATCCTAATGATCCACAAAGTGCGATTGATTTGTGTGATTGCCCCCTTTATCCAACTCATTTTTCATTGATTTTCCCTGTTTTGAAGGATTTTATTGGCCGTGCTGGTTTAGTACCTTATAACATTGCTAGACAAAAAGGCGAGCTTAAATATATTCTGCTCACAGAAAGTATCGCGACGGGAAAATTAATGTTGCGTTTTGTATTACGCACAGAAAATAAATTGTCATTAATTCGTCGAGAATTACCAAAATTATTGGAAAAATTACCGCACTTAGAAGTGGTTAGCATTAATTTACAGCCACAGCACGCGGCCATCTTAGAAGGTGAACAAGAAATTTTTCTGACAGAACAACAATTTTTGCCTGAGAATTTCAATAGTATTCCGCTCTTTATTCGCCCACAAGGTTTCTTTCAAACCAATCCTAAAGTGGCGGCGGGATTATATGCAACCGCTCAGCAATGGGTGAGCGAATTACCAATCTATAAAGTCTGGGATTTATTTTGTGGCGTGGGAGGATTTGGCTTACATTGCGCGAAAGCTTTACAGGAAAAATGGGGAAAAAGTATAGAGTTAACTGGAATTGAAATTTCCTCATCCGCTATTTTCGCTGCGAGCCATTCCGCTAAAATATTGGGTTTAGAACATGTAAATTTCCAATCACTAGACGCGGCAAGTGTGATGAAAAATCAGAATGAGAATAAGTCAGATCTTGTGATTGTAAATCCACCACGTCGTGGAATTGGAAAGGAATTAAGTGAATTTCTTAACCGAATTCAACCGCACTTTATCTTGTATTCCAGCTGCAATGCCGTGACAATGGGTAAAGATTTACAGTATCTAACTTTTTATAAACCATTGAAAATTCAACTTTTTGATATGTTTCCGCAAACATCTCACTATGAGGTATTAGTTTTACTAGAAAGAAAAAAGGTTAATTAAGGTGAGATAGAAAAAAGCTAGGGAATTTGAAAGAAGGGTGGTGGAACTAAGCAGAATTGGTCTTAACAGCAAGTGGCTTACTGCACGCATCCCTGCGGGATTTCTACCTAGCCCACCATAGATTAGAAAATGCATCTTGGTGTTCTAGCTTTTGCGGCATAAAACTATGCAATAAGGTTATAAACCTTTAAAGCCACTATATCAGGAGACCAATCCTGTCTTCCCACGATATTTGTAAGAAGTTGGATAATGATAGAATCCTTTATATTAATTGTCAATTAATGTTTTGAATATTATTTCTAATTAAACAAAAACCATCCAAATTGATTTTGGATGGTTTCATTTTGAATGATTTATGATGAAAAATTATCTTGCACCATATACAACAATGGTTTTTCCATGAGCATGGATAAGATTCTGATCCTCTAACATCTTAATAATGCGTCCTACAGTTTCTCTTGAACAACCAACCATTTGCCCTATTTCTTGACGTGTAATTTTGATTTGCATTCCATCAGGATGTGTCATTGCTTCAGGCTGTTTAGCTAAGTTCATTAGCGTTTGAGCAATACGACCTGCCACATCTAAGAATGCTAAATTACTGACTTGGCGTGAAGTATTTTGTAAACGTCTTGCCAATTGTGCGGTTAAAAACATTAAGATTTCTGGGTTTGCTTGAATTAATTGACGATATTTTTTATAAGAAATCTCAGCAATTTCACATGTTGTTTTTGTTTTTACCCAAGCAGATCGTTTTGAACCTTCATCAAATAATCCAGCCTCACCAAAGAATTGTCCTGCACCCAAATAAGTGAGAATCATCTCTTTACCTTCGTCATCTTTTGCTGACACCATTACAGAGCCTTTAATGACATAATAAAGTGTCGTTGCATCTTCACCAGCGTGAATTAAAGTCGATTTTGCGGGATATTTATGTAAATGACAGTGAGTAAGAAACCAATCTAAAACTGGATCTCGTTGAGTTGTATCTTCTTCTTGAGAGGAGGTGACAACTTCATCAATTTCGGTTAATTCATTTGACATTCGTGCTCCTTACATTCCTGTTTAAATAATTCCGTTTTATTTTTGATGTCAATGGATTCATGCAATTCAGACCATACAATCACCGCAATTCCATTGCGAATTTGAGTCAGTAAAAGTTGTTTTTTTTGGTTGAGTGAAAGTTCTTCTATACCGTAATCGGTTCCTTCGCGTAAAATTACGCTTTCTACGATATTATCTAATGTTTCTGCTTCTAGTTCTTGCCAAGGAATAATCATATATTTACTCGGTAAAGTCAATTAGGCAAAAAGTGGCTCGATAAAACGCCATTGTTGTTCGAAAGACTGGCTTGCATTCAGACGGAAATTAGTACGAACATAGCGCATAAATTGTCCTTCACATAGTGTTACTAAATGTGAAGCAATTACGCGTTCATCCACATTAAAGCCACGTCCTTCACGCAATTTTCGCATTTGTAAAATATTGACAAACTGCATTTCAAGACGATTAAAAAATTGTGCGACTCGAACTTGCAATTGCGCATCTTCAAACATTAATGCATGGCCCGTTAGAATTCGAGTTAACCCAGGGTTTTTACGGGCAAAATCTAAAATCGTTTGTAAAATATCATGAATGCGATTCATTGTTTGGGTTTCGTTACGCATAGACGCGGTAATACGGCTTAATAGGGTATTTTCGATATGCTCGATTAAGGCTTCAAACATTTTTGTTTTGCTTGGAAAGTAACGATATAACGCAGCTTCTGATACCCCAACTTCTTTTGCTAGACGAGCTGTTGTCATACGCTCCATGCCACGTTCGGAATGAAGCATATGTATCAACACAGTCAGTACTTGTTGACGACGTTCTTTTACCGTTCTTTTTTCAATTTTTGGGGTTTCAATTTTAGGCGTAATCTCTTCCACGCCCGATAAAGATAATTGTTCTTCTACCATAAATTATTGTTTACCTGAATGACCGAAACCGCCTTCACCACGTTCGGTTTGTTGAAAATCTTCTACAATATTAAATTCAGCTTGTACTACTGGCACGAAAACAAGTTGAGCAATGCGATCGCCGACTTCAATTTTGAATGACTCATTTCCACGGTTCCACATTGATACCATTAATGGCCCTTGATAATCGGAGTCAATTAATCCCACAAGATTTCCTAGCACAATGCCGTGTTTATGACCAAGACCAGAACGAGGCAAAATCACGGCAGCTAAATTTGGATCCGCAATATAAATTGATAGCCCCGTCGGAATTAATTTGGTTTCACCAGGTTGAATTTCAAAGCTTTCATCGATCAACGCACGTAAATCAAGACCTGCTGAACCTTCAGTTGCATAAGTTGGCAGAGGAAATTCATTTCCAATGCGAGAATCTAAAATTTTTACGTCAATTTTTTTCATGTAATACTCCGTTTGAAATTCATTTTTAGGTAAAAGTGCGGTTGGAATTATAAGGTTTTTTGATAGCGTTCGATAATTTCATTAACTAAATCAGCTGCAAGTTCCACTTTTGATTTTAGCGATAATTTTTTATGACTATTTTTCCAGAAAAGCTGTAAGGCATTTTCATCAGCGTTAAAAACTTGTCCACCAGATACATCGTTGGCACAAATCATATCAAGATTTTTGCGTTCAAGTTTATCTTTTGCATAATCATCAACATTTTGGGTTTCAGCTGCAAATCCAACAGTAAAAGGTCGATGTGTTTTTAAATGTCCTACATCTGAGATAATATCTGGATTTTTAATTAACTTGATAGATATTTCATCCCCAGATTTTTTGATTTTTTGGTCAGCAACTTCAGCTACTCTGTAATCAGCAACAGCCGCACAGCCAATAAAAATCTGATTTTTCACCGCACTTTCAAGAGAGGCTTGCCACATTTCTTGCGCTGAGATGACATTAATTCGATTTACATTTTTAGGTGTTGTTAAATTTACTGGCCCTGAAATCAGCGTGACGTTCGCTCCACGTTCGGCAAATGCTTCAGCAATTGCAAATCCCATTTTGCCTGAACTATGGTTAGAAATATAACGAACAGGATCGATTGCCTCACGCGTTGGGCCTGCTGTAATGGCGATATTTAATCCTTGTAGATCTTGTTTTTGATAGAAAAAGTCAGAAAGTGCGGTAAAAATTTCCTCTGGTTCTGACATACGCCCTTTCCCCATATCGCCGCAAGCCTGAAAACCACTATTCGGGCCAATAAGCTTAATTCCACGCGTTTGAAGTGCTGTTAAATTTTGTTGCGTAATGGATTGGCGATACATCTGCTGATTCATTGCTGGGGCAAGTAAAATTGGTGCATTAGTCGCAAGACAAATTGTTGAAAGTAAATCATTCGCCATGCCTACCGTAAGACGGGCAATAAAGTCTGCACTAGCTGGCGCAATAATGATTGCATCCGCCCATTTGGCAAGTTCAATATGACCCATCGCCAGCTCTGCTTGTGGATCAAGTAAAGATTGTGCGACAGCATTTCCTGAAATGGCTTGAAGCGTTAAAGGAGTAACAAATTCTGCCGCAGCTGGAGTTAATACTACACGTACTTCAACGTCTGCTTTGCGTAATAAACGAATCAACTCTATTGTTTTATAGGCCGCAATTCCGCCAGTTATGCCAACTACAATATGCTTTCCGTTTAATTTCATGTTTGAACCTTTGTTAGTACTTAGCCACAATTCCGTTATTTTACTTTAATTTTATTGAATGCCCAATGCTATTTTTGCGATACATATCGCAGACTTTACATAAGTTACTCGTAAAACAAGAAAAGAGCGGTCAAAATTTTTTCTATTTTGCGTTTAATATTTTATGGAAAACAATGATGATTTAATGCCACGCGAAAAATTGCTCAAATTTGGTGTAGAAACGCTCGCTGATTATGAATTGCTGGCGATCTTTTTACGAACTGGCATAAAAGGCTGCCCAGTAATTCAGCTTTCGAAAAATGTCTTATCACATTTTGGTTCCTTGCATGCGTTACTTTCTGCAGATGAAAAAGCCTTCTGCTCAGTGAAAGGCTTAGGCATTACGCAATTTATTCAGCTGCAAGCGATTACTGAAATGACCAAGCGTTATTTAAAGCAAGAGATGTTAAGTACACCGATTATTAATGATCCTGAAACGGTAAAACTTTTTTTACTCACTGAATTGCAACATGAGGAAAGAGAAGTGTTCATGGTTTTATTTTTGGATAATCAACATCGTCTGATTAAAAAAGAGCGGTTATTTTTAGGTACAATTAATGTATCAGCGGTTTATCCTCGGGAAATAATTAAAGAGGCACTTTATTGTAATGCGGCAGCTTTAATTTTGGCGCATAATCATCCTTCGGGTATAACGGAGCCGAGTTATTCGGATCAGCTTATTACTAAAAAAATTCAGGAGTCAGCAGAACTAATGGAAATCAGAGTGCTTGATCACTTAATTGTCGGAAAAACAGATTGCTATTCTTTTGCAGAGAACTTTTTATTATAAATTTTTATAATGTTGACCATTTTTTTACCGATTACATTCAGGAAAATCGCATTTACACTTGAGAAATGAAAACAAAGCCAGTATAATTTGCGACCTTTAATATAGTAAGCGGGTCGGATTAGCGCGACCTGACGAGGTAGCAAGCTGGTTTTAACTGGCTTTAAACAATCCGAACCGTAAGCTCGAGCTTATATTTAATTATTGGAGATTATTATGTCTAGAGTTTGTCAAGTAACAGGCAAGCGTCCAGCTGTGGGTAACAACCGCTCACACGCGTTGAATGCGACACGTCGTCGTTTTCTTCCAAACCTTCACACTCACCGTTTCTGGGTTGAAAGTGAGAACCGTTTCGTAACCTTACGTTTAACTGCGAAAGGTATGCGTATTATTGATAAAAAAGGCATTGATGCAGTATTAGCTGAAATCCGTGCTCGTGGCGAAAAAATCTAAGGAGCTAAAAAATGGCAGCTAAAGGCGCTCGTGAGAAAATCCGTTTAGTTTCTACTGCAGAGACCGGTCACTTCTACACAACTGATAAAAACAAACGTAATATGCCTGAAAAAATGGAAATCAAAAAATTTGATCCAGTAGTGCGTAAACACGTTATCTATAAAGAAGCAAAAATCAAATAATTTTGCTTATTTAGAAAAAGCCCGACATTGTTCGGGTTTTTTTTGTATCCCAGATTTATTAAGGAACAAATCATGCCGGAACTTCCCGAAGTCGAAACTGCACTACGTGGTATTAGCCCTTATCTTAAGAATTTTACGATTGAGAAAATTGTCGTGCGCCAGCCTAAATTGCGCTGGGCCGTATCAGAGGAATTGATAACGCTAAAAAATGTAAAAATTGTCGATCTCACTCGTCGAGCAAAATATTTGATTATTCACACAGAAAAAGGTTATATCATCGGGCATCTCGGCATGTCTGGTTCAGTGAGAATTGTGCCACAGGATAGTGCAATAGATAAACATGATCATATTGATATTGTGATGAATAATGGTAAATTATTACGTTATAACGATCCTCGTCGTTTCGGTGCATGGTTGTGGACGGAGAATTTAGATGACTTTCATCTTTTCTTAAAGCTGGGGACTGAACCGCTTTCTGATGAATTTAATGCAGAATATTTATTCAAAAAATCTCGTCAAAAATCAACCGCACTTAAAACTTTCTTGATGGATAACGCTGTGGTGGTAGGCGTTGGAAATATTTATGCGAATGAAAGTTTGTTTATTTGTGGTATTCATCCACTTAAACTCGCTAAAAATTTGACCCGCAATCAATGTATTTCCTTAGTGAACACGATTAAAGATGTTTTGAGAAAAGCCATTATTCAAGGTGGAACGACCCTTAAAGATTTCCTACAGCCAGATGGGCGCCCAGGATATTTTGCACAAGAATTACTGGTATATGGCAATAAAGATAAACCTTGTCCGAAGTGCGGTACAAAAATTGAAAGTTTAGTGATAGGGCAGCGTAATAGTTTCTTTTGCCCGAAATGTCAGAAAATGAGCTAGAGTGAATAGCTGTTCAATGGAAAAGAGAATGAAAATAGCGGCCAGAAAAGACCGCTATTTTTAATTTACTGGAAATTCTTCAATGACAACAGGAAGTTGTAAAATTTTGCCTAATCGTAGAATAGTGACGAGAACTTTTGAATTAGGTTTTGTATTTGCGATAATTTGCATCATTTCTCGGGCTGAAATGCCTTCTTGATTATTTAATTTCAAAATGACATCACCTAATTGAATACCAGCTTTTGCTGCGGGGCTATTCGGGCTTACACCAGTGATGACTATACCTTCTTCACTACTTGAACTGATGTCACTTTGCACACCAAAATAACCTCGGATAACACGTCCATCTCGTATAATTTTTTGTAAAACATCATTTGCAATATCCATTGGAATGGCAAAATTTAGTCCTTCGGCGATTTCATTGGCGGTTTTACCAATACTTAGCGTGCTGATTCCAACCAATTCACCTGCAGAATTAATTAATGCGCCACCTGAATTGCCGCGGTTAATTGAAGCATCGGTTTGGATGAAGTTTTGTCTGCCAACAGAATCACCTACGGCATTACGTCCCACAGCGCTAATAATACCTTGGGATACGCTTTGCCCTAAGTTGTAGGGATTACCGATTGCTAATACCACATCACCAACGTGAGCTTGGCGATCTGAATTTTGTGGAATGGTTGAAAGATTATTTGCACGAATTTTGAGAACAGCGAGATCAGTGAGATTATCCGAACCAACAAGACTAGCCTCAAAAATATTTCCGTTTTGCAACGCTACTACAATTTGATCCGCATTTTGGATAACGTGTTTATTCGTCAGAATATAGCCATCTTTACTCATAATCACTCCAGAACCTAAGTTATTCACTTGTAACTGATCATTATCATTAATGCTGGCAGAAGAAAAAGATCGATTATAAACATTCACTACTGCAGGTGAGGCAATACGCACCGCATTTTTGAACGATACAATATCGTCTGAAGTAAAGATATTGCTGTTATTCAGTCTTGGAACTGCAAACAAAATCACGCCCGCAGCAGCCAAGCCCCAAAGTGCGGAATGGAAAAGTTTTTTAAGCATTTAGATTCCTTTCGGCGTGTAAGTTAATTTTATATCGTCACCGATTTGTTCTAATTCATTGAGTTGCCATAATGGTGCATCGGCAAGTTGAGTTAAATTCGGTAATTGGCATAGACCACGAGCATTGTCTCCAAGTAATTTTGGAGCAATGTAAATAATCAATTCATCCACTAATTTCGCATCAATTAAACTGCCTGATAAATTTGCTCCAGCTTCTACCCAAAGGGTATTTATTTGGCGTTTTCCCAGTTCTTGCATTAATTCTTTTAGTAAATTTTCTTTTGGAAGAATAATTTGTTCGCAGAAATCAGGAAAGCCTGTTAAATCTCGTGGTTCATTAGAAACTAACCAAACGGGAGAATGCGTTAAAAAAAGTTTATGAGTCGGCTGAATGCGATGTTGTGAATCTAAAATGACTCGCACAGGTTGGCGAAGATCTTCTTTTTTATATTCTGTTTTAAGATTTTCAGGGAATTCATCCCAGCGTACGTTCAGGCTTGGATCATCTGAAAGCACTGTCGCAGAAGTAGATAAAAGTGCGGATGATTTTGCACGCATTTTTTGTACGTCCGAACGAGCATCTGGGCCCGTAATCCATTTACTTTCTCCACTTGCCATTGCTGTTCGTCCATCTAAACTCATCGCTAGTTTGAGTTGAACAAAAGGCATACCTTGACGCATTCGTTTTAAAAAGCCTTTATTTATTTTTTCCGCTTGATCGTTCAATAAATTCACCGCACTTTCGATGCCAGCCTCAGACAACATTTTCAAACCTTTTCCTGCGACTTGAGGATTCGGATCTTGCATAGCAGCAATGACTTTCACTACGCCAGCCTCGATTAATCCTAATGCACAAGGCGGTGTGCGACCATAATGAGAGCAGGGCTCTAAGGTGACGTAAGCGGTTGCGCCTTTGGCATTTTCACCAGCTTGAGCTAAGGCAACACGTTCAGCATGAGGTTGTCCCGCTTTAAAATGAAAGCCTTCCCCCACAATTTCATCATTTTTTACCAATACGCATCCCACCGATGGGTTAGGCATGGTGGTATATTGGCCTTTGGTGGCTAAATCCAAGGCACGTTGCATAAATTTGTGATCTTGTGCGGAAAATTCGCTCATGGTTAATCCTTTAAGCTCTCAATTTCTTTGGTGAATTGATTAATATTATCAAAACTCAAATAGACCGATGCAAAACGAATATAAGCCACTTTATCGAGTTTTTTTAACTCATTCATCGCGAGTTTTCCAACCAGTTTACTTGGTACTTCACGTTCACCCGTCGCGCGTAATTGAAAAATTATGTGGTTAATTGCTTGTTCAACATCATCCGCACTTACAGGGCGTTTTTCTAAGGCGTGCTGAATACCACTGCGTAATTTATCTTCATTGAACGGTTCTCGAGTGCCGTCAGTTTTAATAATTTTTGGTACGATTAATTCGGCTGTTTCAAAGGTAGTAAAACGCTCATGACAATGACCGCACTCACGACGGCGGCGAACTTGATAGCCATCCGATACCAAACGGCTATCAATTACCTTGGTTTCTTCTGTAAAACAAAATGGACAGCGCATAGACAATTCTCCGTAAAAAGGGCAGTTATCTTAGCAAAAAATCGGTTCTTTGACGATTAGCTTTATGCTTTTCTTGTCTTCTTTTATACGAATAATAAGCCAAACCAATCTTTTGTTTGTTTTAATAATTTTTCAATATTTTCAGTTTGTTCAAATCTTGAGGTTTGCGCCAATATGCGTGACCAATATGGATCTGCTTGAGCGCCGTAGTTGTCTTCGCCCAGTTCCTGAAGTTTTGTAGAAATGTTGTCAAAATCTACCGCACTTTCATCGTCCACAATAAAATGATTAATATTTCTTATCGTTGGCACCAATTGAATTTCTATTTGGCTTTGTAAATAATCTTTTACGTAAGTTTTTAATTGAGCGAGAGCAGTTTCACGCTCAATAGGCGGTAATTCGATAACTTGATCTTGCGTAATTAATTTTGGTGGTATCGCATTTTCTTGTGTGACACATTGGATCAAATAATAAATCCAAGGACGGATGCAATAGCGATCTTTGTATTTTGCAAAATGCCACTGAATCACCTGTGAATCATTGCCAAATAAAGGCTCCATATAACCAAATAGACGAATCTCTTGATTTTCATTTCGCCAATCTACGGAGAGATTGAAATCGACGGAAGCATGTTTGGCTTCGCCAAGATCTGCTATTTTCTTTTTAAATTCTAGAACATTGTTCCGAATATTTTCAGCATAAACTTTTCCAAATTCGGCTCGAGGTAACACGCCTTTTACTTCCGCTTGTCTAAAATAATCCGCAAAATTTTGTTCATCAAGATAGATTAAGTCATTATTGAGCGCGTAATTATCTAATCCACTTAAGGTGAAGTTTTCACTATCGGCAATACGATCATCTTCATCGCGGAAATAGACACCGAGTTGTTTTTCAAAGAAAAATTTCACTGGATTTTCCACAAAGCTGACTAAACGATCCAGTTCAATTTCTTCGATTTTTTCTGGATTTTCTGTCATCGTGACGGCAAATTCTGAATTGCTAGCAGTCGCGTCAAATTGTGCGATTGGCAACCATTTTGTCGCAAAAGAGCGGGTAAATTTCTCGTTATATTTGAAATTATCTGGGCTAAATGCGGTCATTGGATGCTCAATCACCGTAAGAGTATTTTCGGTTTGCCCTTGATTAATATAATCCACGAGTTGACTTACCAATACAGAAGGTTCTTTCGGTTGATTATCTGTGATGGAACGTCCTACATAGCTGATATAGCAATAATCACGTGCTGCCAATAAGGCTTCTAAGAACAAATAGCGATCATCATCACGGCGAACACGATCGCCTTTTTGATGGTGATATTGCATTAAATCGAAACTGTTTGGTGTTTGTGTTCTAGGGTAATCCGCATCATTCATTCCAAGTAAACAAACTACTTTGAATGGCACAGAACGCATTGGTAATAAGGTGCAGAAGTTTACTTTTCCTGCAAGGAATTTGAGGCTATTTGGCGCATCTTCCAATTTCATTGTGATGACATCGGCAATCACATCTGCTTGTAATTCTTCAGTAAAATGGAGCGCTTTTAGATGCTCAGCTAATTCATTAATTTTCTCTTGAATATAGAAAATCGTGTCACTTGTGTCTTCGTTTTGCACGAAGAAATCTGATAAAAGTGCGGTTAAAATTTCTTGCCATTTTTCGATGGAATGTGCTTGTTGCAGCGTTTCATGCAGCGCGGAAAGTATGGTGAAAAAGTGAGATAAATTTCCAGCAAGCTCGCCCTTTAAGCCATAACTGCTGTTTAAGCCCAGACTATCTTGCCAAATGCCGTGTTCTTCACGCATCGCATAACCTAAAATCATTCGTTCTAATCCAGCCTGCCAAGAATTAAAATTGATGCCATCTTGATTTTTTTGCAAACCGAAACGAATCCCTGAATCCGCCACCCATTCTCGCACTAATGGCAAATCAGAAAGGGAAATCTTAAATCGTTCTCGCATCGCAGGAATATCCAACAACGCTAAGACCTCCTCTGCACTAAAATTGCTTTCTTTTAAGCGTAATAAAGTTAAGTAACTTGAGACCAGCACATCGCTTTCTGAAAGTTTATTATCTGAAAGTGAAAATGGAATTTGTGGGGCATTTCCATTTTTTTGCCCGAAAACGGCCTGAATATAAGGCGTGTATTGGTTTATATCTGCCACCATAACAACCACATCTTTTGGCGTAAGGTTAGGATCTTGATTGAATAAATCTAGTAAATAATCGTGCAATACTTCCACTTCCCGCATAGCACTGTGGCAAGCATGTAGGATTAAAGTGCGGTCATTTTTTGCGATATTTAACGGCTTATTTTCTAAATGCAGAATTTGAGATTGCAATTGTCCAAGCAAACTGTTCGATTCAATTTCTTGATAGGCATTGACGGGATAAGTTGGAATATATTCTTCATCTCGCACCAATGTATAGAGAAAATCTCGCCCCATTTTTCCCCAAGCCGCCAGTAATGGATTGCCTACTTGCAGATTTTCTTTTTGATAAGTGACGTCAAACTGAGCGTTTTCTAGTTGAGAAAGTTGATCTTCGGAAAAGAGCGGTTGATTTTCATCTTGTTTATTGAATTGATAGCGCTTGCGAGAACGCAAATAATCAAGGCGTAAATCGCTAATATCTCCCCAATACTCTTGACATGGATTATTAAAAAATAAATGAATATCCACTTCTGATGACATCGATTGCAAAATATTGAGATAAGCAGTTGGAAGCGCAGGAATACCAAAAATAAATATGCGTGAAGGTAATTTTTTCGACGATTTTTTATCGGCAAGCAAGGCTAAGAACTGATTATGCAAAGCCGCTCGATGGGTGGCATCACCAACATCTGATTTAACATCGACGAGCAATGCACGCCATAACTCACCTTGCCATTTTGTATTGCCTTGAATTTGCTCAAACAACGTATTGTTGAGGTTAGGTTGTTGTTTTTGTATTTGAGCGGTGATTTGTTTATCTTCGCCTTTTTCCCAGGCGAAAATCCATTCTGGTCGATAAACTAAATATTGGTCAAATAAATCGGCAATTTTGCTGCTGAGTTGATAAAGTTTGTATTGTTCAGAATGTGGCGAGGACGCTAAATAATTGCGTAAAGGTGAAAAACTTTCTTTCTCGAGAAAAGTCGGGATTAATCGCATTAAACGCCATGTCATTGAATCTTTATCAAAAGGGTTTTCCAATGCCGTTGCAGGTAAGTTCTGAGCATAAAGTTGCCAAATAAAACTTGCTGGCATAGGAAATTTGAGGTTCGCTGAAATACCCGTTTCTTTCGCTAATTCAATTTGCAGCCATTGCGCCATCCCCGGGCTTTGCACCAAGATAATATCTTGCTGAAAAGGATCTTCCTGCGGTAACGATTTGAATAAGGAAGAAAGAATTTCTTTTTGTTTTTCGAGTTGATTGGAATAATAAACAATGAACACAATGGCAACCTTTTGTGATGATTTAATCTAGAAAAAGACAATGCCATTCTACTTAGTTTTTATCGAAATTTCACCCATAGGATAATGCACAATGACACGTTCGTTTCCACATTGAACGCGAAAAGTTAAGCCATTTTGTTGTATTAATTGTTCACAAGCTAATCCTAAAAATTGGCGTTGAGCTTGATTCTCCGCAATCTGTATCGCCTGAAAATCTTGATAAGTTTTCACCGCACTTTTTCTTTGGCTTGCCGTCCACTGATTGAAAGCAATAAATAAAACGCTAAATAAAGCCAAGGAAAATAATAGGGTAGTGAGCGACATGCCTTTATTCATCTGGAACATTAAAATCACTCCAACTTTTTTCTGCCAACTGCCACTGGCTATATTGTTGTACTAAGGTTGTTACGACAGGTTTTCCATAGGCTAACGTTACCCCATCTAAAGTTAAATTCCCGTTGGTGATCACCGCACCACTAATCCTCCCTTTGCCCGTTAGTTTTAAATCTCCCTCTGCAATTAATACGGCAGACACAGTGCCATTAATTTCAACCTCCGCTTGAGAATCTGAAAACCAATAAAGTTTAGGTGTTTTATTCGCGTTTAAAATTCTGGGCGGGGAAGAAAATCGCGGTCGAAAATCTGTGAGCCTTTCTGTGTGAATAAAATCTTTCAATGCACCTTGATTATCTCCTTTTGTGGGCGATTTTTTAAATAGGCTCATTCTTTCACACCAAAGAAAATATTGAATGGCATCGCTGGCACCCTCAAGCGTGATGCTGATTTGCTTTACACTTTCATGATTATTTAACGATAAATCAAGGCAGGCAGTTTGTTTTTTCTCCTCTGTCATGTTTTGCAGTTGTAATGTTCTTTCCACATAGTGTTTTCGTTGATTTTGTTGAGAACGAAAAAAACTTAAATGACTGTCATCTAACAATAAGATTACGGTTAATAAACCTGAAATAAAAATCAGAATAGTCAGCGTAATAATGCCTTTTTGTATTGTCATTATTTTTGATTCCATTATTTTTGATTCCATAGCGAAACGACAAGGGATGTTTCATAACTGATGTTTGGGGTTTGTTTTAAATTTCCTTTTAGCTTGATTTCTAATCCTTTTCCTTCGATTAACCAATTAAATTGTAGGGTAGTGACTTCGTATTCATTGTTGTCTAATAAATCTGTCCAACCGCCTCCAGCATTGCAAGCCGATTGTTGAAAAGCGCGTTTACAAGTTTCTGCTGTGCAATTAGTAGGAATAACACTTTGATAAGTCAGTTTGGTTTTTATCATTTTGTTACTCACTTTATAACCGAATAATTCTTCTGTACTGTTTTTGGATGTATTTTTCCCATTTTTCATACAGGTTTTCGGTGAATCTTTGCCAATACATCCATTTTTATTTAAATCATAAAAGAACAACACGCAGCTATTAAGTGGGGCATTATCTTCTTGGCTAATGAAAATGGCAGTGCCTTGTTCATCTAATTCAAATAAAGATAAATTGCTTTCTGTTCCTTTTGTATTTAATGCTCTAAATCCTAATCGACGAAGATCTTTACCAATAAGCTGTAATGTTCGCTGTAATTCTGCTTGTAGTTTTAAACGCAATAACATGTGTTGATTTTGCGTTTGTATTTGCACATAAAAATGCGAAATGCTTAGCAATAATAAAGACGATAACGCCAGAGAAATCATTAGTGCTAATAGGGTTTGCCCTTTTAATAATGTTTTCATGATTGATTGCATGCACTAGCTGCTTGATTGGTTTTCAAACGAATGCTGCCAACATTGAAAAATGAAAATAATGTACGTTCATTTTCCGCTTGTAGAATAAAGCAACGAGTGACACTCGTATTACGAGCACCATAAAACCTCGTGATTTCTTTGGGATAAAGATAATGGCTTTGAATCATCGTTTTTTTAGGAAAATAAGGATAGTAAAAATGAGCATAGGCCTCTTTTGGACAGTTTGTTGGGTTTAAACAATCGCAAGTTTGATCATTTTTTACTTGTGCCGTTAAGCACCATTGTTGTGTCGCAAGGTTACGATTGATAAGTAAAAACCACACTTCCGATGAATTTTCTGCCCGAGCCTGAATTTGTCGTAGAAATAAATATAGGCGATGTTGCTCTTTGGCTAAAATCGTTTTAGGTGAGTCTGTTTGCCATAATGGCACGGCAAAACTCAGCGCAATGCTGATAATGGCTAATCCAATCAATAATTCCACTAATGTCACACCTTTCTGCATAAAACTCTCCAATTTTCTACCGCACTTTAATGGCAAATAATCAGTGGAAAAATTACTTCATACTATTTTTGCGATCTGTATCGCAAACTTTTCCTGAAAACCTATAAAAACCATTGTTTTATAATTTTCAACTGGTTATTTTGGCAAATCTCGCTATAATGGCGCGGAATTTTTCTGTTCTTTAAAATCTGGTGGAAATATGAATCCAATGTTAAATATCGCAATTCGTGCGGCACGAAAAGCGGGCAATGTGATTGCTAAAAATTATGAACGCCGTGATGCTATCGAAAGCACACAAAAAGGTATTAATGATTATGTGACAAACGTTGATAAAGCGGCAGAAGCAGAAATCATTGAAATTATTCGTAAATCTTATCCTGACCACACCATCATCAGCGAAGAAACGGGTGCGCTTGAAGGCAAAGATAGCGATGTACAATGGGTGATTGATCCACTAGATGGTACCCGTAATTTTATGACGGGCCTTCCTCATTTTGCCGTGTCTATCGCAATTCGTGTAAAAAATCGCACTGAAGTTGGGGTTGTTTACGATCCAATCCGTAATGAATTATTTACCGCTGTGCGTGGTGAAGGCGCAAAATTAAACGAAGTACGTTTGCGTGTAGATAGTAAACGTGAAATTCAAGGTTCAATTTTAGCGACCGGTTTCCCATTCAAACAACCAAAATTAATGCCAACTCAATTTGCAATGATGAATGCCTTAATTGAAGATGCTGCGGATTTCCGTCGCACTGGTTCTGCCGCATTGGATTTATGCTATGTAGCGTCAAATCGTATTGATGGCTATTTTGAAATGGGCTTAAAAGCATGGGATTGTGCAGCGGGCGATTTAATCGTGCGTGAAGCGGGTGGTTTAGTCTGTGATTTTGATGCTGGTAACGGATACTTACGCAGCGGCAATATTATCGCAGCACCATCACGCGTAATAAAAGAAATGTTAAATAAAATCCGCCCTTGTTTAGGTGCTGAATTTAATAATTAATTTTTTGATAACCAGAGTAGCGCCAATAGGGCGCTATTTTTTTAGCTGCGTTTAGATAATAAAAAACCCGACTTTCGTCGGGTTTTATTTTACTTACAAGTTAATTACCATTGGTAGCCAACACTTGCACTTGCGCCTGCATGGCCTTGTGAATTGCTGTTTACTGTGAATTTAACCCCAACTTTACCATTATCTGATAAGCGAGAGTAACCCACCGCTAACGCATTTTGTCCACGATATGTACCTGCACCGACAGACACCATAGATTTACCTGCTGTCGTAACATGATATAAACCACCTGATGCTAAAGCACCAGCAATACCTGCACGTAAGCCTTTATCAACATTATTGATTTGATTGCTGATATTACCTGCAACATATTTCAATTGGTTTACATTCACAGCATCAGTGCCGTCTTTACCTGGAGCAACATTTGTAATACGTTTACCACCAGCGTTGATACCGTTTTCGTTGATATTAACATCACCCACTTTCACTTCTTTTGCTGTGACAGAGTTTACTTTAATATCATCTTTCATCGATACTTTCACACCGTTTTCATCTGCAGTCGTGGTAATGTTTTTACCATCACCATTAACAGCCACATTGCTACCTAGTTTTTTCACACCGGTCGAACCTTTATCTGCATTAAAGGTTAAACCTTCGTTTGTTACTTTATCGTATGCCTTAACGCCTTTACCAATATCACCTTTCGTTTTATCTGAAAGATCAACGGTATAGTCAGTAACAGTTGTTGAACCATCTTTATGCGTATTAGCAGCTTTTGTCACTTCAACGTGATTAGAACCACCTTTAACTGCTGCAGAAGTATCATTAATACCTTTTGCGCTCACTTTATAGATAGTTTGACCATTTGTTGCATCTGTGCGAGATGTGATCTCAATATTTTCACCAGCTTCAACTTCTGTTTTCGCGGCTTTTAATTGTTTCACATTTACTGCATCAGTATCTTTTTCACCCTCTGCAACATTGGTAATATGTGTTGCATTATTGTTGCCATCAGATACTTTTAAACCTTCATTTGTTTGAGTTAATTTAACTTTTACATTACCGGTTGTATCAGTGATGTTGATGCCCTCAACTTCAGGTGTTTTCTTAATGGAAACAGTAACAGTATTGTCATTTACTGTTGTCATTACATTTTTACCATTGTCAAATTGTGTAGCATCAGTATTATCTTTACCACCTTTAATATTAACAGTTGTGTTTAACTTCGCTTTATGAGCTGTACCGCTATTACCTGCGAAAGTTAATCCCCCTTCAGCAACCTTAGTTTTGAAGTCTTTCAACTGTTTCACATTTACTGCATCAGTATCATTTTCACCCTCTGCAACATTGGTTATTTTGTTGCCGCCGTTGTTTAAGCCTGCATCAGTTAAAGTAACCGCCGTTTTGCCATTCGCTGGATTTACTGGGGTAATGGTGATGCCATTATGGGTAATTTCTGTTTTGGTTTTATCATTGCCATCTTTAAACTCAGCAGAAGTTAAACCTTTCAGTTCTTTCGCCAGTTTTACGGTTAATTCCGTACCGCCTGTCGTTGCATTAGGTGTTGACACTACACCAATATTGTTGTCAGACAACTTGGTTTTATCCGTAACGCCACCTTTTACATCCACTTGTTTATTAAGTTTGACATTGGCAACCTCGCCAATATCGCCCCCATATTTCATACCATCCTCAAGAGTTGCCAATTCATGAGTTTTATCAGTGCTTCCCGGTTTAGTTGGGTCAGCTTTCTCAACGTAAACTAGACGTGTTTCACCATCTTTACCATCCACGCCCACATTGCCATCTTGACCCTTAATGGTTAAACCGTTTTTACCATTTTCACCATTTAAGCCGATAGAACCGTCTTTACCATTGATTGCAACTGCAGAACCGTCTTTACCGTTCACGCCGATAGAGCCATCAATGCCGTCTTTACCCGGTTTGCCATCAGCTCCAGGAGTACCTTTTTCTCCCACAACAACTTGGTTTTTCAGACCGTAAGTGTAAGTCACGTTACCATCTTTCACGTCTTGTTTTAAAGTCAAGTTATCGCTTGTAGCAAAGTTGACTGATTTGCCTGATGCAACGGTGGTTTCTGTTCCTGTTTCCACTAGGTTTGAACCTGTTGCATTTGTTTTAAAGCTGTAATCTTTGATTTTGCTTGCTAAGCCGCTTAAATCAATTTTAGCTTCAGTGTTTGCTACAACATTTCCATTGCCATCGGTATAAGTCAGTGTAACTGATTTATCTGCGTCATTATAAGTGTATGTGGTCGGTGTAATATGGCGTTCAGTTGATTTCAACTGAGCCACATTTACAGCGTCAGTATCTG